>JAAEKA010000688.1 GCA_014155705.1 Anaerolineae bacterium clx_CAG2 | reverse complement strand
GCCACAGCCGGTGATCAGCAGCTTCTCAGTTCAGCCGGGCGAGATTACCCTGAGTCAGTGTACGACTGCGGCCTGGAGCACGGGCGGCGGCACGGCCTTCACCCGCCTTTTCCGAGACGGCACGATCATCCAGGATAATGGCCCGGTCAACAGCTCCGTGCAGGACTGCCCCGGCAACGCCAGCACGATCACCTACCAGCTTCAGGCCTTCAACGCGGCCGGCACGATGGTGTCGCAGGACGCCCGCTTGCAGGTGATCCAGCCGCAGCCGACCAACACGCCGGCGCCTGAGACGCCGCCGCTGGTGGGCTTCTGGAACCTGACGCAACTGAACGGCCAGTCGTTGATCCCCGGCACACAGATCAACGCAACTTTCGACAATGGCCAGGTCAGCGGCAACGGCGGTTGCAATACCTTCAACGCCACCTATACCACCAACGGCAACAACGTCACGATCAGCTACCCGGCAGGTACCCAGATCGCTTGTTCGCCCGAGGTAATGCAACAGGAGACCGCCTTCTACCAGGCGCTGAGCAGCGCGGCTACCTATCAGATCAGCGGCCCTAACCTCACGTTCAACAACGGCGGTGGGGCGACTGTCCTGGTCTTTAGCGGCGCTCGCTAATACTTGTAGAACCAGATAACACTTCGGCAGAAGCGCCGAAACGTGACTCAGCGCCCGCACGGCTTCACTGGCAGCAGTTGACCGTGCGGGCGCTGTTGTTTCTGAGGGTACCATGCAGCAATTGCAGCGAGAGTTGGGCGTCTTTGGCGCGACGATGATGGGGCTGGGCTGCATCATCGTCGGGACCGGGATTTTTGTCAGCATCAGGATCGCTGCGGGCGTGGCCATGCGGCGCGTCGTCTTTTTGGCCGTACTGATCCGTGATCGAACAGTGCATGTTTTGCACCATTTCTGGTACCTATGGACCATTGTGCCGTTCCCGGCTTTGTGTTATCATAATGAATAGGGTGAGCCGGTGAACCTTGCCAGCCTGCCCAGCGTATCTGTCATGCCCGAAACAAGGAGTCCCTGATGTCTGGCAACAAGAACGAACATGTGGTTATGGCCTTCTATTCCAGCAAGGAGGCTGCAGAGACGGCCGCCAGCGCGTTGAAAGATTGGGATCACGCCAACAAAGAGGTGAAGCTGGGCGCCATCGGCCTGGTCTACAAGGAAGAAGGCGAGATCAAGACGCATGTGCCGCGCAGAACGGGGCGTGGCATCGCCGTTGGCGCGGTTCTGGGTGTGGTGGCTGCCGCGCTGGGGCCTGTCTCCCTGTTGGGCGCAGCCGTGGGCGGCGGCACCCTGGGCGGCGTACTCGGCTCTTTCTTTAAGAAGTCGTTCAACCTGGACGAAGCTGCGATACAGGAGATCGGCTCCAAGTTGGATGCTGGCAAGGTTGGCGTCGTTGCGGCTGTTGACGAGTTCGAGATGGCCCCAACGGCGGCGCAACTGGCCAACGCAGGCGGCTCGGTGTATCAGTTCATGGTGCCGTCGGAGGCGCTGACCCAGGTCGTCGAGGATGCCCCTGAGTACTTTGTCGACGGCGAGGAGAGCAGACGCAACAACCTGAACTCGGCGGAGATGACTGGTGTGGGAGCGCTGACTCCGCTGATTTAACAATCGTTTCGGCCTGAACTGACACGCAACGAATGATGTTCAAGTCCACTTTACATTGAAGGGATTGTGAATATAATACGTTGCTGTCTTCACGTTTTTTCCTCACTACACTCTTCTTCGCAAGGAGGCAACAATGGACATTTCGACCTGGCTCTCCACCTACTGGCAGCCCCTGCTCATCGGTGGCGTCATCGGCCTGATTTTGGGCTGGCTCTTTTTCTACTTGCCGCTGAATGGTCGCATCAAGCAAGCTGAAGCACGTGCGGCCGATCTCAGCAGCAAGCTGGCCAGCAGTGACAAGGCAGTCAAGGAAGCGCGCCAACAGGCTGAGGAGGCGCAGACCAACTTGACTACCCAACAGGTGCGCTACAATACGGCTCAGGGCCAGATTGCCGCGCTACAGGCTGATCTGGAGGCTACGGCCAGCCAGAGGTCAGCTCTGGATGAGGGCCTGCTGGAGCGTTCCCGTGAGATCGAGCAGATCCAGGGTCTGAACGAGCAACTGCGCGCTGACTACGCCGGCCTGTTCGCTCAGTTCGAGCGGGCGCAGCAAGAGCGCGATGCCTACAAGATCAACCTGGAGACGGCCGAAGTCGATCTGGGAGCTGCCAAACAAGAGCTGGCTGCTTCGGCCGAAGCTATGGCGAACAAAGAGGTGGCGCTCAACGAAGCTTACCTGCGAGCCGTTAAGCTGCAGCGTGAGCTGATGGATCATCAGAGCATGTTGGCTGCGACTCAGACAGAGTTGGCCGAGCTACGCCGCGATGTGGTCTCTCTGAGCACCGTGAACTCGGGCCTGGAGAACAAGCTGCAGAATGCACGCGGCGAGGTGGCTGGTGAGCTAGCCTTGATGACCACCACCATGCTACGCATGAAAGAGGACTCCCTCACACAGGCCAACCATCGGATCGCTGCGTTGACGGCTGAGTTGGAGGCAATGAGAGCGGGCAAGGGGTCCACGCACTGATCTGGGCTGCACCAGACCACCTGCCTTTCATGCTATCAAACGGTCAGGTTGATCCAGCCATTGATAGCCTCACGTCCGGCGTAGGAGGACATACATGCAAACCTTGCCCCAACCCGCAGACATTTCAGGTGAAGCGCGACCCGTCAGCGAGATCCTTTCCAGGGCTGATCCCGCTGACATGCCGGCAATGCGCGCGGGCCTGAGCTTCCTGACATCAGCCGGCGCCGAGCTGGCCACTGCTCTGGAGAAGAGCAACCAGGAGAACCGTCGCCTGATGGCGATTGTGTCGGCCCTACCCACCGAGTGGGTCGAGGCCGCCACTACGGGCGCTACGTTTCCTGACTTCGGCTCACTGCGCGCTGAGATAGAGCTGCTGAAGGACGAACGTATCGATTTGCGCGGCCAATTGGTCGAGCGTGACCAGCTCATCCAATCCTTGAACGAGCAGGTCGCCCTGTTAGCGGCTGAGGAGACGGAAACGCAGCCCTCGCCCGAAACAGAAGCTTTGGCCGCGCGTCTGGAAACGTTGCAGGCCGAAATGGACAGTATCTCGCTGGCCCGCTCCCAGGCCGAAGATGGTTTGCGAGCCAGCCAATCCGAACTGGCCGATATCGAGCAGCAACTGGCCGGCCTGAGCGCCGACTTCCTGGCGGCTCTGCCTGAGGATGTACAGGCGCAGATGCCTGTTGCCCCATCCGATGATCAGACGCAGGACTCGCGCCAGCGTCGCGCTATGCGGCTGGGTGCGCTGGCAGCGGCTGCTTCGGCCTTGGTTGAGCGCAACCAACAGAGCGAAGCATTGGCGGACGAGGCGAACACCCGCGCCGCCACCCTTCAGGGTGAGTTGGAGGCAGCCAGTTCGGCCAGGGTAGCGTTGGAGGCTGATCTGGGTGAAAAGGAGCAGTCGCTGGAGGATCTGCACACCCAGGTCGAGAGCTTGCAGTCAGAGTCCGAAGGGCTGCACGCTCAAATTGAGCAGATCAAAGAGCAGACGGTCGCGCTGCAAGGCGAGCTGGATGTAACGTTGGCTGCCAAGGCCGCGGCCGAAGAGCAGCTTGTGGCGCGCGAGGGCGAGTTGGCTGAGCTGTACCAGCAGATCGACAGTGTGGGCCAGCAATTGCGCATGGTACTGCCCGATGACGTGCTCGCCCGGATCGTTCCAGCCGACGAGGAAGCGCCCGCCGCGGAGATGGGCGAAGTAGCGCCGCCAGAAGAGGCAGGTGAGGACGGCGAAATTGCGACCCGCAGCGCTGCGCCGAAGATGCTGGGCCTGGGCGCGTTGGCGGCCGGTGTGGCTGCTGCCGTCGAAATGAGCCAGCAGAGAAGCGGCGAGGCTGCGGAAGCCAGCGAGCTGCTGGCTTCGGTCGAGGAGCAAAAGGGCAGCCTGGAAAGCACCCTGAGCGAAAAAGAACAGGCGATCGCGGAGCTTAACGCTCAAATCGAAGCCCTTAACAGCCAATCTGCTGACGTGCAGGCGCAACTTGCCGCGGCCCTGGCTCTCACGGCCGGCTTGGAGCAGCAGATAGGCGAGCGCGATAGCCTGTTGGGCGATCTTCAGGGTCAGATGCAGGAAGCGGTGAGTCGTCTGCAGGAGATCGTTCCGGCCGAGGATTTGCCCCAGCCTGAGACTATCGCCGTAGTTGAAGGTGACGTAGTTGAAGGTGACGTAGCTGAAGGCGATGCCGTTGAAGGCGACGCTGGAGAAGGCGCAGTGGGCGCTGTGAAGGCTATCGGACTGACTTCCCTGGTAACGGGTGTAGCTGCGCTGGTCGATCGCAACACCCGTAGCCGGGCGGAACTCCAGGCTCAACTGGACGGGATCAGCCAGGAGAAGGCGGCTTTGGAGGCCGCGCTGGATGAGAAGTCAGGCCAGTTGGCCAGCTACAACGACTACGCACTGAATCTTCAGGGTCAGGTCAACGAGCTCGCCTCCCAGGTGACCAGCGTGGAGGCTGCGCTGGCGCTCAAGGAGCAGGCCGAGGCCGAGGCGCAGGCTCAAATCCAGTCGCTTACGGCTCAGATCGAGTCGTTGAATGCTCAAGTAGCCAGCCTGCAGACGCAGTTGGATGCCGCCATCAGCGCGCAGACTGAACTGGAGCAGACCCTGCAAGCTACTCAGGCGCAACTAGAAACTGCTCAAGCCGACTTGGCTCAGATCGACGAGGAATCGCAACGGGTTCTCGGCGAAAAGGCAGTCAAGCTCGGAGCTGTGGGCGCGGGCGCCGCAGCCATTGCTGCCATCAGAGACAAAGAAGAGGCGTTGACTGCGGCCAACGAGCAGGTGCTCGCCTTGCAGAAGCAGATCGACGATCTGTCTGTGGGCGGCGCGGATGCAGCAGCATTGCAGGCCGAACTTGCTGAGTTGACTGCCGCCAAAGCAGATCTGGAGGCTCAACTTGGCGAACGCAGCGTCGAGATGGAGGCGCTGAGCGCGCAGCTAGGCGAGCTTGAGGCTGAGCGCGACGGCATCGCATTGAGCAAAGAAGAACTGCTGACCAGCCTGCAAGGCCGTGAGGTCGAGTTGGCCGATGTGCGCAGCCAACTGGAGGCGCTACAGCAACAAGTAGCTAGTGTGGCCGAAGAGCGCAGCGCCTTGCAGGAACAGATCGAGGAAATGGAAGAGGACCTGAGCCAGGTCGATGCCCTGCGCAGCGCTGCGCTGCGCTTTGATGCTGCCTCGACCGTGTCCGAGACACTGAGCAGGCTGCCACAGATCAAGACCAGCGCTGCCAGCGCTGCGATCGTGGCTGGTGTGCAGCCAGTGTTCTCGCCGCGCATTCAGGCCCTTACCGACGTCAAGGGGATTGGCTCGGTTTACCAACAGCGGCTGTACAAGGCTGGCGTTGGCACTTATTGGGAACTGGCCAGCCTGCCTGACGCCGATATGCAGGAGACCTTGCAGATTCCCGATTTGCAGCGTTCACGTATCGACTTCGAAGAGACGCGCGCCGACGCTTACGAGTGGGCCAAGCAGACCAACACGGTCGGCCTGCTCTGGGATGGCGACCACGTAGATGACTTTGAGGCGCTGCCCGGCATCGGCAAGACCTTCGAGAAGCGCCTGTACGAGGCTGGCATCACCACCTATGAGCAACTGGCGGCTATCGATATCGAGCGTTTGGTCGATATCGTGCAAGCTCCGCCTATGCGCGAGGTGAACTACGACGAGCTAAAAGAGCGAGCCCAGCAGCGTCTGGCTGAACGTCTGGCTGGCCAGCCGGCTGAGTAAGCCTGACGACGCACACAGCAGCTTCTCGAAGCGTATGCGCTACAAAACGACACTCGCACATCCCCGAAACGGATGCGCGAGTGTTTTTTGTAGCGCGACTTGTCTGATCATTACCGGAAGAAAGATCACTGCGCACCCTGGCCTGTTTTTTGTACAATGAATAGCGTGGTAGAATAGAAACATTCGATCACCTCGCCTGTTGCCTTGCAAGGAGAGAAGAACCATGAGCAGAACACGGCGTCTTGTGTTCCTTAGTCTGTTGGCGCTGGCGCTGGCCATCATGCTGGCGCTGCCTGCTTTGGCGGCCCCCTCGCCACAGGCAGGGACTAACGCGCAGGCCGGGGATGACTGGATGCGCGTCCAGCGGGCTGGCAAAATCGTCGTCGGCACGGCCGCTGACTATGAACCCTTCGAGTTCTATTCCAGCAACTACCAGTTGGATGGCTTCGACATTGCGCTGATGCAGGAACTGGGCAGGCGCATGGGGGTCGAGGTGGAGTTCAATGACTTCGCCTTCGACGGCCTGTTGGATGCATTGCAGTTGCGCCAGGTGGATGCAGCCATCGCCGCCATCTCGGTCACCCATGATCGGGAGCAGATCGTTGATTTTACTAATCTCTACTATATCGGTGAGGACGCGGCTCTGGCGCGTACCACCTATACAGACACGGTGCGTTCGGCGACCGATCTGGCGGGCAAGAAGGTGGGCGTGCAGCGCGGCACCACCTATCAGTCCTGGGTGCAGCAGAGCGTGATCGACGCCGGCCTGAGCCCGCAGGTCAATCTGATGGCTTTTGAGGACACCACCTCCATGATCCGCGATCTGCGCAATGGCAAGATCGATGTGGCGCTGATGGGCAAGCTGCCCGCTCAGCAGTTCGGGCGGCGCTTCGCTGACCTCAAGGTTGTGGGTGAGAATTTCAACCGCCAACAGTACGCCATCGCAGCGCGGTCAGGCTCTACGCTGATCGATCAATTCAACGAGGCGCTCTTGCAGACGCAGAAGGATGGCACCTTCGCCGAGTTGGCCGCCCTCTATCTGGGGGTGCGTCCGACAGCGCCGCCAGCCGGCGGCGATCAGCAGCCAACCCCGGCCGCCACTCCAACGCCTACCCCTGGCCCACCCCCATGTGTCTTCGGCATGGCTTACGTGGCCGACTTGAACTACGACGACAAAAACATGACGGCGCCGCCCGTCATGGCGCCCGGCCAGCAGTTCACTAAGCGCTGGCGCGTGCGCAACAGCGGCACCTGCGCGTGGGAAGCCGATTACCAGTTGAGTTTCCTGAAGGGCAATCGCCCCGGGGCAGATATGGGCGGCGCAGCCGTGGACATTGGACGGCGGGTGCAGCCGGGCCAGACGGTGGATATCGCTGCTAACCTGCGCGCGCCGACTGAATATGGCGCCTACCAGGGCTTCTGGAAGATGCGTGACAACACGGGGCGCTCCTTTGGCGAGGTAGTTTGGGTAGGCGTTCAGGTGCCTAACCCGAATCCACCGCCTCCGCCGCCCCCACCTCCGCCCGGCATCAACCCCAACCTGCGCGCCGACTCTACCTGGATCAACGCAGGCCAGTGTACGACCGTGCGTTGGGATGTGGACAATATCAACGCGGTCTTCTTCATCGATGGCGGCAACCAGCAGGGCGTGGGCGGACATGACGCGCGCAGTGTTTGCCCCACGGCGACGACTACCTACACGCTGCGGGTTTTCGACCGCAACAACAAGGCGTCCGATTTCACAATCACCATCAATGTCCAGGGCACACCGCCTGGTCCCAGTATCAACTTCTGGGTCGACAACGCCACCATCAACGCCGGTCAGTGTACTACCCTGCGCTGGGACGTGCAGAATGTGCGTGCAGTCTTCCTGGACGGACGGGGTGTAGCTGGTCAGGGGACGCAGCAGGTCTGCCCCGGCGGCACCACCCCATACACCCTGCGAGTCGTGCGCCAGGACGGCGGCGAGGAAACACGCCAGGTGACAGTGACGGTGGTCAACCAACAACCTGGACCGGCCATCAACTCTTTTACCGTCAACACCAACCAGATCATGATCGGTCAGTGCGTGACTCTGAGTTGGAGCACCAGCAACGCCGCCAACGTCAACCTGACACGCGGCGCCACTATCATCCTGAACAACTGGAATCCCAATAGCTTCGTGGAAGACTGCCCCTCTGAGCCAGGCTTGCAGGAGTACCGGCTGGACGCGTTCGGCAACGGCCAGACCTCACAACGTTTGACGGTGGACGTCTCGCCGATCGAGCCTCGCTGAACATTCAACAGTGACCAACGCCAGGGCTGCTGGAACACAGCCTGCCAGCCCTGGCATTAAACCCTATAACACCAAAGGAGTGTAACAACCATGGCTTTCACTTTACCCCAGCTTCCCTATGATTTCGACGCGCTGGAGCCGTACATCGACGCGCGCACCATGCAGATCCACCACGGCAAGCACCATGCGGCTTACGTAAACAACGTCAATGCCGCGTTGGCCAGCCATCCTGAGTTGCAGGACAAGAGTGTGTGGGAATTGCTGTCTGACCTCGACAGCGTACCAGCGGATATCCGCATGGCTGTGCGCAACAACGGCGGCGGCCACGCCAACCACAGCATGTTCTGGGCCTCCATGGGGCCTAACGCCAGCGGCGGCCCCAGCGGCAAGCTGGCCGAGGAGATCGTGGACGCGTTTGGTTCTTTCGATGCTTTCAAGGATCAGTTCAACAAGGCTGGCATGACCCGATTCGGCTCAGGCTGGGCCTGGCTTGTGATGAACTCCGAGGGCAAGCTGAGCATCACCAGCACCCCCAACCAGGACAATCCCATCTCCGAGGGGCTGGTGCCGCTGTTGGGCGTCGATGTATGGGAGCATGCCTATTACCTGAAGTATCAGAACTTGCGCGCCGACTATCTGGCAGCCTGGTGGAATGTGGTCAATTGGGATTACGTGGAGAAGACTCATGCCTCAGCCCATGCCGCTGTCATCGCCGCTAAGGCCGTCACCTGGGCCAAGGGCAAGTGGACCGAGATCGGCGACAAGCTGTTTGGCAAGGGCTAAGTCACTGTGAGTAGATTAGCACAGTGCACGGGAGACAATCAATCGATGCAACTTGCAACGCCGAACAAGGCCGGCGCTGACAGTGACGAAGTTGCAAGTTGAAATTGACAACACGCCACTCAGAGAGATGAGTGGCGTGTTGTCTGTCACGATTATTCTATCGTAACCAGCGCCTGAGCGAGGAGGTTCCAACATGTCAAACGATCCGAGCCATAGCCGTATGGGACGCAGTGTAGAAGCTTTCGAGCGGGCATTTCTCGACAATCTCTACTACGCGCGCGGCACCACGCCGCAGTCGGCCAGCGACCTGGATGTCTATCAGACCTTATCCCTTACCGTGCGCGATTACCTCATGGAACGGCGGCGTAAGACCACCGAAGCCCACTTTGCGGCCAACCCCAAGTTTGTTTACTACCTGTCTGCTGAGTATCTGTTGGGCCGGCAGTTGACTCAGAACATGCTCTACACAGGGACATGGGATCTGGCTACTCAGGTGGCAGCGCGCAGCGGCCTGCGCCTGCAGGATTTTGTCCACCTGGATCATGAGCCTGGCCTGGGCAACGGCGGTCTGGGGCGGCTGGCTGCCTGCTTCCTGGATTCGCTGGCCACGCTGGACATCCCGGCTGTGGGCTATGGCATCCGCTATGAGTATGGCATCTTCGAGCAGGCATTTCAGGATGGCTGGCAGGTGGAGAGCCCCGACACCTGGCTGTACTACGGCACCCCGTGGGAATTTGCCCAGCCCGACGACATGGTCGAGATCAGTTTTGGCGGCCATACTGAGCGTTACATCGATGAGCAGGACCGACAGCGGGTACGCTGGCTCCCCGACGAAACGGTGATGGGTGAACCCAACTATATGTTGGTGCCCGGCTACGAGACCGAGACGGTCAACATCCTGCGCCTGTGGCGCGCCAGGGCCACGCGCGAGTTCGATTTTCAGCTTTTCGACAAGGGTGATTATGAGCGGGCCGTGGAGCAGAAGGTCTACTCCGAGAACATCACCAAGGTGCTTTACCCCAACGATACGACGACTCAGGGCAAGGAACTGCGTCTGCGTCAGCAGTACTTTTTCGTGGCTGCCTCGCTGCGCGACATCATCCGCCGCTTCCGCTTTCGCAACACCGATTGGACCAGTTTTCCTGACAAGGTCGCCATTCAACTCAACGATACCCATCCAGTGATCGGCATCCCCGAGCTGATGCGTATCCTGGTGGACGAGGAGGGACTGGACTGGGGCGTTGCCTGGGAAATCACAGGACGCAGCTTTGCCTACACCTGCCACACCCTGATGCCTGAGGCGTTGGAGGAGTGGCCGGTCAGCTTGTTCGAACGTCTGCTGCCGCGCCACCTGGAGATCATCTACGCGATCAATGCCGCCTTTCTCAACGAAGTGGCCGCGGCCTTCCCTGGCGAGGCCGGCCGGATCGCGGCCATGTCCATCATTCGTGAGGGTTCGGAGCGGCGGGTGCGCATGGCGCATCTGGCTACGGTGGGCAGCTTTTCGGTCAATGGCGTGGCTGCGCTGCAATCGCGCCTGTTGGCTGAGTTCACCCTGCGCGATTTCGCCGGGTTGTGGCCGGAGAAGTTCAACAACAAGACCAACGGCGTTACCCCGCGGCGCTTCATGCGCCTGGGCAACCCGCGGCTGTGTGCGCTGATCGACGACAAGCTGGGGCCGGGCTGGCTCAATGACCTGGAGCGGCTGCGTGACCTGGAGGCTTTTGTGAATGACCCTGACTTCCGCGCCGCCTGGCGTGAAATCAAACAGCAGAACAAGGCTGAGCTGGCCGCGCTGATCAAGCGCTATAGCGGCATCGAGGTGGATACCAACTCAATCTTTGATGTGATGGTCAAGCGCCTGCACGAGTACAAGCGCCAGTTGCTCAAGGCATTACACATCATCACCCTCTACCAGCGCATCAAGGCTGATCCGACTATCGACATTCCTGCGCGCACCTTCATTTTCGGCGCCAAGGCTGCGCCCGGCTATAAGATGGCAAAGCTGATCATCAAACTGATCAACAATATCGCCAAAGTGGTCAACGACGATCCCGATGTGGCCGGCCGGCTTAAGGTGGTTTTTATCCCTAACTTCAACGTCTCCAAGGGCGAGCGCATCTATCCGGGCGCCGACATCTCTGAGCAGATCAGCATGGCCGG
This sequence comes from Anaerolineae bacterium clx_CAG2, assembly GCA_014155705.1. Classification (GTDB taxonomy): domain Bacteria; phylum Chloroflexota; class Anaerolineae; order JAAEKA01; family JAAEKA01; genus JAAEKA01. The sequence continues at coordinate 4,298 of JAAEKA010000688.1, read as the reverse complement.
CAAGGAGGCTTCGGGCACGGGCAACATGAAGTTTGCACTCAACGGCGCACTGACTGTAGGCACGCTGGACGGCGCCAACGTGGAGATCCGGGAGTTGGTAGGCGCGGAGAATTTCTACCTGTTCGGCTTGACCACCGAAGAGGTGATGGCGCTCAAGGCCAGCGGCTACAATCCGCTGGAATACTACAGCGCCAACGCCGAGTTGAAGCGCGCCATTGACGCCATCGCTGCCGGCGCCTTTTCCAACGGCAACCGCGAGCTGTTCCAGCCTATCGTGGCCTCGCTGTTGACGCGGGACGATTTCCTGCTGCTGGCCGACTACACGGACTACGTGCGAGCTTCTGAGCAAGCAGCGCACGACTACTATGTCGATCCCGAAGGCTGGACGCGCATGTCGATCCTCAACAGCGCCCGCTGCGGCTTCTTCTCTTCCGATCGATCCATGCGTCAGTACTGCGAGGAAATCTGGCAGGTGGAGCCGGTGCGAGTGTGAACAAGAAGAAGTAAATCATGAATGACGTCACTCAACTTTACCCCTTGCCTCCGCAAGAGTTGCCGTTGCAAGGGCTTTACCTGGGCCACGACGTGCGGCAGAAGGCGGTCCAGCGGGGGCGACCGTGGGTCTACGCCAACTTCGTCGCCAGCCTGGACGGCCGCATCGCTGTGCCTGGGGCGACCGGCTCCGGGCTGGTGGTGCCCAAGCAGGTGGCCAACAGTCGCGACTGGCGGCTGTTCCAGGAGCTGGCTGTCCAGGCCGACGTGGTGATCAGCAGCGGCCGCTACTTGCGCGATTATGCCAGCGGCCACGCTCAGGAGATCCTGCGCGTCTACGACGATCCGCAGTTCGCTGATCTGGCTCAGTGGCGCGTGCAGCACGGCCTCTCCGCACAGCCCGACATTGCTGTGATCAGCGCCAGCCTGGACTTTCCCATCCCTGAGACGCTGCTAACTGGCGGCCGGCGGGTGGTGATCTTCACCACCGAACAGGCCGACCCACAGCGGGTGCGAGAACTGGAGGCCCATGCCGGCCAGGTCGTGACAGCAGGCGAAGCCAGCGTCACGGGCGATCGGCTGGTGCAGGCCATGGCCGAACTGGGTTACCGGGCGATCTACTCGGCCAGCGGTCCCAAGGTGCTGCACTTGCTGTTGGCGGCCGGCATATTGGACCGGCTCTACCTGACCCTGGCCAACCGTCTGCTAGGCGGTGATCCCTTCTCCAGCATTGTCGAGGGACCACTGCTGGCGCCGGCCGTGGGCATGCGCCTGCACAGCGCCTACCACGACGCCGTTGGCCTGGATGGCCTGGGCCAACTGTTCCTGTGCTACGACCGGCCTGGGTAGCCATTTTACGGGAGAATACAGGTTGGCCGTAAAACAATCTGCCGGATTGTGATCGAACAATCCGGCCCGGACGGTTACGTTATGTTGGACGGGTGTGTGGTATAATCTGTGCAGGCGTAGCAGAAATCGGCGGCAGGTTCCCAGCGAGGTAAGCTATGAAGCGTTTACTGTTCATAATACTGATTGTTGCCATGCTGGCGGGCGTGCTGGCGGCTCCGGTGGCGGCCTCTGGTAGCGCCCAGACCGTGGCCTACGTGGTCAAGCCCAACGACACGCTGTCAAGCATTGCGCGCCAGTTTTGCACCACCTGGCAGCAGATCTACCACATAAACCAGGCGGTGATCGGGCCGAACCCTAACGTGCTGCGATCAGGGACCGTACTACAAGTGCCGAACCAATGCGGAGGACAGCCGCCGCAGCCGGCGCCCTGCAACCTGGGTCCGATTCCGCACGCCATGGGACCGCTGAATGGTAACATCTATACGGTGGTTCTTGGCGATACGCTCTTCTCTATCGCGCGCCGCTTTTGCACCAGTGTAGAGCATCTGGCCGTCAGCAATGGCATTCGCCATCCCTGGCGCATCTACGCGGGTCAGCGACTGGTGACGCCTGTTCCAACGCAGCCGACACCCCAACCGACGCCACAACCAACGCCGCCTTCGCAACGATTCCTTTCCATCACATCCCCCCTGGCCAATCAGGTAGTCAACCCGACCTTCACGGCAACAGGTGCGGGTGCAGGTCTGTTCGAGGGCAACGTGGTGGTCACGGCCTTCACCAGCGCCGGCGCACAGCTTGCCCGCCAGGCGGTCACCCTGCAAGGGCCGAACGTGGGCGCAGGCGGCGCTGGCACGTGGACAGCGACTCTGACGGTCAACGTGCCGCCAGGCACGCCCGGTTTCGTCGAGGCGTCCTCGCCCCAGTCCAACGTCGCCCCCGTCCGGGTCAACGTGATCTACGGACAACAGCCAGCCGGCGCGACCATTGCTATCACCAGCCCACCGCCGAACATCACCCTGCCGCGCACCTTTAGTGTGATCGGAACAGCAAGCGGTGTCCAGCAGGGCGCTGTGGTCGTGCAAGCCCTCAGTCGCGATGGCGCCGTGCTGTTCAGCGAGACGTCCGTCGCCGTGCCTGGCGGCAGTGGAACCTGGATCGTGACGCTGACCGTCAGCCTTTCATCGGCCACCGATGGCCAGATCGTGGCGTTTTGGTCGCAAAATACCGGCGTCCGCGCCAATATCCTTGTGCGCTTTAGTGGAGTGTGAGCATGAGCCTATCCGTCCTACCCGATTCTGAACCGTTGGCGCAGCGGCCTGCGATGCAAGACTATGGCATCAGCAGCGATCTGGATGGGCTGCTACCGTGGAGCTTTGCCAGCCAGCAGTTAGCTGCAGCACGCAACTACTGGATCGGCAGCACCCGGCCCGACGGCCGTCCCCACGCCGCGCCAGTCTGGGGCGTGTGGCTGGATGATGTGCTCTATTTCGGCACCGGCGCCGGCTCGGTCAAGGCCCGTAACCTGGCCGCCAATCCCGCCCTGGTGGTGCATCTGGAGAGCGGCGACGACGTGGTGATCCTGGAAGGGGAGGCCCAGTGGCTGACCGACGTGGACCCAGTCCTTTGGCAACGCATCGCCGACCACTACACTGCCAAATACGACGGCTTTCGCCCCGACCCGCCCTCGCCGCAAGGTCCCTTCATCGCCCTGCGGCCAAAGATCGCCTTTGGCTGGCTGGAGAGTGACTTTGTGCGCAGCGCCACGCGCTGGAGCTTTGGCGGCTGACTTGAGCAGGGTGACGCGTGGGCCGATCGGCTTTGACGCGTCACTCCCTACCGATTGGAAAGCGCAGCATGCAGTATTCAGTCCCAGTACTCGATCGCATGGACCTGTTGACCCAGGAGTGGGAGCAACAGGCCGACCAGCGCAGCGCTTTTCTGCGCTGCTACGCCCTGATGACTGGCAACACGTTGCGTGCCATCGATCAGAGCCAGTTTCATGATCCCCGATGGGTCGCGCAGTTGTTGCACCACTTCGCTGACTACTATTTCCTGGCGTTAGATGCCTACGAGCAGAACGACGCCCGCACCCCCGCTGTTTGGCGGTTGGCCTTTGACGCCGCCGCCCAGCAACAGACCCAGATTCTACAGGACCTGCTGCTGGGCATCAACGCCCACATCAACTACGACTTAGTGCTGACCCTGGTGGACATGCTGGAGCCGGAATGGGCGACGCTCTCCCCGGAACAGCGCAGCCAACGCTACGAAGACCACTGCCACGTCAACACCATCATCGCGGCTACCGTGGACAGTGTGCAGGACCAGGTCGTGACGCCCGACAGCCGCTGGATGGGGGTGGTTGACTGGGCATTGGGGCCGCTGGACGAGCACATGGCCGCGCTTCTGATCCGCCGTTGGCGCGAGGAGGTCTGGCAGCAGGCCGTGCAGATGCTGGCCACGACTGATCCTGACGAACGCGCCGACCTGCGCCGCCTGCTGGCAGCCCAGTCGGTCGAGCGCAGTGAACAAATTTTGGCGCGCCGCGTGGATCGAATGGTGGGAGAACTGCTTTAGCCAGCCGCCTGGGCCAGCGCGCGGCGGCCGAGCACCCGTGCCATCTCGCGTCGATATTCACTGCTGCCTTGCCAATCAGACACCAGGGGGGCGTCCTCCAGAGCCGCGTTCAGCGCTGACTCCAGTTCGGCTGCCGCTTCCAGGCGCAGCAGCAGCGGTGTTGTGGTCACGCCGCCCACGGCCAGCCTCTGGCTGTCGCCGTCAACCAGCGCGACCGCAGCCACGATGGGCTGATCGGTCGGAGTTCGGGCCACACGGGCCAGGCCGCCTCTGGCTGTCTCGGCCGGCCAGGGCAGCTTGATTTCGACCACCAGGCCGCCGTTGAGCTGGCCTGGCAGGTCAGCTAACAGAGCATTGAGGGGCAGGGTGCGCGGCCGATCAGC
>JAAEKA010000687.1 GCA_014155705.1 Anaerolineae bacterium clx_CAG2 | reverse complement strand
GGTGATCTCATTCCACTCGCTGGAAGATCGCATCGTCAAGCAGTTCATGCAACGCGAGGCGCAAGACTGCCTGTGCCCGACCGAAATGCTGGTCTGCCAGTGCGGCCACAAGGCCATCCTGCGCATCATAACCCGCAAGCCGATCGAGGCTTCACCCGATGAAATTGCCCGCAACGCCCGCAGTCGCAGCGCCAAACTGCGAGTGGCGGAGCGTTTGTAGTCCTATCGCCAGGCCATCAGTGCAGAATTGTAACACCAGTCAGACGAATTTCGCCACACTCTCAGGACAGGACTCTCTGCCATGCTGGACAGCACCGCTCTCCCAAAATCCCACAACCAGCCTCCTGAGCGAAGACTCATAGGGCGCATCGCGCTCTCCTCGCAGACCCTGCAGGCTGTGCTGATCGTGTTGGGCATCGCCCTGGTCACGTTCGTGCTTTACTTGTACGTCTTGCCCAACAGCCAGATCGACGCCGCCAGGGTGCGCATTGCCGACCTGCAACTGCAGAAAGCCGTTTTGGAGCGTGAAAACGCAGCCCTGCTGCAAGAGATTGCGCGCGCGTCGAATCTGGCCACGCTGGAGGCCAGGGCCAAGGCGCTGGGCATGGGGCCAACCACCAGCGCGATCTATCTCAGCATGCCCGGGCAAAACCCGACGGCGGTTTCGCAGCCTGCCGCTGGCCAGGAGGATGTCATAGCAGAAGACAAGCCCGCCACGTTGACCGAGTGGCTGCAGCGCGACCATCTGCAAGAACGGCTGCGCGACCTGCGCTGGAACGTAAGCCAGGCTGTCGAAAACATCATTCAACGCTTCCAAAGCGATTAACAGAGCAATACCGTGACTTCCAGAACATCCTCCCCCCGTACACGCATTGCCCTGGTAGCCCTGGCGCTTCTGCTGGGGCTGGTGTTGTTGGTGACGCAATTGGTTCGCTGGCAGGTAGTGCAGCGCAACGAGTTTGTACCCGCATCAGGCAAAGGCTCAGTTGCCCTGGCCAGCGGACAAACCAGAGGCCAGGATCGCGGCGCCATCACTGACATCAACGGCGTGCCGCTGGCTTTTGACACCTTTCGCTGGGAAGTGTGGATCGAGCCGCGCCTGACCCCCAAAGGAAGCGAATTGGCGTTGGCCGGCGAGTTGGTCGAGTTGCTGGGTCCAACTCTGAGTCTGACGCCCGATGAGTTGGTGCGGGCGCTGCAGGAGCATGAGCCTGGGATCGTTATGCTGACGCGACAGGGCTCGCAGGCTGCAGGTGAGACTATTGCCGGCTGGAAGCGGCTGGATATCGGAGCAAAAGCGCTGCCGGTGCGTTACTATCCTCAGGGGTCGCTGGCAGCGCATCTGCTGGGTTTCGTCAACGGTGAGCCGCGGGCCTATTACGGTGTCGAGGAGCGCTATGATGGCTATCTGCGCAGCATGTCATCCTCCTTCTTCAGTTCCTACCCAGAGAACCAGGCTTTCTACCGGCAACTGCCAGAAGGCTGGCGAGAAGTGCTGCCTTCGCACGTAGGCCAAGACTTGGTGTTAACCATCGACCGGCGCTTGCAGTACATCACAGAACGCGTGCTTAGCGAGGCCATCGGCCAGTACCAGGCAAAGTCAGGCACCATCATCGTCATGAATCCGCGCACAGGCGCCATCCTGGCCATGGCCAGCCTGCCCGCCTATGACCCCAACCAGTACGGCGCTACCAACACTCAGGTGCTGGCCGACCCTGCCATTAGCAGGCAGTATGAACCTGGCTCCGTGTTTAAGATTGTCACCATGGCGGCTGGCATCGACGCTGGCGTGATCACACCGGATACCGTGCTGACCGACACGCTCTCTATTGAAGTCGGTGACCGGCAGATCTACAACTCCAACCGGCGTAGCTACGGACCAGTCACCGTCAGAGAAGCGCTGGTCCTGTCGTTGAATATTCCCACCGCTCAGGTAGCGCTGGAACTGGAAGAGGCGCGCTTTTACCAGTACATCCAACGCTTTGGCTTCGGCCAGCTCACGGAGATCGACCTGGCTAACGAGGGACCCGGGGCCGTGAAAGCGCCCGGCGATAAGCTGTGGAGCCGCTCTGATCTGGCCACCAACGCGTTTGGTCAGGGTCTGGCCGTAACCCCATTGCAGATGGCCGCGGCCACCTGTGTCATCGCCAACGGCGGACTGTTGGTGCGGCCCCACGTGGTAGACACCATGGTCTTTCGTGGGCGGCTGGCGCAGCCTGATACGACGCCGGTTCGCAGGGTGATCCGGCCCGCAGCCGCCGAGGCTGTGACTGACATGATGATCAGTGTCATCGAGGATGGATCATCGGCTGCCCGCGTTCCAGGATACACCGTCGCCGGCAAGACCGGCACAGCCCAGGTGGCCATCGAGGGCGGCTATCACCCGACCGCCACAATCCATTCCTTTGTCGGCTTCGTACCTGCCGAGGAACCAGCCTTCGTGGCTCTTGTCAAGCTGGACGAACCCAAGGCCTATCCCTGGGCCGACGGCACAGCAGCCCCGACCTTCGCCCGCCTATCCTCGCAACTGTTGCCTGTGCTGCGGGTGGCGCCGGAAGGGATCGCTCACCGACCATGAAGCTAACTCTGCTTGAGATTATCCAGATCGCGGCGCAGATGGCGGTTGGCGAATATCAGCCGCCAGACGGCGCCTCGCTTGCTGCGGCCGCAGGGTCGGGCTTTGGCGCAGTCCAATTCTCCGATACCCCAGCCACCCAATCATCCATACACCTGTCCAACGCCGTGGTCGACAGCCGGCAAGCCGGGCCTGGCAGCCTGTTCGTAGCGCTGCCCGGCGAGCGCACCGACGGCCACGCCTACGTAGCCCATGCCTTCAGCCGGGGAGCGCAAGCGGCTTTGGTTGGCCGGCCGGTGGATGCGGCTGGCGTGCTGGTGGATGCTCGTCAGCCGGGACAGTTGCCCGCGCTGCCCGCAGGCGAGCCGGTCTGTATTCTGGTCGATGACCCGCTCCACGCCTTGCAACGCCTGGCTGCGGCCTGGCGAGCCCGCTTCAACCCGCGCGTCATCGGCGTCACCGGCAGCGTGGGCAAGACAACCACCAAAGAAATCGTCGCGGCGGTGCTGCGCCAGCGTTTCGTGACCCTCAAGAACCGCGGCAACCTGAACAACGAGATCGGCTTGCCGCTGACAGTGCTGGATTTGAACGAGCACCATCAGCGGGTCGTGCTGGAGATGGGCATGTACGATGTGGGCGAAATCGCCCAGCTTTGCCGTATCGCCCGGCCGCAGGTCGGCGTGGTGACCAATGTCGGACCGGTGCATCTGGAGCGGCTGGGCACAGTCGAGCGCATCGCCCAGGCCAAGACCGAGCTGGTCCAGGCCCTGCCAGCCGATGGCGTGGCTGTACTGAACCTGGATGAGCCGCTGGTGGCGGCCATGGCCCATCAGACGCGCGCCCAGGTTTTCTGGTATGGGCTCAACCCCAACGCCGATCTGTGGGCTGACGAGATCGAAGGTGAGGGGCTGGAAGGCATCCGCTTCCGCTTCCACCATCAGGGCGAGATTTTGCACGTGCGCGTGCCGTTGTTGGGCCGCCACAGCGTCCACACGGCCCTGCGCGCTGCGGCCGTTGGCTTGGTAGAGGGACTGAGCTGGGAAGAGATCGTGCGCGGCATGCAACAGCTTGACGTGCAATTGCGGTTGATTGCAGCCCGCGGGATGAACGGCGCTACCCTGCTGGATGACACCTATAACGCCAGTCCGGCCTCAACCATGGCTGCACTCAACCTGCTGGCCGATCTGCCTGTACACAACGGCCGGCGCATCGCCGTGCTAGGCGATATGCTGGAACTGGGCAGCTATGAAGAGGAAGGGCATCGCAAAGTCGGCGTGCGTGCAGCCGATGTGGTGGACTTGCTGGTCACCGTAGGCCAGCGTGCACAGTTGATCGCCGAGGAAGCGCTGGCGGCTGGCCTTGCCCCCGACAAGGTGCTGGCCCTGGACGACGCCGAAGCTGCGCTGGCTGCGCTGCACTCGATCTTGGGGCCGGGCGATGTGGTGCTGGTCAAGGGATCGCGCGCCGTGCGCATGGACGAGATCGCGACGGCCCTGACCGCCACATCGGTGGCAGCGAGGGAGGCTTAGTCGATCATGGCCTACCCGCTGGCATTGGGCACCATCACCTTCTTCCTGGCCGTGATCTGGGGTCCCCCTCTGATCAACTGGCTGATTCGCAATGAGATGGGTAAGAAGATCAGGGTAGAAGAGCCAGGCTCGCACCAGATGAAAATGGGCACGCCTACTATGGGCGGGCTGATGGTCATCATACCGGTGCTGATCATCACCGGCCTGCTCAACATCGCCAACCTGCTGGGCCTGAATTTCATCGGCCAGTCCGTGCTGATCCCGATGGGCACACTGGTGGCCTTCGGCCTGTTGGGCTTAATCGACGACCTGGAAGGTATCCGCAGCAAGCGAGTGTTCGGTGAAGGGATTATGGCCCGCACGAAAGCCTTGTGGCAAGTGGTTTTCGCCCTGGTAATTGCGTTGGTCCTGCACTTTGGTCCCACCGATCTGCGCAGTGTAGCCATTCCCGGCGTCATCGAGCGAATCGACACCGGTCTGTTGTGGATTCCCATCGCCACGTTCATCATCGTCGCCATGTCCAACGCCGTCAACTTCACCGATGGCCTGGATGGGCTGGCCGGCTCGCTGGCGGCCGTGGCCTTTGCCTGTTACGGCGTCATCGCCTACTTGCAGGGCCAGGTCTGGTTGGCAGCCTTCTGTTTCACCATGGTCGGCGCGCTGCTGGCCTTTCTCTGGTTCAACGTCCACCCTGCCAACCTGATCATGGGCGACGTTGGCTCACTCTCCATCGGCGCCACACTGGCTGTGGTGGCATTGATGACCGGCCAGTGGCTGCTCTTGCCCATCGTGGGCGCCATGTTCGTGGCCGAGGCGCTGTCCGTGGTCATGCAGATCAGTTGGTTCAAGTATACCCGACGCCGCTACGGCCAGGGCCGGCGCATCTTCAAGATGGCGCCGCTGCATTACCACTTTGAGCTCAAAGGCTGGAGCGAAACCCAGGTCATGCAACGCTTCTTTCTCTGTGGCATCCTGGCCGGCATGTTAGGCGTCGCGTTGGCCTTGATCTAACCCTTGTACCAGCTTACCAGTTTACCTATGTACCAGCCCACCTTCGCAGGAAAGCGCATCGTCATCTTAGGCCTGGCCCGTCAAGGGATCGCTCTGGCCCGCTTCTTCTTGCGTGAGGGCGCTTGGGTCACCATCAGTGACATCGCTCCAGTCGACCAGCTATCTGCACCGCTGACAGAACTGGCCGGCCTGCCGGTGCGTTTGGTTCCCGGCGGTCATCCGCCTGAACTTCTCGACAACTGTGACTTGCTCTGCCTCAGCGGCGGCGTGCCGCCCCAGATCCCCCTCGTGGCGGCGGCGCGCCGGCAGGGTATTCCATTGAGCAACGACGCACTGCTGACCGTACAGCGCAGTCCCGCGCCAGCCATCGGCATCACCGGCTCCAGCGGCAAGACCACCACGACGACGCTGGTGGGAATGATGCTGCAACAGCAGAACGATGAAGCCAGACCGATGATCGCTGAATCCGGAGTCCCAGCAGCGCAAGCCCCTTCTGACTCATCCCCGATCGTTCCGCCTTCATCAACCGAGGTGTGGGTCGGCGGCAACATCGGCATGCCGCTGGTGGACAAGCTGGCGCAGGTGAATGCTGGGGACTGGTTGGTGCTGGAGCTGTCCAGCTTCCAACTCGAGCTGTTCGACGGCGGCAGTTACGGCCAGGCGACAAGTCCCCAGGTGGCAGCGGTGCTCAATGTGACGCCCAACCACCTGGACCGTCACCCATCAATGGCTCACTACACTGCGGCCAAGGCCAACATTCTGCGCTGGCAAGGGCCAAACCATGTCGCCGCGCTGGGCGCTGACGATGCAATCACTGGGCGCTGGCTGCGCACTGGGCGCGTGGACATCGCGGCCGGCGCAGGGCAAGAAGCGTGCAGCTTCCCGCTTACCGGCCGGCTGCTGGGCTTCGGCCTGGAGGAGCCGGCGGGCGAAGGATGCTGGTTGTACCGGGACGAACTGGTGCTGCGCCTGGACGGCTCGGAGCAGACAGTGCTGCCAGCGAACGCGGTCAGCCTGCGCGGCCGCCACAACCTGCTCAACGTAGCTGCAGCCTGCGCCATCAGCGCGGCCGCCGGCGTGGAACCACCTGCCATGGCCGCCGTGGCCAGCAGTTTTACCGGCGTCGAGCATCGCCTGGAGTTGGTTCGGGAGCGAAACGGCGTGCGCTGGTACAACGACAGCATGGCCACGGCGCCAGAGCGGGCCGCGGCCGCGCTGCACAGCTTTGACGAACCGATTGTGCTGCTGGCCGGCGGCCGCGACAAAAATTTACCCTGGGCTGAATTCGCCCGCCTGGTACGCGAGCGGGTACGAGTCCTGATTCTCTTTGGCGAAGCGGCCGGCCTGATTGCCGAGGCGGTGGCTGCTCAGCCTGGCCACGACGACCTGCGCATCGTGCGCTGCACAGACCTGGCCGAAGCCGTAACCGCGGCAGCGCGCACAACTCAGCCTGGCGACGTGGTTCTCTTGTCGCCCGGCGGCACCAGCTTCGACGCCTACAAAGATTTCGCAGCCCGAGGTGACCACTTTCGGGCCCTGGTGAACGGATTGTAGCCATGGCGACGACCAAGACACATCCAACTCCTTCAAGGCGCCGCCCGGCGCAGCGCTCAAGCCGACAGGCGGGCTGGCGCGCTGGCCTGGGCAACGCGCCCGGTCAATACGATATCTCGCTGTTGATGATCGTCGCCATGCTGGTGGGCCTGGGACTGGTGATGGTATTCAGCGCCAGCTTTATTCAGGCCAACCGCTTCTTCGAGACGCCGACCTATTACCTGCTGCGGCAGTTACGGTGGGCCGCGGTGGGAGTTCTGGTCATGGCCGTTCTGGCCCGAACCGACTATCGCATTCTCAAGCAGTTGTCGCTGCTTCTGATGATCGGTACGCTGATCGTCCTGCTGCTGGTGTTGATCTTCGGCACGGAGAGTCTGGGGTCGCGACGCCACCTGATCGGCCGGTCGGTGCAACCCAGCGAGATCGCCAAGCTAACCATTATCATCTACATCGCCTACTGGCTCAGCTCTAAAGGCTCGCGCCTTAAGGCGGTGTCCGACGGCCTGCTGCCTTTTGCGATACTGCTGGGCATGGTGGCGCTGTTGATCGTCCTGCAACCCGACATTGACACCACTGCCCTGATCGTGTTCACAGCGCTGGTGATGTTCTTCGTCGCCGGGGCCGATGGCAAACAGCTTGTCATCGTCATGGTCATCGCCGCCGCCATCTTCTTGCTGATGGCGACCAAGTTCAGCTACGCGTCACAGCGCATGGACGACTACATGAGCTTCCTGCGCGATCCCACGCTAGGCAGCGATCAAGTACAGTATGCCTTGCAAGCCCTGGCGCAGGGCGGCCTGTTCGGCGCCGGCCTGGGCTCCGGCCAGAAATTTGTACAACTGCCCTTCACCGACAGCATCTTTGCCGTGATCGGCTTTGAACTGGGCCTGGCCGGCACTCTGAGCGTCGTGGCGCTGTTTGCAGCCTTCGTTTATCGCGGCCTGCGTATTGCGCTGCGCTGCAGCGATTCCTTTGGACTGATCCTGGGCATCGGCATCACGGCCTGGATCACCTTGCAGGCATTCCTGAATATGGCGGTCAACCTGGCCATGTTGCCCTTTAGCGGGTTGACCTTGCCCTTCATCAGCTATGGCGGCTCGTCGTTGTTGGCCTGTATGGCCGGCGTCGGCGTGCTATTGAGCATCTCGCGCCACGGGTCCACTCAGGCAGCGCCTGCAGCACAGACTGCGCGCCTGGAGGCCCCGCGCGCCATCGGGGATCATCCCGGAGGAACCGAAGCAGGGTATGCGACTCTTACTCTCGGGTGGCGGCACTGGCGGACACGTCTATCCCATTCTGGCCGTGCTCGAAGCGCTCGACCAGAGCGGCCCACTGCCGGCCGGCGCAGCGGATCCAGCCGCAGCACAGGCTACACCGTCAAGACTGCCAGCGCCCCACGAACCGACGGACTCAACCGGCGAGTCACGCGCGCCAAGCGCACCATCGCCCGCAAAACTGGCTCCAGCAAACGCAAGTCCAGCAGCAGCCAGTCCGGCCAGCGCATCCCCCGCCGCCGCTGATCACCTGGCCGGACTCAGCCTGCTTTACGTGGGCGTGGCCGGCAGCGTCGAAGAAGAGCTGGCAGCGCGGGCCGCTGTGCCCTTCGAGGCCATCGAGAGCGGCCAGGTGCGCGGCATGTCCCCCTGGGTGGCGGCCCGCAACCTGCTCAAAGCCGGCCGCGGCGTGCGTCAGGCGACCCGCCTTCTGGCCCAATTCCGGCCGGATGTGGTCTTCGTAACCGGCGGCTTCGTGGCTGGGCCGGTGGTATTGGCAGCCTGGCGGGCGGGCGTGCCCGTCTTCATCTATCTGCCCGATGTCGAGCCGGGTCTGGCCATCCGGCGCATGAGCCGCTTCGCCCGCGGTGTAGGCGTGACCTTCCCGGAGGTGGCCCGCTGGTTTCCAGGCAAGGCTGTCGTCACCGGCTATCCCGTGCGTCAGGAAATCCTGACCCTGGCCGGCCAGCGCGACCTGGCCCGCCAGCGGCTGGGCCTGTTGGCCGATTTACCCGTGCTGCTGATCTTTGGCGGCAGCCGCGGGGCGCGCAGCATCAACCAGGCGCTGGCCCACGCGCTGCCAGAATTGTTGCTGCACTGCCAGGTAGTGCATATCAGCGGCGCACTGGACTGGCCCACGGTAGAGATGCAAGCGCAAGGCCTGGCTGATGAATTACGGCCGCGCTACCACGCCTACCCATATCTGCACAGCGAGATGCCACTGGCCCTGGCTGCGGCGAACCTGGCGGTTGCCCGGGCCGGCGCATCCACTCTGGGCGAGTTTCCGGCCCTGGGGCTGCCCAGCATCCTGGCCCCCTATCCCTACTCTGGCCAGCACCAGGAGGTCAACGCCGACTATCTGGCCCAGCGCGGGGCAGCGATCAAGTTGCCCGACAGCGCGTTGAGCGCCCAATTGGCTCCCACCGTGCTCCGCCTGCTACAAAACCCGACGGAGTTGGCCGCCATGAGCAAGGCGGCCCGTTCGCTGGCGCAGCCCACAGCCGCCGAAGCCATCGGCCAAGAGCTTCGACGTCTGGCCCAGCACGGCTGAGCCAAGGAGAGTCTGACGATGTTCGCTGCGATACTTCTACTAGCCACGACAATGGCCATCTTTGGAGTCCTGGGCTATCTCAAGGGCCCCAAATGGGCGTTCATCTCGCTGCTGATCCTGTCGGTGGCCTTTGTCCTGGTGGAATACAGACCCGATACCATTGTACTGGCGCTCAATGGCATATACACGGGTGTGATGTTAGTTCTCAACGGCGGGCTGGGCGCTCTTGCTTCTGGTGACTTCGAAGCGGTCCAGGAAGTGTATAGTGAAATCGATCCGCTATTCACCGATCAGAACGAGAACCTGGCGCTACTGCTCGTGATCTTTAGCGCAGTGGCCTTGGGCCTGATATTGGCGGCTGTGATGAAAAGCAAGCCTGCTGTGTTCGGCATGATCTGGGGCTTGGCGTATGGCTACCTATTAAGCGCCGCCGTGCTGCCGCTGATCAGCTCCAATCCGGCGGCCACCATTCCTGTGCCACTGTTGCGGCCCAATGAGCGCGAAGCAGGTGCAGCGGCTGCTCAGGCTTCCAGTGGTCTCAACCAGCTCTTCACTACCTTGGCTGAGCCACAGAACGTTCAGATCATCGCCAGCATCATCGGCATTTTCATCATCGTACTTCTACTGCTCACGGTCCGCAGCGGCGTCAAGAGCGGCGCCAAGAAGAAGGGATAGCGCCATGGGTCCTGTTGAGGTCGTCTTCCTGGTAGTCATCGCCATCTTTGGCGCGATCGGCGTCGTTCGCGGCTGGCAGCGAGAGCTGGGCGTGACGACCATGCTGCTGCTGGCCCTGTTCATGATCGAATTTGTGCTCACCACGGCCATAGGCACGCGCGTCGAATCGTTCCTATCCGGCGCTAACGTCTCAGATGCGCAGATTGTCACGCTTCAATCGATGGCGGCGGTCGGACTGCTGCTGTTGGTGACGTTCATTTCTTACCAGGGGCTGGGTTTGGTCTATCCTGGCACAGGGAAGAGCAGCTTCCTGAGCCTGATGATCGGCCTCCTGAACGGCTATCTGTTCGCCGGCAGCATCTGGTACTACCTGGACCGGGCAAACTGGCCGCTGGTCAACGTGACGCCCGAGTTTACTTCGTTCTATAAATTCTTCGTGCAGATCCTGCCTCCTGAGATCTTTGGCTGGCAGTTTTTTATCCTGCTGGCGGTAGCCATGCTAATCATCCGCGTGATCCGCTAGCATCAGGTGCAGCGTCATGGTATCACACATCGACCCACCCACAAGCTGGACACACCTGCTGTCGGAACCAGCCCAGAGCCACATCCACCTGGTCGGCATCGGCGGCGCGGGTCTGTCGGCCATTGCCCGCGTGCTGTTACAGCGTGGGATGCGAGTTTCCGGCTCCGACCGACAGGCATCGGCCGCTACGGCTGAGATGGCTGAGATGGGCGCAGAGATCTTCATTGGACACGACGCCGCCCATGCGGCCGGGGCCGACCTGGTGCTGATCTCCTCGGCCGTGCCGGCGACCAATCCTGAGGCGGCGGCGGCGCAGGCCGCAGGCATCCCGGTGGTCAAACGCGAGCAATTCCTGGGGCCGCTCATGGCAGGCCATTACAACATCTGCGTAGCCGGCACCCACGGCAAGACTACCACCAGCGCGATGCTGGCCGCCCTGCTAGACGCCCTCGGCGCCGAGCCCAGCTTTATCGTCGGCAGCACGGTTCTGGCCCTGGGCACATCCGCACGCGCCGGGCGGGCGGGCGGCCCCTTCGTCATCGAGGCTGACGAGTACGATCACATGTTCCTGGGACTGCGGCCGGACATCGCCATCATCACCAATATCGAATGGGATCATGTCGATTGCTATCCGAAAATCGATGATTTCCGACAGGCATTCGTCCATTTTGCCAGCCTGACACCGGTGGGCGGCGCGGTAGTTTTCTGTGGCGATGACCCTGGCTGCCGCTCCCTGCACGACAGCGCGGCCCGTGCAGGCGTGCAATGGGTCTCCTACGGCCTGGATGCCGGCAACGACTGGCGGGCAGGCGACATCGAGACAAACCCGGCCGGCGGCGTCGATTTCGACGTGCTACACCATGAAAAAGTACTGAGTCGACTCTCAATGCCGCTGGCAGGCGAACATAACGTCAGAAACGCGCTGGCCGCGCTGGCCGCAGCAGACCTGGCGGGCTATGACGTTTTTTCCAGGCCCCGTGAAAACCTTAAATTTTCACGAATTTTCTCCGGAACCAAAAGACGACTTGAAATTATCGGCTCGCATTGTGGTATAATCGTATTTGACGACTATGCGCACCACCCCACGGAGGTGCGAGCAACGCTTGGCGCGGCACGGCAACGTTTTCCCCGCCGGTCCGTCTGGGTTCTTTTCCAGCCACACACCTACAGCCGCACCAGAGCTTTGCTAGACGAATTTCGGAACAGCTTTGAAAACGCAGATCACGTGCTCATCACTGACATCTACGCTGCTCGCGAGCACGACCCTGGAGATATCTCCGCGCTGGACGTCGTCAAGACACTCGACCGCCACCCGGACGCGCGCTACGTAGGCGCTCTGGATAGAGCAACACGCCTGCTGCTGGCTGAGCTGGCGCCAGGCGATGTGTTGCTCACTCTGGGTGCAGGCGACGGCGATCGGGTAGGCCGTGAGGTGGTGTCAGCGCTGCGCACCCGTGAAGTTGCCAGCGCTCCACAGCAGCACGACGAGCGCTACAATGTCTTGATCGCTGCCATTGCGCGGGAGACCGGCCTCGCGGTGCGCCGCGACGAATCGCTGGCAAGCCATACGACCCTGCGCGTGGGCGGACCGGCTGACCTGTTCGTGACAGTAAGCGCTGTCGAGGACATGGTGACAGTGCTGACGTTGGCGCGAGAGCTGGGTGTGCCATCCCTGGTGCTGGGCGGCGGCAGCAATCTGCTTGTCAGCGATCGCGGCGTGCGCGGTCTGGTGGTCAGTAACGGCTGCCGGACGGTACGCCGTCATGAGGGCAATGTGCTGTGGGCTGAGTCGGGCGCCAACCTGGCTGGCGTGGCCCGGCAGGCCATGCGCTGGGGCCTGACAGGGCTGGAGTGGTGCGTCAGCGTTCCCGGTACAGTAGGCGGCGCAGTGGTGGGCAACGCAGGCGCCCATGGCGGCTGTGTGGCCGACAACCTGTTGCGGGCGACGCTACTGGGCCCGGATGGCGCTCATGCCGAATGGCCTGCGGCGCGATTTGCCTACGGTTACCGCAGCAGCGCACTGAAGCACATGATCCACTCCCGACAGCCACAGCCAGTGGTTTTGTCAGCCGCATTTCAGTTGCGCGAGGCCGACCCGATCGAAATGGAGACGCGCGCCGCGGGCTTTTTGGCCCATCGGCGCGCGACCCAGCCCGTGGAGCCCAGCGCCGGCTCGGTTTTCCAGAATCCGCCAGGCGACTACGCAGGACGAATCGTCGAGGCATTGGGTTTGAAGGGCGTCAGCCAGGGCGGCGCAGCCTTCTCGACCGTCCACGCCAACTTCATCGTCAACCGCGGCGGCGCCACTGCGGCTGATGTGTTGACACTGATCAATCGGGCCCGACTGGCGGCCTGGCAGGCTTTGAGCGTGACTTTGACGCCAGAAATTCTGTTTGTGGGCGACTGGCCGGAGGCGCCGTTGATGGAGTTGGCACAGTCGAAGATCCGCCAGAACAAGGCAACAGCAGAGGTGGCAGAGTGAGCAAGCTGCGCGTGGGCATACTGTTTGGCGGCCGTTCAGGCGAACATGAAGTGAGCCTGCGCTCAGCGCGCTCGGTGGTCGCAGCGTTCGATCCGGAACGCTACGAGGTGGCGCTGGTAGCTATCGACAAACAAGGCCGCTGGCTACTAGGACAAAACGCCGCCGGTTTGCTGGCCGCGCCAGGCAGCTCGACATCCCAACAAGAGAACAGCCAGCGCTCAGTAATCAGAGAGATGAGGCCAGAAATCAGGGGCGAATCCCTGGCGGGCCTGGATGTGATTTTTCCGGTGCTGCACGGCCCGCTGGGCGAGGATGGCACAGTGCAGGGGCTGCTGGAGCTGGCCGACCTGCCCTACGTGGGCTGCGGCGTAGCCGCCTCAGCCGTAGGCATGGACAAGGCGACCTGCAAGGCGGTGTTTGCCGCTCACGGACTGCCGCAAGTGCCCTACGTGGCCCTGAAGCGCAGCCGTTGGGAGACCGCGCCCGATGCTGTGCTGGATGCAATCGAGTCCCAATTCTCATACCCGGTCTTTGTTAAGCCGGCTAACCTGGGCTCCAGCGTCGGCATCAGCAAGGCCGCAGATCGCGCCAGTCTGCGCCAGGCCCTGAACGAGGCAGCGCGCTATGACCGCAGGCTGGTGGTCGAGCAGGGTATCGACGCGAGAGAGATCGAAGTCAGTGTATTGGGCAACGACGAGCCGGTGGCCTCGCTGCCCGGCGAGGTAGCGCCTCGGCGCGAATTCTATGACTACGCTGCCAAATACATTACCGACGACTCCGAGCTGCTGATCCCAGCGCCGCTTTCACCAGAACAGACGGCGGAGGTGCAGCGGCTGGCCGTGGCTGCCTTTCTGGCCATCGACGGCGCGGGCATGGCCCGGGTAGACTTTCTACTGGACCGCCAGACAGGCCAGCTCTATTTGAACGAGGTCAATACCATTCCCGGTTTTACCTCGATCAGCATGTACCCCAAGCTGTGGGAAGCCAGCGGCCTGCCCTTTCCGCAGTTGCTGGACCGGCTGATCGAGTTGGCGCTAGAACGGCACGCTGACAAGAGCCGCAGCGAAACCTCGGTCAACCTTGGCCAGCAGCAGGGCATGTGACCATGGCAGCGCGCAAAGCCACTCCCAGCGGGCGCCGCAAGGACGCCCAGCAGGATTTCCTGAGCAAGCCGCCCAAGCGGCGCAGGCGGCCTGCCAGCCGCCAGCACCGGCAGGAGCAGGCGCTTCTCTCTGGAGAGCGCAGCAAGCGTCCGCCTATGGGGACGAAATCTCCCCGCCCCCGGCTGCCGCGCATCTCCGTCTTGCGCGGCGCGGCCAGCATTCTCTTTATCGGGCTGGCGGCCCTGACGATCTTTTTGTTCAGCGATGCCCGCTTTTATGTCTACACGGCGGCCATCCGTGGCCTGCGCTACACCAGCGCTGAACAGGTCTACCGCCAGGCTGATATCGACCAGTACAGTATTTTCTGGATCAACGACCGAGAGACCGAGCGGCGTATCGAGATGCTGCCCTATGTGAAACGAGCCACTGTGCATACAGCCCTACCCAACCAGGTGCGCATCGAAGTCGTCGAGCGCGAGCCGCTGGTGGTCTGGAAAGTTGGCGGCCAGGAGCACTGGGTGGACAGCGAAGGTCTCACCATGCCGGTTGCCAACGCGGCAGGACAGGTACAGGACTTACCGGTGCTGTGGGACCTGGATGGCAGCACTTCAGCCGGCGATGGTCGGCTGGACCCGCAGTTGATTGCCAGCTTGAGCCAGGTCAAACAGCAGACGCCCGAAGTGACCGATTTTGGCTACGACCGCATCAATGGACTGCAATTCCGTTTTCCCAGCGGCTCCTTTGTCTATCTTGGCCATCCTGAGGGCATGGCCGAGCGAGTGGCATCGCTGTTGGTGCTGCACCAAAGCCTCGCCAGCCAGGGCCAGGCGCCGGCTGAGATCAACTGGCGCTTCGAGAACGGCTATTATCTGCGGCTGGCGCAGTAGCCCTCAGCGTGGCACGGTCAGGAGACCGGCCACAGCATAGTAGCGAGCGTGGCGCGGTCAGGAGATCGGCCACAGCGATAAGATTATGTGGTGCGGCCTAAAGGCCGGCCAGAGCACACGAGCAGGGGCGGGGCTTTCCCGCCCCCTGGCAGCGAAGGATCGAGACTGTGGCAGACACCATCTGTGCCATCGACGTCGGAACAACCAAGGTCTTCGCCATCATCGCTGAGGTTGTGGACGATAACACGCTGGAGATTGTGGGCTATGGCCGTGCAGTCTCCGACGGCATGACCAAGGGCGTGGTGACCAACGTAGCCGCGGCGACGGCTGCCATCGGCCAGGCAGTAGAAGAAGCGGAGCAGGCGGCTGACCGCTCCATCGGCCGGGCCTACGTAGGCATTGCGGGCAGCCACATCCAGGCCCAGCCCAGCAAAGGCGCGGTGCCCATCGGCCGCAACCGCATCGTCGCCGCCGAAGATGTGGCGCGGGTCAAGGAAGCCGCCCGCGCCGTAGCCCTGCCTCACAACCGCGAGATCATCCACGTCGTGCCGCGCACCTTTTCCGTAGATGAGCAGGAAGACCTGCTGGAACCGATCGGCATGCACGGCTTTCGGCTGGCAGTGGACGCCCAGGTGATCTCCGGCGCCACCGGCGCGGTGCGCAACCTGGTGCGCTGCGTGCAGACTCACGGCATTGAGATCGAAGAACTGGTGCTGGAGCCGTTGGCCTCAGGCGAGGCCGTCCTGACCGAAGCTGAGCGCGACATGGGCGTAGTTGTGGTAGACATCGGCGGCGGCACAACCGACCTGGCCATGTTCATGAAGGGCAGCCTGTGGCACACAGTAGTGATCGACGTAGGCGGACAGCATCTGACGCATGACCTGGCTGTGGGGCTGGGCGCCCCCTTCGAGGCGGCCGAACAGCTCAAGCTGCGCTTTGGCAGCGCCATGGCCAGCCGCGTGCCGCCCGATCAGGAAGTTTCGGTCGATGTGTTCGGCGAAAACGGGCCACACACCGTGCCGCGCCAACTGGTAGCAGAAATCCTGGAGGCGCGCGCCGAAGAGATGGTGAACCTGATGCTGCGTG
The DNA here is from genome assembly GCA_014155705.1 of Anaerolineae bacterium clx_CAG2. Lineage (GTDB taxonomy): Bacteria > Chloroflexota > Anaerolineae > JAAEKA01 > JAAEKA01 > JAAEKA01. Next base: position 7,225 of record JAAEKA010000687.1, on the reverse strand, counting down.
AGATCAAGCGATCAGGCTACGATGGTCTGGTACCAGCCGGCCTGGTGCTGACCGGCGGCACCGCCCAACTGCCCGGCCTGCGCGAGCTGGCCAGGCAGATGACCCAACTGCCGGTGCGGGTAGGCATTCCAGGCAACCTGGCCAACATGCCCCCGGACCTACGCACTTCGGAAAACGCCACCGGTGTCGGCCTGCTTTTGTGGGCGCTGCACAACCAGTGGGTTTCCGGCGATCTGAGTGAACGGCGTCAGCGCAGCCCGTTCATGGAGCGGGTGATGCGCTGGCTCAAGAACCTGTTGCCCGGTTGAACGGGATCCAACCGGCGGCAGCTATCGATTCAAGGCGCAGGCGCAGGATCGGGATGCACCCGCCCCTCCATGCCAGCGCCTTCAACGTAACGACTTTCCGACGATGCCGTTAGCAAGCGGCAAGGATCAATCACAGTGAGGAGCGACGACATGACACGTAAACCGATTCGAGACACGCAGCCCAGCTATGTAGACAACTTCGCCAAGATCCGCGTGATCGGCGTGGGCGGCGGCGGCAGCAATGCTGTCAACCGCATGATCGAGGCTGGCATTCAAGGCGTAGAATTCATCGTGGTCAACACCGACGCCCAGGCGCTGCTGGACGCCCAATCGCCCCAGCGCATGCGCATCGGTGACAAGCTGACCCGCGGCCTGGGCGCAGGCGGCGACCCTGAGATCGGCGAGAAGGCCGCGCTGGAGTCGCAGGACGAGTTGGCGGCCATGGTGGACGGCGCTGACATGGTCTTCGTGACAGCCGGCATCGGCGGCGGCACCGGCACCGGCGCTGCCCCTGTGGTAGCCAAGCTGGCACGCGAGGCCGGCGCGCTGACCATCGGCGTGGTAACCAAACCCTTCACCTTTGAGGGCGCCAAGCGCCGCCGCGCTGCTGAAGAAGGTCTGCGCAGCCTCAAGGAGCAGGTGGACACGTTGATCGTGATCCCCAACGACCGCCTGCTGCAAATCGTGGACAAGAAATCGACCATCCGCGACGCGTTCTCGATTGCCGACGACGTGCTGCGGCAGGGCATCCAGGGCATCAGCGAGTTGATCACGATCCCGGGGCTGATCAACCTGGACTTTGCCGATGTGCGTGCGGTAATGGAAAACGGCGGCTCGGCCCTGATGGCCATCGGCTCGGCCACGGGCGACAACCGCGCCCAACAGGCCGCAGAGCAGGCCATTGCAAGCAAGCTGCTTGATGTGAGCATCGACGGCGCCCAGAGCATTCTGTTTAACGTCACCGGCGGCCTGGACATGACGCTGCACGAGGTCAACGAATCGGCGGAGATCATCCGCGCGACCGCACACCCCGAGTGCAACATCATCTTCGGCGCGGTGATCGATCCCAACATGAACGGTGAACTGCGCGTAACTGTGATCGCCACTGGATTCGAGGTAGCAGCCGAAGCGCGCAAGCCGGTCTCCGGCGCACGCCCCTTCCCTGCAGCCGTGTCGCAGGAACGCAGCGACAAGACCGTGCCCTTCCCGGTCCGTACCTACAACCCGGACGACCTGGAAATACCGGCCTTTCTGCGCAAGCGCCAGCAAGCCTGACCGCTGTCTACGCGCTCCCCATTGTCGCTGAGCTACTACCGGCCTGATGTGCCAGGCCGGTAGTAGCTCCTTGGCATGCGACAAAGGCGCTAAGAGCGGCAAACGAAGGCATGCAGTCGCCGCTCCACAGTGTGGACGGCCGTTTTGTGTTGTGATCTTTCCCCAACTTTTAGCACCCGCTTATCCACAGATAGTTTGATATTTCCCCACGCTCTAACCTTAAAATTCCTGGTTGCAGGATAAGTTGACAAATAACCCCTTGCCAAGTCGGGAGAACTGTGGTAAAATTGCCCCTGCTGTAAGAGCTACAACATATAGTATGCTTCGTGGCAATTACCACTAGATAACGCGGTAAGCTGGCAGGCGCCGCAGCCTATGGCGCCGGATTTCCCTTCAAGGTCGTGCACGAAGCGTCTGTCAGGGAGGCTGGTTGACACGCTGCATTGGGATCATTCAACCTCGTGGAGTTTAGATGAAGTGTCCTCATTGCGGAGAAGATCGTTCGCGTGTCATCGATACACGCGCCACGGGCGACGGCATCCGTCGCCGGCGCGCGTGTGAGATATGCAGCAAGCGTTTTACCACTTACGAGCATGTGGCTGCTTCGCTGATCATATTGAAGAGTGACGGACGGCGTGAGCCGTATGACCGTCAAAAGTTGATGCACGGCGTGCTGACCTCGTGCGCCAAGCGCCCCATTCCCCAGGCTGCTATCGAAGATATGGTCGACTCGATCGAAGACGAGTTGTCAGCCCTGGGTCGGGCGGAGATCAAAAGCAGCCTGGTCGGCAGCATGGTCTTGGAGCACCTGAAGCGCCTGGACCCCATGGCCTACATTCGCTTTGCTATGGTGTACCTGCAACTGAGCGACCTGGAAGGGTTGCAGGAACACATCAGTCGCATGCTAACGCCAGCTTAGGTGGGCCATGCGTCTGGTGCTTTCAACAGGAGATGGGCTCAACGCTGCAGCTTGTGACCGTTTAATGACTCGCCTGACCAGTACGCAGGCGACCAACAACGCCGAGATCACCATCGATCTGCAAAGCGCAGCTTTTATTGATCCCTATGGCGCAGCCTGTCTCTGTCTGGTGGCTCGCCATCTGGCCGAGCGTAAGCAGCATTTGATCCTGGTGCTGCCATCCAACCGCCGGGCGCAGTTGACTGTGGCGCAAACAGGCCTTGCGGCTGTGCTCAGACAGTGGGCAGAGTTGCGCAATGTGCCCGGTCATGAGCTGCGAGATGAACGCAGCGGCGCTTTACCGTTGAGCCTGATTCGCACCAGGTCAGACGTGCAGACTGTGCTGACTTACCTGGTCAACCTGGCCCAGCAGCGTCTGGGTTTTGATCCTGGCGATGTGTTGGATGCCAGCAAGGTCGTCTCAGAGCTGTGCTACAACGTGGTCGACCACAGCCAGACCGACGGGCTGGTCGTAGCCCAGATTGGCCAGGATCGGCAAGGCCGGCGCTACGTGTCGCTGGCCGTAGCCGATGCCGGCATCGGCATCCGGGCCAGCCTGGCCAGGCGTTACCCGGAGGCAGCTCATTGGCGCCACAGCGACGCGATCCAGCAGGCGCTGGGTGGCCTGAGCAGTCGGGCCAGCGGCGGCGGGGTCGGTCTGCGCAGTATCTACGCCGTAGTGCGCCGCTACAGCGGCAGACTGTCCATCCGCTCCGGCGACGAAAGGCTGCACATCAGCGCTGAACACCAGCCACGCGCTTTAGACGGCGCCTGGTTCCCTGGCACCCAGGTCGGCATCAGTTTCAGCCAACGGTAGGCAACGGTTCGCCAACAACGTCGTGGATTGGTCCGGTCTGGAGATCGACCACAGCGGCATGTGATTTCTTGCCAGTTATTCTGACCGCTGCCGGCTGCTGTGAGCTTCACGAACGGGCGTGAAGCATCAGGCGCCAGGCAGCTATCAAAGCCGATCCGCCCCGCACATCTTACGATCTTGGTGGAGCATGATGCCACTTCACGAGGAGCAAGTCGAGTTGTCAGGCCCGATCCTCGGCGGCCGGGATAACCAGACCAAGGACGATCTGTTGATCAGGCTGAAGGCTATGCCGGCCAACAGCATGCTGGTGCTGGACCTGGGCCAGGTTCAGTTCATGGACTATTCGTGGGCCGACGAGGTAGTGGCCAGCCTGCTCAAAGCCTCACAGCGGGCCAAGACCCCCAGATTCGTGGTGGTGCGCCGCCCCAGCCACAGTGTCAGCGAGAGCATCGCTGCGGCCGTGTCGCTGCATGGCCTGACCTGTGTGCAGGTCGACGGCCAGGGCAACGCCAGCGTGCTGGGCAGTCTCAGTCCCGCCTTATTGCTGACCTATAATCTGGCCGTGGCTCGCGGCCAGATCAGCGCCCAGGACCTGCCCGACACCCTCTCCCCCAGCACCAAAAGCAATCGGCTGAAGGAGTTGGAGCGTCGGGGCCTGCTCTACCGGGTGGGCGAAGAGATTATCGACGGCGGCGGGCGGCGCTTCATCTACGAGCCGGTGCGTTAGTCTCTTTTTTTTCGCTAACGCTTTCAACATAATGCGGTGAATACGGCGAAATACAACGTCGTAATCGTTGTTGGTTGCGGTGGGATTGCCGATTCGTTGGCGTAACCCGGCTGCAAGCTGGTTTTTCAATACACCCCTTGGTGGAGGATTGAGATGAGCAGTGTGTCTTTAACCGTGGAAGAGACTGTTGCCTTGCCGCCTTCGAAACAAGATGGCCTGACTCGCATCAGCGAGAACGGTCTGGAGGTGTTGCGCAGACGTTATCTGCGCAAAGCACTCGACGGCAAGCCGGCCGAGACGATGCAGGAAATGTTCTGGCGCGTGGCCAGCAACGTGGCCCTGCCAGAGCGCGCCTATGGCAACGAGACTGAATACCAGGCCGTGGCCAAGCAGTTCTATGACCTGCTGACGGAGCTGCGCTTCTTCCCCAACTCACCGACATTTACCGGCGCGGGCACGCCGCTGGGCCAGCTTGCCGCCTGCTTTGTGCTGGCCATCGACGACGACATGGGCAAGGACTCGTCGGAAGGCATCTTCAACACTCTGCGCAACGCGGCGCTGATTCAGCAGACGGGCGGCGGCAACGGCTTCAGCTTCAGTCGCCTGCGCCCTAAAAGCGATCCGGTCAACAGCAGCGCGGGCGTGGCCAGTGGACCTGTGGGCTTTCTGCGGGTCTATGACGCGGCCTTTGGGGAGATCGCTCAGGGCGGATCGAGGCGTGGAGCCAACATGGCCGTGTTGCGCATCAACCATCCTGATATTGAGGAATTCATCGCCTGCAAGGCCCAAGAGGGGCACATCCCCAACTTCAACATCTCGGTCGGCGTGACCGATGACTTCATGCAGGCGGTCAAAAGCGACAGCGATTTCGACCTGGTCAGTCCTCGAACTGGCAAGGTCTCCCGCACAGTGCGCGCCCGCGATCTGTTCGACAAGATCATCCGCTACGCCCATCGCAACGGCGAGCCGGGCGTGCTGTTCCTGGACGCCGCCAATCGGTCCAACCCTGTGCCGCACCTCTATGAACTTGAGGCAACAAACCCGTGTGGTGAGCAATTCCTGGGCCCCTACGAAAACTGCTGCCTCGGCTCCATCAACCTGGCCCAACATGTGACCGATGACAACCGTATCGACTGGGATGCATTAGAGCGGACGGTGGTTGAATCGACCCGCTTCCTGGACGATGTAGTCAGCGCCAACAAGTACGTGCCGGCTGTGCCGCAATTGCAGGACGCCGCCCACCGCGTGCGACGTATCGGCCTGGGCATCATGGGCCTGGCCGATGTGATGTACAAGATCGGCGTGCGCTACGGCGACCAGGAGTCGCTGGATCTGGCCGGGCAAGTGATGGAGTTCGTGCGCTACCACTGCATGCGCACCTCCATTGAGCTGGCCCGCGAGCGCGGCTCCTTCCCCGCCATCTCCGGATCGATCTACGATCCAGAGAATCTGCGCTGGCAGCCGCCCACGCCCTTGCAGCCCTACAGCCATACGTTCGACCGGCCTGAGGTGGACTGGAACGCCATCGTGAACGGGATCAAGGCGCACGGCATTCGCAACGGCGCCCAGACGACCGTCGCGCCCACGGGCACCATCGGCACCGTCACCGGCTGCGAAGGCTACGGATGCGAGCCGGTCTTTGCCCTGGCTTACACTCGTTATGTCAAAGAAGCTAGCGGCGATGTGACTCTGACTTACGTCAGTCCCCTTTTTATGACGGCGCTGGATAAGGCTGGCATCAGTGGCGAGCGTCGCGACCGTATCGTGGAGCAGATCGTGCTGACTGGCACCTGCCAAGGCGTCGACGAGTTGCCCCAGGACTTGCAGCATACCTTCGTGGTCAGCCAGGACATCACGCCCAACGAGCATGTGTTGATGCAGGCCGCTCTGCAACGTTATGTTGACAATAGCATCAGTAAAACGTGCAACTTCCCGCCGGAAGCTATGCCCGGCGACGTAGCCCATGCCTACGTACAGGCATGGGAGCTAGGCTGCAAGGGTTTGACCGTGTACGTCACCGGCAGCCGGCGGGAGGTGGTGCTGGAAACCAAGGCGACGGCCGACGCCAAGAAAGCCGGCGCTGCTGAATCGGCGGCCAACGGCAAAGCTGGCGCGCACGAGACGCTGCACGCCGTGACGCATCAGATCGAGGCGCCGGAACTGAACGGCAACGGCATCCACCACAACACTGTCGACTACGATGCTAAACGGCCGCGGCCGCGACGGCTGCATGGCGCAACCTACCGCCGCCTGACTCCGCTCGGCACGGCCTACGTCACGGTCAATGACACCGACGAGGGCGAACCGTTCGAGGTTTTCATGAACGTGGGCAAGGCGGGATCGGACGTTGCCGCGGTCAGTGAAGCGTTGGGCCGGTTGATCAGTCTGACCCTGCGCATGCCAAGTTCGCTGACCCCCACCGAGCGCTTACAGCAGGTGGTCTTCCAACTCAACGGCATCGGCGGCGGGCGGCACCTGGGCTTCGGCCCGCAGCGGGTGCGCAGCCTGCCCGATGCCATCGCCCAAGTGCTGACTGAACATCTGGAGCAGACGCCTGCTCCGCAGCCAGTCGCCCAGGCGGTCCCGGCCGAGCAACTGGCCTTGCCCATCCCCAAGCAGATCGGCGATCGCTGCCCCGACTGCGGCAACAGCACGCTGCTGAATGTGGAGGGGTGTGTCAAGTGTCATGTCTGTGGGTACAGTGAGTGCTGAGTCGGTGAGTGGTAAGCAAGTACACAAGTAAACAAGAGACAAGGTGAGCGCCAAAGTTGCCAACTTTTCCGAAAAGTTGGCAACTTTGCGTGACAACTGCTTTGGCGTTCAGGCGCGATGGATGCTATAATGCTGCCGTGAAACGGGTGCTACGAACCCTTGGCCTCCTTCTGCTGGCGATGACGCTGACGGCCGTTCTGGTCGTCGGCGTTTTGTCATGGCAGATCAACCGCGTGGGCAGCCGCGACCTGGCCGAGCCAGCCGACGTGATCGTCATCCTGGGCGCACGCGTCGAGGCTGATGGCAGCCCCAGCTCTGACCTGCTGAGCCGCACTTACCATGCCCTGGACCTGTACAACGCAGGTTTAGCGCCGGCGGTGATCTGCGCTGGCGGCGCGGGCGGCGACCGGCTGGCGGCCGGCGCAGTG
>JAAEKA010000686.1 GCA_014155705.1 Anaerolineae bacterium clx_CAG2 | reverse complement strand
AGTGCTGGTGCTGACCACCTACGACGATGACTACTGGGTCTTCGATGCCATCCGCGCCGGCGCATCCGGATATTTGCTCAAGGACACGCCCCGAGAACAGCTGATCAGGGCCATTCGCGGCACCGTGAGCGGGGATACGTATGTGGATCCCCAGGTAGCGGGCAAGCTGTTCGGCCAGATCGCCCGGACGGCTTCCGGGTATGTGGGGGATACCACCTTTGGGGAGGACCTAAGCGACCGGGAGCGGGAAGTGTTGAGACTGATCGCCAAGGGCTTGTCTAACGCAGACATTGCCAAGGCGCTGCATCTCTCCAAGGGGACGGTCCAGAACTACGTATCCAACATCTTCATGAAGCTGGACGTGACGGACCGCACGCAGGCCGCGGTCCTGGCCCTGAAGCACGGCCTGGGCTAGGAACCTATCAGAGAGATGCCAAATTGAACACGATGTGAGCACAGGCGAACTGCAGCAAGGCGAGCCTGTTGTCCCGGTTCTTGTACCAGCGATTGTGTAGGCTGCGACGTTTGACGAGTCAGCCAGGGGTGCGTTCAACGACCCCGCGCCGCGTGGGGTAGCGAGGTTCTCCGGGGTTCGAAAGCAGAAGCTTGCTGGCGAGGATGATGGGTTCTTTCCCTGGGAGATACTTACAGTCCGCTGCTACAAGGACCGATGTGAGTATCCCTGGCTTGGGGGATACCCGCAATATTCCCATTCTACCTGATCTCAAATCCTGCAATCTTGTTGTTATGCAAACCAACCGTAAGAAGAACGGTGCAATTGAGAGTATCCCTGCCCGTGGGGATGTACATAGCAGTCTGAAAAGCGAGTCTGCGAACCATCCCTACGGACAGGGGTTCATTGCTTCTCTGGGGAAAAACGAACCATTGAACCTGACTGAACCACTACAGCCTATTCTTGAAACCAAGCTACTCCCACGCGCTCACCGCATCCAGCGCCTTCATCTCTTCTTCCGTCAGTCGCAGGCCCACCGCGCCCAGGCTGTCGTTGAGCTGCTCGACCGAGTTGGCGCCGATGATGGGGGAGGTGATGACCGGCTGGCTGAGCTGCCAGGCCAGCGCCATCTGGGCGATGCTCTTGCCGCGCGCCTGGCCCAGCTTTTCCAGCGCCTCCAGGATGGTGAAGCCTTTGTCGTTGAGGTAGCGCCGCTGGATGCCGCTGGCGCGCGCGCTGTCGGGCACGGGCGCATCGCGGCGGTACTTGCCGGTCAGGAAGCCGCCGGCCAGCGGGCTGTAGGGGATCACGCCGACGCCTTCTTCCTCGCACAGCGGCTTGAGCTCACGCTCGAACTCGGTCCGGTAGGCGATGTTGTAATGCGGCTGGATGCTGTCGTAGCGCGCCAGGCCCAGGGTGTCGCTGGTCCACAGCGCCTTGGCCAACCGCCAGGCCGGGTAGTTGGAGCAGCCGGCATAGCGCACCTTGCCCTGGCGCACCAGGTCGTCCAACGCCCGCATCGTCTCGTCGATAGGCGCGCCGGCGTCGAACCAGTGGGTCTGGTACAGGTCGATATGGTCCGTCTGAAGGCGGCGCAGGCTGTCCTCTACGGCGGCCATGATGTGGCCGCGGCTCAGGCCCTCGCCGTTGGGGCCGTCCCACATCACGCCGCGCACCTTGGTGGCCAGAGCGATCTGGCGGCGGTTGCCGCGTGCTTTCATCCAGCGGCCGATGATCTCCTCCGACACGCCGCCGGGGTTGCCCTCGGCCCAGCGCGAGTAGACGTCGGCGGTGTCGATGAAGTTGCCGCCGGCCTCGACAAAGGCGTCCATGACGGCCCAACTGGCTTCTTCGCTGGCCGTCCAGCCCCACTGCATGGTGCCGAGGCACAGTTCGCTGACTTTGAGGCCGGTGCGGCCCAGGTTGCGGTATTGCATGATTGATCTCCTTTACGTCCGATAATGCGCGTTCAGTGACACATAGTCGTGGGTCAGATCGCTGGTCCAGACCGTAGCCTCGGCCGCGCCGGCGCCCAGGTCCAGGTGGATCAGCAGATCGTGGCAGGTGAAGATGCGGGCGGCCTCGGTTTCGTCGTAGGCCAGGGGCGCGCCGGCGGCTACCACCTGATATTCTGGGCCGCCGTCGCCGGCAAACCACAACGCGGCGCGGGCGGGATCCAGCTCGACGCTGCTGCGGCCGGCCGCAGCCAGCACCCGGCCCCAGTTTGGATCCCCGCCGTAGACGGCGGTCTTGACCAGCAGGGAGGTGGCGATGGTCTGGGCCGCCTGGCGGGCGTCGGGCTCGCTGGCCGCGCCGCTGACGCGTACGGTGACGAACTTGCTGGCGCCCTCGGCGTCGCGCACGATCTGCTGGGCCAGGTCGGTGCAAACTTCGGTCAGCGCGGCCTCGAACGCGGCCGGCTCGACCGGCCCGGCCAGCCCGTTGGCCAGGACCAGCACGGTGTCGTTGGTGCTGGTGTCGCCGTCCACGCTGATGGCGTTGAAGCTGCGCTCCACGGCCTGGCGCAAGGTGGCGTGCAGCGCTGCCGGCTCAACGGCCGCATCGGTCAGCACCACCGCCAGCATGGTGGCCATGTTGGGGTGGATCATGGCCGCGCCCTTGGCCATGCCCAGCAGGCTGGTCCCGCCAACCTGGCGCGCGGCCAGCTTGGGTTGGGTGTCGGTGGTCATGATGGCCTGCGCCGCCAGCATCCTTCCCTCACCGCTCTGGCCGGTCTCCGACCGAGCCAGCCCCGCGGCGTCGCGTATCCCCGCCTCCACCTTGTCCATCTGCAGCGGCAAACCAATCACACCTGTGGACATGACCAGCGCCGAGCCGGCCGGCAATCCCAGCTCAGCCTCGGCCAGCGCAGCCATGCGCTGCGCATCGGCCAGGCCCTGCTCGCCCGTGCACGCGTTGGCGTTGCCCGCGTTGATCACGACTGCGCGTATGGCCGCCGGGTTGGCCTGCAAAGCCTCCCGGTCGTAGAGCACCGGCGCAGCCGGGAAGCGGTTCTGGGTGAAGACGCCAGCCGCAGCGCACGGCGCATCGCTGACGATCAAAGCCAGATCCAGCGCGCGGCCGCCGTAGGCCGCAGTCTGAGGCTTGAGGCCGCACGCAACGCCGGCAAAACGAAAACCAGGAACGCCCATTTCTGTCATCAGTTACCTCATGGGGCGGCTGAGCACGGTGCAGCCCAGCCCGTGGGAGTTGAGAAAGCGCTGGATTGCAGCTATCTCCTCTGCCGTGCAGCCCAGCAGCAGC
>JAAEKA010000685.1 GCA_014155705.1 Anaerolineae bacterium clx_CAG2 | reverse complement strand
GAGCGCCGCATTCTGCTGGCGGTCATTGCCCTGTCTGTCCTGCTGCGCGTGGCTGTCGCGCTGTACCTGGGCGACAACATCGAGGAAACCCGAGGCGGCACCTATGACCAGATTTCTTACGGCCACCAGCGGCGCGCCACAGGCCATGGCCTCCACCGCGGCCAGGCCCCACGGCTCGGCCAGCGGCGCGTAGACGAAGGCCGCGGCCCGGTTGTACAGCGCGGCCATGCCCGCGGCGTCGGCCGCGCAGGTGACGGCCAGACTCACGCCCAGCCCGGCCGCCAGCGCCTGCAGCGCGTGCAGCTCGGCCGGATCGACGCTGTTGGCCGCGATCACCAGGGGCAGGCGCTGCGCCTCGGGCAGCCTGGCCAGCGCCTGGAGCAGGAAGCGATAGCCCTTGTGGTAGTGGACTGCGCCCACGCTGAGCAGGAAGGGCTCGCGCGGCCGGCCCAAAGGGCGGAACTGCGCCGTGTCCACGCCCAGATAGCAGACCTGGGCCGGCGCGCCGAAGGCCGCGTGCAGCTCGGTCGCGGCGAAGTGCGAGTTGATCAACACGCTCTGCGCCGCGTGCAGGTTGCGCCATGCCTGTCGGAAGCGCAGCCGTGGGTAGAGCTGGCGGGCAGGCGCGTAGTAGAGCTGCTTGATTCGACCCGTCAGATTGCTGGCTGACTGAATGTTGCCGGCGCTGCGGTCGCTGGCGCTGGTGGCGGCGTGACAGTAGTGTACGGTAGGCCGGCGTAGGAAACGGAGCACGTCCGGAACCAACACGAGCTGGCAGTCGTGGGTGAAGACCAGGTCGTAGTCGCGTTGCCCGATCATTTGGGCCGCCTGCCGGCCCACCGCGGCCATGGTGCGCAGGTCGGCCGCCAGTCGGCCAGCCGTGATGTAGGGCGTCAGCAAGGGGACGCGCGTCCTGGCGACGCCGCGCAGCCGGCAGGGCAGCACCACCGTGCGCCGCGCCACGCCGCCCAGCGGCAGAAAAGCCAGGTCGGCCGTCTGCGGGCAGAACTCGTCCACCGTGTGGCCGCGTGCGACCAGCCCTGTGACCATCTCGACCATGGCCCGCCGCGCGCCGCCGGAGGGGAGGTTGTGGTAAAGGGCGATGATCATAGGGTTGCGCCGTACACGCTCAGCGTTCCCAGTGCGAGATCACGCCAACTGGCTGCATTGGCTCGCCGCGCAGCCGCTGCGCCCATGATGCTCAGATCGGCCCTGGCTGCCTGTTCGATGGCCGACGCCAGCGCCGCCACATCGCCGACTTCATAGATGAACCCGGCATCCTGCCCGACCAGTTCCGGCAAACAGCCCAGCCGCGGCGCAATGATGGGGCGGCCGAAGGACATGGCCAGGGCGGCCGAGCTGGAGGTGAGTACCTGCCGGAAGGGGAAGGCCAGCACGTCGGCCGCGTTCAAATACAGTTGCATCTCCTCATCGGAGATATCGTTGACTCTGAGCACGATACGCGGGTTGGCCTCGGCCAGGCGGCGCACCTCGTCCACGTAGCTCTGCGGCGGCCACGGCCGGCCGGCGATGAGCAGCGCCGCCTGCGGATCATTCACCTGTTCAAAGGCGGCGATCAGGTCCTCCAGGCCCTTGTTGGGGCGCACGCCGCCGATGAAGCCGACGACGAAGCTGTGTTGAGCCAGGCCCAACCGGATGCGTGCCTCGGCGCGTGACACCTGGTTGGGATGGACGTCGGCGTAGCTAGGCAGGGGCAGCACCCACACGCGCCGCGACCGCCTGAAGTGGCTGCGTAGCAAGCGGCGCGCCTCCTGGCAGTGGACGATCACGTCGTGAGCCAGCCAGGCGATGGCGAAGCGAGCCAGCCGCTCGACCCAGGCCGGCTCCTTGGGCCAGGTGGGCACCAGGTCGTGCATGGTCCAGACGATGCGGTAGCCCAGCAGGCGGGCCAGCAGCAGGTCGGAACTGAACTTGAGCAGCCGGCGCAGCGAGGCCCGCTCGCCCGGTCCCATGTATTGCGGCTGGACGAAGTGGAAGTGCAGCACATCGACGGTGCGCCGGTGCTCCAGCAGCCAGCGCCGCGCGGTCCAGGTGCTGGCATGGGAGCTCTCGAACGCCACGCCCAAGGCCTCCAGTTCCGCTTGCAGGCGCGGCCAGTAGGGGTTGCCGGCCAGGTCAGCGGCCTTTGAGAACCAGGCGACGCGCATAGTTCTAATCCTTCTCTATCGATGGCAAGCTTGCTTTCATCGCTGCCAAAAGTGAACGCGCCAATACCGACTGTACTCCGAAGTTGGTAATATAGATAGGTTGCCTTGCTAAACCTCTCAGAATGCTGCTTGCCGCATGGTTTGGATATCCCTTCCGGTAGAGATCGAACCCAATGGTGAAAATCTGAGTAATTACTTGCGCCTTGATTATGACGCGCCGCGAATTGTCATAGTCTGACGGGAGATGTTGCAGGATGTCGCCCAAGAAGGCAAGTGCATCCTGTTCGTTTCTGCCTCTCCAGATCGCCGTAGCGTAGCCCAAAACGAGATTGAGAAGGTCATCGCTTGCACGCCACCTATCCGCATCCAAAGTGGCAGCCTTCGTCAACCGGCTGGTTGCGAGGGCGTAATTCTGGTTGAAGTAGGTTCCCATGGCCGCCTCCGCATACTCACCCGCTTCTGCCTGTGCCCGAAGTGCAATCGGCGGACGTTGTGCGATTGGCAAATCGGTGAATACGCGGTTGATAACTCCCAGCCGGCTTTCTAGCTTCATATCAATCTGAGGTTGGTTTGCCAAAGGCGTGGTTATGTTGCCATCATGGAAGCGGACAGCAGCAAGTGGCTCTGCAATGAACCATATCGGATACATTGACCCGACACGTAGGCACATTTCCCAGTCAGCGCCAAAACGTGTGCCTGGTGTGAACGGATGTGGCGAGGGTAAGCAATCTCTTCGGATGATCAACGTATCTATAGGTAAGGGAGAACGCAGGATATTCGTTTCCATAGACACGTAACCTTCTCCCTGATAGGGGCAGAGTGGTCCAGTGTAGACTCTGCCATCCTGGTCAATTCCCAGGGCATGCGAAGCTACCATACCGACCTCTGGATGCTCCATCAAGAAACCGATCTGTTTGGCGAGCTTAGTAGGCAGCCAAACATCGTCCGAATCCAGAAAGGCAATATACTCTCCGCTGCTTGCTGCAATCGCCGTATTTCGTGCAACCGCCTCTCCCTGGTTCTGCTG
>JAAEKA010000684.1 GCA_014155705.1 Anaerolineae bacterium clx_CAG2 | reverse complement strand
AATGGTCAATGCTCAATTGTCAATGACATCGCCTGTCATGCTGAGGCCGCCGAAGCATCCCTGGCGGCAGTCAATTGTCAATTGTCAATGGTCAATTGTCAATTGTCAATGGTTAATGGTGAATGGGTAATGGGTAATGGGTAATGGCCCGGCCTGTCATGCTGAGGCCGCCGAAGCATCCCTGGCGGCGCGGCGGGGGGCCAGCGCACGGCGAAGAGAAGCGGGTAGCGGGCCCTATCAGAGTCGCTGCCCGACGGTCAGCAAGGAGATGCCAAAGGGCATGGGCACGGTGCGCTCCACGGCTTTGACGACCGGCGCCACCACGTTGAAGAGGCGCAATTGGCCGGAGGGCGGCGTGTCCTCTCGGCGTAGCCGGCTGTTGGCCCACCAGCCCAAAGCGCCCAAGGCGTTGAGATACTTTTGCGCCACCAGGGTCAAGCCTGCCTGTTGAAATAAGCCGGCAGCCATCTTTTTGTCGTAGCGCCGGTAATGGCCGATAGCGCGGTCGATGCTGCCATAGAGGGCCATGTGGGCCGGCACCACCAGGATCAGGCGGCCGCCTGGCTGGAGGACGCACGCAGCGTTGCGCAAAGCCGCTTCGTGATCCTCGATGTGCTCGAAGACGTTGAGGGAGAAGACTGTGTCGACGCCGAGCCTTCCGAAGCCGGCGAAGCCAGGCGCAGTGGCGTCGGCCACTGCGAACAGCATATTGCCGTAGCCAGCGAATGCGCGACTCACGTGGTCGATGCTTTCCAGCGATGTCTCCGTGCCAAGATAGAGATCGCGATCGGTCAGGTGACGGGCGAAGTTGCCCAGGCCACAGCCGATTTCCAGGATACGCTGGCCCAGGAATGGCGCGATCTCCTCGTAGAGCCACTGGTCGACGGCGTCAATCAGCAGGCGGTCCTCACGGACTTTTTGTAGTGCCGTTTCGCTATAATCCACATTGCCTCCCAAAGTCAACCGGGCGGTTGAGGATGCGATGAAACCCGGTGATACAATTTGCGCTCAGCCAACCGCTGCCACAGATCCTCGATGCCATATGCCGCAAACAGGATCAGGAAGGCATCGACGGGCAGCCGATAGCGCACGTTGGCCCATGACGCCAGATGGATGGCCGTATAGGCCGCTATGAACAAGAGGAACAGGACGACATAGGCTGCCCGCAGATCCGGGGCGCCCGCCGCCGGCGCAGAACGCAAGGGGCCGCCGCGGCGCATGTGTATCAGCGCCAGTATCAGGCCGTAGAGCATCAAGGGCAGGAACAGGCCAAAGCTCAACACGCGCGCAGCGTTGCTGAGCAGGGTCGAGTCTGAGGTCGGCCAAAATTGGAAGTAGATCGGAACGCGGCTTAACGAGAGCAGCAGGTAGCGGCCGGGATCAGCGCGCACGAACTGCAGGCCGCGGACCAGCAGCGCCCGATCCAGCTCGGCCTCGTTAAGATCACGCAACTCCGGTGGAATCAACTCTTGATAGGAAACGCCATGCGTTGGAGAAAGTGTGGCCTCGAACTGCGCGCCGTAGATGGGATGGTTGCTCCAGAAGAAGGTGAAGCCCGCATTGGTGTTAGGCAGGGTGAGCCGGCCAAAAATCTGGTAGTTGCGCGCCGCGAAAGGTGACATCAGCAAGATCGTCACCGCGGCAGCCGCGCCAGCCGGACCAAGCAGGCGTCGCACAGCGCGCCAGCGCAGCGCAAGCCAGAGCAGCCAGAGCGCCAGCACGGCAAAGAAGCCGATCACCACCTGGCGCAACAACAACGTAACCGCCATGGCAAGACCCAGCTCCAGACCCAGCGCCAGCGCTCTGCGCCGGCTGGCTGGCGGGCCGGCCAGCGTTGCCGCCAGGCGCATGGAGACATCGACGGTCCAGAGGATGCCGACGATGTAGAACGCCTCGGACATCAAGGAGGCGGCGTAGTGGATAAAGTAGAAATAGATGGCTGTGATGCCGGCGGCGATCAGGCCCACACGCTCGCCGAATGGGCGGCGGGCGATGCGCCAGGCCAGCCAGGGCATCAGCGCGCCCACGATCACGGCCTGGATCAGCCGGGCGGCCAAGGGTGCATGCCCGAAGATGGCGTAGACGCTGGACAGATAGAGCGTGTAGAGATAGGACCAGAAGGCCGTAGGTTGGCCGGCGCGGGCGTAGGGCCAGGTGTCGACGGCGAAGCTGAAGCCGTGTCCCTGAGCCACCCGCTGCGCCAGCATATCGTAAGAAATCTGGTCATAGGTGCCGCCTCGGGTTTCCTCGATGTTGTCGCCCAGGTACAGCGCGACAGCCACGCGCAGCAGGACAGACAGGGCAATGACCGCCAGCAGAATGCGGCGCTCGTGTTTGTGGATCATGGCTGGAGGCAAGGGAAAGATCAGGAAAGACAGGGAAAGGGACGGCAGCGCGTAGGACTGGCAGTGCTTCGGCAGCACTGCCAGTCCTGGGCGGCGAGACGGCGCCGGAACGGCTTGACGCAGCACGCGGCAAGCGGTAAACTAGGCGAGAGACTCAGGAGGTAGAACTGATGACGCTCAAGAAGGCCAACGACGAGACCCAAAAGGTGACGATTACGCTGCCCAGGCTGGCGCTGGAAGAGCAAGCGCTGGCCCTGGCGGAAAGCGCCGGCGCCTGGACGGATGAAAACCACCCGGAGATGCAGGACGATGCAGCCATCGACCGCTGGCTGGCCGGCCTGCGCCGTTCCTGGACGCCACGTGGAGAGCTGGCCGATGACAGCCCATCTGCTTGACACAGGGTTGCTGCTGCGGCATCTACGCGGACAACGGCGCACGGCGACCCTGAACCGGGGCGATGGGTTTGAGCGAATAGCGGATCAATAGGAGGGAGTGGCTGAAAATGCAGCTAAGTAGCCACGCAGCATTGCCCCGCTGTTGGGAGTGCCCTTCAGACTGCGATACGCCCAGATTGTTGCCCGGAACAGGGCGCCGAGAGCGATTATGCCCTTCAACATCCCTATCTCCGGGGTTGAGCTGCCGTGTTTACGACAGAAGCGGCAATAGTTGCGATAGAGCATGGGAACGAAGCGCACAGGGTCCTTGGAAACACTCTGTTGTCCATAGTGGACGATCTCGGCGTCCGGCGCCCAGAAAATGCGCCATCCATTCTGCTTGATTCGATAGCACCAGTCTGTCTCCTCCAGGAACATGAAGAAGTCTTCGTCCAGTGGGCCTACCTGGTCAAGAACCTCACGCCGCACCATCAGGCACGCGCCGAGCACATAATCCACCTCG
>JAAEKA010000683.1 GCA_014155705.1 Anaerolineae bacterium clx_CAG2 | reverse complement strand
CCTGCGCATGGAGCGCGCCCATTTCGATGTGGACTTTCAGTGGCAGCTCCAGGCTGATGGCGCGGTGGTCGGCGAAGGGGATGCCCCGGCTGGCGTCGCGCCCGGCAGCTATGGCTTCGACACCAGCGGTCTGGATCGGATCGAGTTCCTGGTGTCGGCCAACCCCGGCGAGCCGCTCAAGCCGCTGGTCAAGGTGGCATCGGGCGGCGAGACCTCGCGGCTGATGCTGGCCCTCAAGACGGTGCTGGGCCGGGCTGACCAAACGCCGACGCTGATCTTCGACGAGATCGACGTGGGCATCGGCGGCCGTGTGGGCGGCGTGGTGGGTCGCAAGCTGTGGGAGCTGACCGTCAAGAACGGCGCGGAGCAGGTCGCGGCCTCGCACCAGGTGCTGTGCATCACCCACCTGCCGCAGTTGGCCGGCTATGGCGACCTGCACCTGACTGTGCGCAAGCAGATGGCCGGCGAGCGCACCCGCACCGAGGTGGTGGCGCTGGAGGGCATCGAGCGCGTGGCTGAGCTGGCGGCGATGCTGGGAAGCAATAGCGACGCGGGCCGCGAGTCGGTGGAGGAGATGCTGGCTGAGGTGGGTGCAGTCAAACGCAGCAATTGTCCTGCAACGCCGTCGAATGATGAAGGATAAAGTTAACCCGGTCATTGCGCCGCGGCGTCGGCGCCGAATGAACCCGTGAAGCGGCAGGTGTTCAGCGCCTGACACAGTCGAAGCATGCTAAAGCAAACTCCGTTGCGCACACCAGCTTGCTTCAGCATGCTTTTGCGAAGCATATCAGCCTGCGGTTTCAACCGTAGGCTGCGGTGCGACGAGACAGTCGGGCTTTTATCAGCCACAAGCGAAAGCGCTTCACGCGCTGAAGCAGGGACCACAACACATCCATTGTGGTCCCTGCTTCGTTTTTAATCTGCGGCGTCTGTTACGTCAGCCTACGTGACCCGTCGGGCATTACACTGTGCGGAACTCGCCCTCGACTACATCCTCGTGGCCGCTGGCGCCGTTAGGGCTGTGACCGTTAGCGCCGGGCTGGCCGCCATAAGCCTGCTCGCTCATGCGATAGCTGGCCTGTTGCACCTGCTCCATGGCCTGGCGGATGGCGTTAGCGTCTTCGCCCTTAACGGCGGCGCGCAGCTCGGCCACCAGGCGCCCGATGGCCTGGCGATCGCTGGCGCCGACCTTGTCGCCCAGATCGTGCAGGCTGCGCTCGACGCTGTAGGCCAGCGCGTCGCCCTCGTTGCGGGCCTCGATTAGCCTCTTGCGCCGCTCGTCGGTCGCCTTGTTGATCTCAGCTTCGCGCACCATGCGCTCCACCTCGCCCTTGTTCAGGTTGGTGCTGGCGGTGATGGTTACGCTCTGCTGCTTGCCGGTGGCCTTGTCCTGCGCGCTGACGTGCAGGATGCCGTTGGCGTCGATGTCGAACACAACCTCGATCTGCGGCATGCCGCGCCGGGCCGGCGGGATGCCCTCCAGGTTGAACTGGCCCAGGCTGACATTGTCGGCCGCCATGGGCCGCTCGCCTTGCAGCACGTGCACCGTCACGGCGGTCTGGTTGTCGTCAGCCGTGCTGAAGATCTGGCTGCGCCGGGCGGGGATGGTGGTGTTGCGCTCGATGATAGGCGTCGCCACGCCGCCCAGGGTCTCGATGCCCAAGGCCAGCGGCGTCACGTCCAGCAGCAGCACATCCTTGACTTCGCCGCCCAGCACGCCGCCCTGCAGAGCCGCGCCGACCGCCACCACCTCGTCAGGGTTAACCCCCTTGTGCGGTTCCTTGCCGCCGGCCAGGCTGCGCACCAGATCCTGCACCATGGGCATACGGGTCGCGCCGCCCACCAGCACCACCTCGTCGATCTGCTGCGCCGACAGCTTGGCGTCGCGCAGGGCCGCCTCGAAGGGACCGCGTAGCCGCGCTGTCAGGCTCTGGCTGAGCTGCTCGAACTTGCTGCGGCTCAGCGTCATCTGCAAGTGCTTGGGCCCGCTGGCGTCGGCCGTGATGAAGGGCAGGTTGACCTCGGTCTCCACCAGGCTGGACAGCTCGATCTTGGCCTTCTCGGCTGCTTCCTTCAGGCGCTGCAAGGCCTGGCGGTCGCTGCGCAGGTCGATACCCTCCTGCTGCTTGAATTGGTCCGCGATGTGATCCACCAGCGCCTGGTCGTAGTCGTCGCCGCCCAGGTGGGTGTCGCCGGCTGTGGCCTTGACCTCCACCACGCCATCGCCCACTTCCAGGATCGACACGTCGAAGGTGCCGCCGCCCAGGTCGAAGACCAGGATCGTCTCGTTGCTCTTCTTGTCCAGCCCATAGGCCAACGCGGCAGCGGTCGGCTCGTTGATGATGCGCAACACTTCCAGGCCGGCAATCTTGCCCGCGTCCTTGGTGGCCTGGCGCTGGCTGTCGTTAAAGTAGGCCGGCACAGTGATCACAGCCTGCGTCACCGGTTCGCCCAGGTAGGCCTCGGCGTCAGCCTTCAACTTGCCCAGGGTCATGGCGCTGATCTCCTGGGGGGAATAGGTTTTGTTTTTGACCGGGATGCGCACGCGCGCGTCGCCGGAAGGGCCTTCCACGATCTCATACGAGACGTGCTCGCCGCGCGTCTCGTCGAAGCGCCGGCCCATAAAACGCTTGATGCTTGCCACAGTGTTCTCGGGGTTGACCACAGCCTGGCGGCGGGCTGTCTGGCCCACCAGCCGTTCGCCGCTCTTGGTGAAGGCCACCACCGACGGCGTTGTGCGGCCGCCCTCCGCGTTGGGAATCACCACCGCATCGCCGCCCTCGATCACAGCCACAACAGAATTCGTCGTACCCAGGTCGATGCCAACAATTTTACTCATGTTCATTGCTCCTTTTTGTTTTTGGGAAGTGGGTTGGCGATAGGTAAATGGGTGGCTTGGTGGTCTACGCGCGACACCGATTTACCCATTTACCTATCTACCCATCACCACCACTATACCACCCCAGTGTTAGAACAGCATCGGCGAAGTGTTGGAGAAGTGTTAGAGCAAGGACTGACAGTGCTGCCCCACGCCAGGACGAGTCTCAACGCGAGGGACTAGCCGACCGGTCGAGCAGCACTGTCGATCCTCTGGCACACGCGCGCAAGGACTGACACCTTATTTTTGCGCAGTAACAGGCCGTTTCTACTCGGCGCAAACAATAATGGGCCAGTTCTACTCGGTTATGGTTAAGCTAAGGGTCAATCTTGACCCTCAGAACAGTACTTTTCCAAG
>JAAEKA010000682.1 GCA_014155705.1 Anaerolineae bacterium clx_CAG2 | reverse complement strand
GGTGGAAGAGCCAACTGCTGCGCCTGAGCCGACCGCCACGCCCGAGCCAGCTCCTACTGAAGCTCCGGTTGAGGAGCCCACTGCGGTTCCCACTGAGGAGCCGGTGGAAGAGCCAATGACAGCGGCCGGTGAGCCGGTCGCACTGACCTGCGAAGAGCCAATCAAAATCGGCCTGATCACCGACGTGACCGGCGGCTTAGCCCTATACGGTGTTATGACCAACCGCTCGTTCCAGTTGGGTATGGAATATGCCTCCGGCGCAGCCGGCACAGTCATCGACGACACTACCACATCCTACAACTTTGGCGAGTGTGAGATGCAGGTGTTAGTGCGCGATGACAAGGGCAGCGCCGAGCTAACGGCGACCCTGGCCCGCGAGCTAATCGAGCGCGATCAGGTGGACCTGTTGGTGGGCACAGTGAGCTCCGGCAGCACGGCGACCCTCCAGGAGATCGCCAAGGAGAGCGGCGTGGCGTTGATTGCAGCGCCTGCTGCGGCCAATGACATCACCGGCGTCAACTTCAACGAATACACCTTCCGGGTCAGCCGCTCCAACTACCAGGACTTCATCAACCTATGCGAGTACCTGACCACCCAGTATGACACGTTCATCCAGATCGCGCCCGACTACAGCTTTGGCTACGGCGGCGCAGCCTCAGCGCGCGATGCATGCACCTTCTTCGGCGGCGAGTTCGTGGCCGATGATATCTTCGCGCCGATCGACACAGCCGACTTCACCCCCTACATGGAGCAGATCGCCGAAAGCGGCGCCGAGGCATGGATCGTGACCTGGGCGGGCGGCGGCTTCATCCCCATGTTCCAGTCGGCCAAGGAATTCGGCGTGCTGGATGACCTGGGCATGGGCGCCTCATTCTTCGACAACCGCACCATGGCAGCGATCTTCGGCCCTGTGGCCGACAAAATGCAGGGCCAGGCCAGCGGCATCCTCTATCAGTACCAGGCGCCTGACAATGCGATCAACGACTGGCTGGTAGAGCAGATCAAGACGCGCTACGGCGAGCCGCCGGACCTGTTCGACGCCGACGGCATGAACGCGGCCTTGCTGGCCGTCAAGGCTATCGAGAAGAGCGGCGGCGACACCAGCGGTGAAGCCATGATCGCAGCCATGGAAGGGATCGACTTCGATGGCCCCAAGGGCAACATCTACATCCGCCCAGAAGATCACGTGGCGATTCAGGACATGTACATCATCAAGCTGGTCGACCTGGCCGCGGCCGACTTCGACATGTTCGAGTACGTGACGACCACCCGCCCTGAGCCGCCCTGCCTGCTGCCTGAGGCCCTCCAGGACCGCTGCGGCGATCTGCCCATCGGCAGCCTAAGCGGACAATAGGTGATTAGTTGATTGGGTGGTCGGATGACCTGCCTTGAATGTCCGATCACCCATTCAACCAATCATCCAATCACCTTGTCCACTTGTTTCCTTGTCTACTTGTCTACCCCATACTCCAATGCCCGACATCCTTCTCGAAACCCACGATCTGCGCAAGGCCTTTGGCGCGCTGGTGGCCGTCGACGACGTGAGCATCCAGGTGCAGACCGGGACGATCCACTCGATCATCGGCCCCAATGGCGCGGGCAAGACGACCTTCTTCAACTTACTCAGCGGCAACCTGGAGCCGACGGCTGGCCGGGTGATCTATAAAGGCAAGGACATCACGCGTCTGCCCCTGCACCGCAGCGCACACATTGGCATCGGCCGCTCCTTCCAGATCACCAACCTGTTCCCCAACCTGACGGCGCTGGAGAACGTGCGGCTAGCCTGCCAGGCCCTGGGCAGGGACAACTTCCGCTTCCTGCAGCCGGCCAGCCACTTCAAACGCTACGAGGAGCGGGCGCAGGCCATCCTGCAGCAGGTGGGCCTGACTGAACGCGCCTTGATGCTTGCCCGCACCCTGCCGCACGGCGACCAACGCAAGCTGGAGCTGGGCATCATTCTGGCCGCGGACCCGCAACTGCTGCTGCTGGACGAGCCGACCGCGGGCATGGCGGCAGAACAGGTGCCGGAGCTGATGGCGCTGATCAAGCAGATCCAGACCAGCGGCGACAAGACCGTTATCCTCGTCGAACACAACATGAATGTGGTGATGAGCATCTCTGACCGCATCACCGTGATGCACCAGGGACAGGTGCTGGCCGAAGGCGCGCCCGCCGAGATTGCAGCCAACGAGACGGTGCAAAGCGCGTATCTGGGCGGATTGTATGAACTCTAGGAAGTGGTTAATGGTGAACGGTTAATGGGTAATTGTTAATGCCCCGAAGCCGTCTGCACACACAGTCTTCCATTGACCATTAACCGTTACCCATTCACCATTAACCATTGCCATGACCAACCTCCTCGAAGTCCGCAACATCCACACCTTCATCGGCCAGTTCCACATTCTGGAAGGCGTCAGCATCCAGGTGCCGGCGGGCGAGATTGTGGCCTTGCTGGGGCGCAACGGCGCAGGCAAGACGACCACGCTCAAGTCAGTCCTGGGCTTGACCCCACCCCGCTCCGGCCAGGTGGTTTTCGACGGAGCAGAGATCCAGGGCCGGCGTAGTTTTGAAATCGCCTCGTTGGGCATCGGCTTCGTGCCGGAGCACCGGGCTATCTTTCGCGACCTGAGCGTGCATGAGAACCTCAAGATCGCCGAGCGCAGGAAGGGCGATCTGGAGCGCAAGGCCGATTTCATCTTTGAGCTTTTCCCCGATCTCAAGCGGCTGATCAAGCTACCGGGCACGCATCTTTCGGGCGGGCAGCAACAGATGCTGGCCGTTGCCCGCGCCCTGGTGCCTGACAACCGGCTGTTGCTGATCGACGAGCCCAGCGAGGGTCTGGCGCCAGTGATTATCGAGGCCATGATGGAGGCCATTCGCAAGTTGTCAGCCACCACCACCGTGGTGCTGGTGGAGCAGAACTTCATCGTCGCCAGCCAACTGGCCCAGCACTACGTGATCATTGAAGAAGGTCGCTCAGTCCAGAGTGGCGCCATGGCCGATTTGGCACAGGACAAGGCGACGATACAACGGTATTTGGGCGCAGCCTGAACAATGGTTAATGGTCAATGGGTCATTGTTAATGGGTAATGCCCAGAGTTGCGCCCCCTGCAGGCTCCCCCCGTTATCAATTAACCCTTAACCGTTCACCATTAACCATTTCTGGCCGTTCACCATTAACCATTTCTGGCCGTTCATCATTAACCATTTCTCTGGACATCTCAGATGAGAAACTTCTTCCAATCCTTCGGCAAGCACCGCACACTTTTTCTGACC
>JAAEKA010000681.1 GCA_014155705.1 Anaerolineae bacterium clx_CAG2 | reverse complement strand
CTGTTCAACAACCTGATTCTGGTCGGCATTGCGGTGGCCACCCTCTTCGGCACGCTCTATCCGATCATCTCTGACGCCCTCCGCGCAGGCGCAGGGTGTCAGGCGGCCAGGATTACGCGGTCGCAGTGTCTTTTGGGGGCCGGCGAGGCAGCTCTACTGCTGTCCTTCCCCTGCCCCCACATTCAACGTTATGTTTAGCTACAACCTGCACACACCCAGCCGACACCTGGGTCACCAGCTGCTAGACGATCCCTTCGCGGTCTACGGTCGGCATTGCCCGGTCTACGCGTACCACATCGGGCCGCTGACTTTCGAGGATCGGGTAGCCTGCAACCTGCCCTGGGCGCTGACAATGCGAACGCGGTAGTGGTATTCAGTTGTCGTAGCAGGCCCTAGAAGGGGCAGTCCTCTGCGGCCTCGGCAGCCTGGTCGGCCGCCTGGTCGGCGTGGGCCTCCACGTCCTGGCCGCCCTTGCCCGCGCCCAGGAACTTCACCGTCTGCGCAGTCAGGGTCAGCGAGCAGCGGGCCTTGCCGTCCTGGCCGGTGAACGCATTCGCGCTCACGCGGCCGACGACCATGACCAGGCGGCCCTTGGCCAGGTACTGCTGGCACAGCTCGCCCAGCTTGCCCCAGGCCTCGACGCGGAACCAGGTGGTGGTCTCGCGCTCGGCGTAGCGCTCGTTGACAGCGAGGTTGAAGTGGGTCACCCACTTGCCCGACGGGGTGCAGCGGGCCTCGGGATCCTGGCCCAGGTTGCCGATGACGATGGTCTGCTGAAACATGGATACACCTCCGGAAACAAAAAGCCCGGCGCGGTAGCCGGGCATGGGTTGGATAGACGCCGGCTTTGCACCGGCACAGGACCTATCGCACAGGCCCTTCACGGGTTATGCCGCCCGTTGCGGCTACAGCAGCCTGTAAGCACTGATGAAGACAAAGCCGCTGCGGACAGTGACTACCGCTTCCGGCGCGATGATGCCGGCGAGCACGAGGGCGTCCTTCATGCCCACGTTCTCGCTGTAGTCCTTCACCCAGACGCAGCCATCCGGGTGCCGTGCGGGCAGGGCCACTGAGGCCATGGCGTATGGCTCTCCGTCTTCGGCGTGCAGCGCCAGCGCGGTGCAGCCGTTGCGGTACTCTGCGACCCGCAGGGTGAGCGTCTTGCCGTGAAACACGACCGTTGCCATGACACACCTCCATCGCTGTTGAGGCCCAGGCAGCGTCTGGGAAGGGAGAGGATAGGCATCCATGAGTGGACACCGCTCTGAACCGTAGCCGGGCTACGATGCAGAGGGGTGCCCGCACAGGGGCGGGCAGGCAAGGGGGCTACTCCCAACCCGGCGACTCGGGGTAGTCCGCACCGCACTCGACGCAGACCACCCGGGTCGTGCCAGGCTGGGTGACGATCAGGCCGCCGCAGCGGCAGCGACCCACAGGGTTGTACTGGCCCGACTCGTCATAGAGCCAGTAGAAGAAGAGGTCTTCCTCCTCCTCGTCGGTCAGGCGGTCGGTCCCGTCGTCTGGGTCGCCGCAGGGCTCGGACGCCCACTGGCCAGGCGAGAGCGGGGACAGGGCCTGCGCCGGCTCGCGCCAGTGGGCGCCATCGTCGAACTCGCCCCACGGGAACTCGGCCTTCTCGCGGGCGTTGATGCGACGATAGGCCATCTCGCCGCGGTCGCCCTCGTCAAGCCAGTCCTCGCCAAACTCGGCGGCGTGCTGCTCGCGCAGGGCCTCCGCCTGCGCCTGCAACGTTTCCCAGACGCAGTCGTCACAGACACAGGTCTCGTCGGCCAGCACCCAGCCATGCCGGTCGCACCAGACATAGCCATGTACCGGCTCAGCGAAGACGCAGCCGAACATGGCACCCTTGTAGGTGTCCTCGGACACGAACAGGGCAGCGTCGGCGCCGTCCGCCATCAGCCTCTCTACCACCAACAGGAACTCTGCCATCGCACACCTCCAATGCTGTTGATACCTGGCCAGCCTCCAGGATAGGGGTTGCTCTCCCTGCCGTCATCGGTTCCCACCAGGGAGAGAGAAGGATGTGGGAAGACCCACACCCAGGGACAAGCCCTGGGCTAGGGGTTTCTAGCGGTACCGAAGGGGCGTCTGCTCGGTCTCCATCACGATGGCAGGGGCGCCATACTTTGGAGACCACTTCACCACAGCACCTACATGACCCACGTAGAACCAACCGCGGCGCGTGAGCCACATCTGGATATCTGTGAGGGACATGTCAGTCTCCGACACGACAGGCTCAAAGGTGTCGTCGGCGGGGTACTTGCGTACCTCGATCCGATACGTCTTCCTCTTGCCGTTCAGATAGGTCCGCTGTACAAGCTCAATCCTGCCTACAGGGACTTTCATCTCGCACCTCCAATGCGAAAGCCCCCTGTGACCAGAGCATCACAGGGGGCAGAGGACTACCGATAGCGACAAACAGGACGCTGAGGCCATCGCTGTTCGTCATCGGGGGTGGCCACCGGGTCAGGAACCAGGCGCCACAGCCCATCGAAGGGGTCTGGATCAGGGCCACACCAACCTGCGCAGTCGTGGTCATGCTGCCAGATCACGAACATGCCAGGCTCGACAACGATGCCAGCCCATTCATCGCCGTCGTCGGGGACAGGGATGCGCACCCACTGCCAGGTGTCGTCCTTGCCCACGTACATCTGGACATAGTCTGCATCGTGCTGACCGCAGCCGATGCAGGCCCACGGTCCCCAGTCGTCCATCGGCAAGTCCTGGGGCTGGGGCGACCCGATGGACTGCCAGAACGCTACCGCATCCGCGCGCGTGGCGTCCTTGACTTCCAGCCATGCCATCACACACCTCCACAGTGACAGGCCCCTGTACCCACCAGCGAGCACAGGGACCATCCGCTAGCCCAGCCAGAAGCGGATGATGGCCTCCACATCCGCATCCGGCGGCAGCTCGATCTTGGTGCAGCCGGGGTACTTGGCCTGCACCTTCAGGAACCTGTCCCAGGTCTCGTCCCGCACCTGCGACAAGTCCACGGTGACCTTCTTGGCGCTGGCGTAGACGCGGGCCACGCGTGCGCCTTCGCCGATGACCACTTCCGCGCCCCACGAGCGGGCCAGACGCTTGAGCTTCATCACACACCTCCGGGAGTTGATCGTCCAGCACATGGCCGGGGACGCGAAACGACCCGGCCACGGCCTGCTGCTGGCAGGCGCGCGCCGGGTCGACGACGATTGTTACACCCCCTTGGCTGTCAGTACCGGCCCGTCTGCGGG
>JAAEKA010000680.1 GCA_014155705.1 Anaerolineae bacterium clx_CAG2 | reverse complement strand
CGGGCCAGCAGATCGGCCTCCTTCTCGCGCGCGATCAGGGCCGTGCCCTCGATGGGCACACGGCCCACCAGCACCAGGTCGTCGCCTGGCTGGACATTTGAGGAGCGCACCATCCGTTTGGGCGCCACCTCGCCCAACATGGTACCAGAGACGATTGGCCGGTCCAACCCCACAGTGATCTCGGTATGCCCGCCGGCCAGGGCCACACCCAGGTCGGCGCAGGCCGCGGCGATCTGGTCATAGATGGCCTCGGCCAGAGCAGGGGTGGCCTGACCAGCCGGCAGCAACACCGTGGCCATGAACCAGCGCGGCGTGGCGCCCATGACAGCGATGTCGTTGGCGTTGACGTTGACCGCGTACCAGCCGATGGCGTCAGTGGCGAAGGTGATGGGGTCGGTCTTGGCCACCAGGTAGGTCGCGCCGAAGTCGATCACGGCCGCGTCGACGCCCATCTGCGGCCCAACTACCAGGCGTGGGTCAGTGGATGTGAAGCGCTGTAGCAGGCGGTCCAGCAAGGCGTTGGGGAGCTTGCCGGCCGGGAGAACATCTGGCGCGGCTGTCCGTGACTGGCTGTAGAGGGTATCTTCCATGTTGTTGTGCTCTGACTTGAGGCCGGGAGTCTGGTAGGCGTATGCCTGTGGAAAGAGTATACGTGCCGGGCATCACCTTGTCAACGATGGCGAGCAGCAAAGCCCTGCCTCACCTATTGACTTGCCTTGTTCCTGGTGGTACAATTGCTTCAGGCGCTCCACTGAAGCTGCTTGCCGCACGTCCCAACTGGCAGCGGTTGCGCCCGATCAATCTCTCAGCCCAGGCCCCTCGCTTCGATGCATTACCAGCGTTTCTCAAGCCATTGCTCGCGTATTGGGCTGGACGAGCCTGGCGCTGGTGGGCGTGCCAGCGTTGTCAGGTATTAATGAAAGGAGGTGAGTGGCAGGAGCGACAAGACGTTATTGCTGTTCGTGCGTTTCGCATCTCACACCTGCGCTGCGGGCATCAACCAGCACCGTGGACCATCTCTCTGTTTCGAGTGCGCAGGGCGGGCCTGGATGCCCAACGCCAGTTGGAATCGATACCACCACCCTACGTGATGGAAGACAACTGTCAAGGAGGATAGTATGTCACCTGTTTCACGGAAAACGGCGCCCATAATGAGCGTAGCCTTCGCTGCCACACTGATTCTTCTGTTCGCTCTGGGGGCATCTGGCGTGCCGCTTGCTCAGGCGCAATCGACTGCACCTGGCGACGTGGCAACCATTACCTTGCTGCACACCAACGATTTCCACGGCAATCTGGAGCCGGCCGGCAGCAACCCTGGCATGGCCCGCGTCGCGCACGTGGTCGGCACTGTCAGAGATGAAGTTGGCGCTGACAATGTTGTGCTGTTGGATGCAGGCGATATCATGCAAGGCACCCTGCTCTCCAATCTCTTCCACGGCGAATCCACCATCGATGTCTACAACTTCATGGGGTACGACGCAGCAACTCTTGGCAACCACGAGTTTGACTGGGGGCAGACGTCGCTGATCAGCCGCACCCTGCAAGCTGACTTTCCCTTCGTTGCGGCCAATATCGTCGTCAACGACACCGGGAACTGCGCCACGGCTGGCTGGACAGCGCCGCCATTCGCCACTCCCTGGGACACGATAACCGTCGGCGCGCCTGGCAACCAGGCCGTCTTGGGTCTGATCGGCGTCACCAGCACGGAGCCGCCGTCCATCACCATTGCCAGCGCCACCGAGGGTCTGTGCTTCAAAGACCCGGCCGAGTCCATCATCCACCACTATGACGCCCTGCAAGCTGCGGGGGCCGACGCCATTGTCGTGTTGAGCCACCTGGGCTACAGCGACGGCGGCTATGGCTACGGTTTCACCGTCTATGGGGACCAGACCCTGGCCAGCAAGTTGGTGCAAGCTGGCAAGCCTGTGCCGCTGATCATCGGCGGGCACAGCCACACCGACCTTGCCACTGCCACCGTCGTTGATGGGGTTACTGTGGTCCAGGCCCACTACGCCGGGCGCAAAGTCGGCCGCGCTGACCTGGTCATCGACAAGAGCACCGGTGATGTCACTGTCAACTGGCAGCGGCTGGCGGTCAGCACGTCGGGCGATCAGGATCCGGACGTGGCCGCGCGCATTGCTACCTGGGCTAACGACCCATGGTATCAGAGTGAAATCAATCGCGTGGTGGGCTACACCGCCGTAGACATCACGCGCAACTACAACGGCGACTCTTTGATGGGCGCTTTTGTCAACGATGCGATCTACAACGACCTGAACACCGACGCCAGCATGGACAACGACGTGGATATGGTGTTCAACAACCCCGGCGGCCTGCGCGCTGACATCATGACGGGCGGCCAAATGCCCTACACCCTGACCCATGGCATCCTGTACAGTGTGCTGCCCTTTGGCAACGCCACCGTGGTCGGGGACATGACAGGCGACAAGGTGCTCGATCTGCTCAACCAGAGCGCCACCCTGTTCAAGGGAGCGCTGCAGGTGTCGGGCATCCGCTACGACTTCTACCGCTACGCCGATGCCCTGCCCGGACCGCAGCCCTGGGCATGGGGCGCATTCAATGTCGAGGTCAAGAACCGCTCCACCGGCATGTGGGAGCCGTTGCAGATCGACCATACCTATCGCATCGCCACCAACGAGTTTCTCGCCCCGGCCGGACAGGATGGCTTCTCGGCCTTCAAGTACGTCACGAACATCTCCTACTGGGGCGACATGCTCAACGGCGTCGAACGCTGGGTAACCAGCACTTACACGCAGGATGAGCCCTACAATGGCGTGCTGGATGGACGCATCACCCGCAACGGCACCGACAGCGAGGGCGAAGTGCTCCCGGTGACTGTGCTCCACCACAACGACTCGCACGGCAATCTGTGGAAGAGCCGCTTCGTGGGCTATACCCAGTTGGCTACCCTGATCAACCAGGAGCGCGCCCACAACCCCTCCCGCACACTGCTGCTGAACGCGGGCGATCAGATCCAGGGCGACGCGATGATGTACTACTACAAGAACGCCCCCATGGGCGTCGGCGCAGATGGCGCGCCCCTGCCTGCAGAGTTGACCACACATCCCATGATGGCTGTGATGAACGCTATGGCCTACACAGCCTGGACGGTGGGCAATCACGAGTTCAACTTTGGCAACGAGGTCTTCACCGAGGTCTTGCAGCAGTCCGAGGCGCCAGTATTGCAGGCCAACCTCGAGGACGATGGCCGCTATGGCATTGCCGACGTGCCGCTGAAGCCCTTCACTGTGTTTGCATTGCCTGACCGGTCCAACGGCGAC
>JAAEKA010000068.1 GCA_014155705.1 Anaerolineae bacterium clx_CAG2 | reverse complement strand
TGCTCTTCGACTGTACCAAGTACAGAAGCGATGGCCAGATGAGTATGCTGACCCTGAGTTTCCTGAGTTTGAACCAAAGACCAAGGCAATGTATCTTTGCAGGACGTGCGCTCAAGAAGATGAAACGGCGATCAATTTAGGTGCCGGGCTAGAAGGCATTTCATGCCAGAGATGTCATCGCTTTTGGGCTCAGAAGTAACTTGTTCAGAGTAGCTCAGTCATCTACCAGCCAGCTCTGCCCGTCGATCACATCCACCGGTTCTGTTGCGGGCACACCACCCACCTGCACCGACACGATGATGGCATTGGCCTGTGGCTCCTCTACCTTACGCTCCTCTTGCTCAGTGGCACGAACGCCAGCGATCGCCAGCACAAACTGCGCGGCTTTCAACCGGTCAGCGGCTCGCGCCCGCTCTACATGGCCGTTGGCGATGTCGATGCACAGTTGCAGCATCTGTTCAGCATAGCGGCTGGCAACATCGCGTGCCCGTCCCAGGTTCGGCCACAGCGGCACGACTTCATCCAGGAACTGGGCATTGTCGGGGTCGCCTAGCCACGCCTCCACCGTGTCCACCGGCAAGTCCATGGCGCGGGCGATGCCAACCGCTGTGGGCCTGCCGCTGGAGAAGTCGAAGTAGCGCCGCAGCACTTCAAGCCGCAGGGCGTCACTCTGTCGTCTTGCAATAGCGTTTTGTCGGGGCATCTTTTCGCATCTACTCCTATTGTGTTAGCTGTTCCGCAACCGGCTCATTAGCTGGCTCTTGAAGCATTTGTCATAGCCGCCGAGAGCCGTAGCTAGCCTGTTGATATCCACGTCAAGCCACCAGGCTAGGTAATCAAGCGCTTCGTCGTCCGCCGCCAGGGCATCCTGAAGCGCTTGGGTAGCAACAGCGGCCAGCAGCCCACGCTCAGGCGTCCACCAGGCATTCATAGTCCGTGCCGGTTCCGTCATGCATCCTTTTTGCCGCCACGCCGCCGACTACCGATGCCCAGCCGATCCACCGGCGAGAACTTGCTGTGCTGTACCTGGATGTGCGCATCGGCCAGGTGCATATACATCTGGGTGACTTCCAGCGTCGTGTGGCCCAGGATCAGTCGCAGCGTCATGATGTCACCGCCGTTCATCAAATAGCGCACCGCAAAGGTGTGGCGAAACAGGTGGGCGTGGAGTCTGTTCACACCCGCGGCCTTGCCGAGCCGACGTAATGCCTGCGACAGCCCCGTGTACGTAAGAGGCGTGGCATCATCGGATAGGAACACTTGGCTCACCCC
>JAAEKA010000679.1 GCA_014155705.1 Anaerolineae bacterium clx_CAG2 | reverse complement strand
CTGCCAGCATGGCGATGAGGCCGAGGCAGAACGCCGCTGCAGCGCCTGGCCTGCGCAGGCTGGTCATGGCTCGCTGGTCAGGCCGAAGCCGGCCGGGAAGAGCGGCGCAGCGGAGCCCTCGGCCGGCAGGTTGGCAAAGTTGAAGGGCAGTTGATCGGCCGAGCGCGGCCAGGTGTAGGGCAGGGTGCCGGTGAAGGGCGAATGGCCGAACAGTCCATCGGCCACGCCAGCCCCCTCGCTGCCCGGCAGCCAGGCTACCACCACCGCATCGGCCAGCGGCAGCAGGTCGGTGATGTCCACCGGCCGGCCGGCCAACACCACTACCACCAGGCGCCGCGAGCTGTCGCGCATGCGCTGCACCATGGCCAGGTCGGCCGGCGGCAGCGCCAGGTCAGCCGAGTCGCCGACGCCTTCGGCGTAGGGGCGCTCGGCAGCCACCGCAACGCCCACGTCGGCGAGAAGCTGGCGGCCTTGAGCGTCAGTAAAACCATCGAACCGGCCGGCCGCATCGTGTACGACATTCGAGCCGGGCTTGCTGACCTGCCGGATGCCGTCAAGGATGGTTGTGCCCTCGGTGATGTCGCCCGCCTCGCCCTGCCATTGCGTCGACCAGCCGCCGATCTGGATGCCAATATCGTCGGCCGCCTCTCCGCCGACGTAGATCAGCGGGGTATCCTCGATCAGAGGCAGCGTGTTTCCTTCATTTTTCAACAGAACCAGCGACTGGCGCACGGCCTCGCGCGCCAAATCGCGATGTTCCGATGATCCCACGACCTCCAACGGCGCGCCGGGCTGCATCGGGTCGCCGTCGAACAGGCCCAGCGCGAACTTGACGCGCAGGACGCGGCCCACGGCCTCGTCGATGCGTTCCTGGGTCACGTCGCCGCGCTCGACAGCCTGGATCAGCGTGTCGATGAACCGCTTGTAGTCGTAGGGCGTCATGACCATGTCGATGCCGGCATTGATCGCGGTCACTACGTCGGAATAGTAATCGCCGGGGATCTGGTCGATGCCCTGCCAGTCGGAGACGACGAAGCCGCTGAAGCCGAGCTCATCGCGCAGCACGCCGGTTAGCAGGTCGCGGTTGGCATGCATCTTGACGCCGTTGACGCTGCTGAAGGAGGCCATCACGGTGGCAGCGCCGGCGTCCACCGCTGCCTGGTAGGGCGGCAGGTGAAGTGCGCGCAGCGTCGCCTCGTCGATGGGTGCGTCGCCTTGGTCCAGCAGATACTGCACGCCCATGTTGGCCGTGTTGGCGCTGCCAAAGGCTGTACCGCCGTCGGCCACAAAGTGCTTGGCGCTGGCCGCGACTGTGGCCGGATCGGCGAAGGGCTGATCGGCTGCGCCGTTTTGTAAGCCCTCGATGTATGGCGCGGCCAGCCGGCTGACCAGGGCCGGGTCCTCGCCGAAGGCTTCGTAGGTGCGGCCCCAGCGGATATCCTGCGGCACGGCTACCACAGGAGCGAAGTTCCAACGAATGCCGGTAGCGGCCATCTCGGCGGCTGTGGCCTGGCCGATACGCCGCATCAACTGCGGGTCATCGGCTGCGCCCAGGCCGACGTTGTGGGGAAAGACCGTCGCCCCAACCACGGCGGCGTGGCCATGCACTGCGTCCACGCCGTAGAGCAATGGAATGCCTAAGCGCGTAGCCAGCGCGGCCTCCTGGTAGCCATTGACCATGGCCAGCCAGTCCTCAGGCGTGTTGCTGGGCGGCGAGCCGCCCCCACCGCTGAGCACCGAGCCGATGAAGTAGCGGGTGACGTCCCGGGGTGCGATGCTGCCCTTCTCAGCCTGTGTCATCTGGCCGATCTTTTCAGCCAGGGTCATCTGAGTCAACAAAGCCGCGACGCGTTCGTCGACGGACTGGACAGGAGCGGCAGCCGGTGAAGCTGGCGCGGGCTGCGTGGGCGATGCCGGGGACGGTGCTGGGGTGGACGCGGCCCTGCCGCAGGCCGTCAGCAGGAGGATGGACAGCAGTAGAAAGGAGACATGTGTGCGTTTCATGGGAGTTCTGTGGTATTCTCCATCGCTATCACCCGCCCAACTCCACCATCACCCGTACCTCAGCCTGGCCGGCCGCGGGCAGCGGCGCGACATCGCCGGCCACCGGCTGGCCATCCACCGTCAGCGCCACACTGTTGCCCGGCCCGGTCCGGCGCACGTCGATGTGATAGGTGACGCCGCGCAACTGGCGGGTCGCAGTGAAGCCCGGCCAACTTGCAGGAATCACCGGCGCGATGCGCAGACCGTCGAAAGCAGGGCGAATGCCGAGGATCCACTGGGTGATGGCCACGTAGTTCCAGGCGGCCGTGCCGGTCAGCCAGGAGTTCTTGGCCTCGCCGAAGCTGGGCGCATCCCGCCCTGCGATCGTTTGGGCGTAGACGTAGGGTTCGCAGCGGTGGACGTCGCTGTGCAGCTCGCGCGCCGAGGGGCAGATGCGGTGGTAAGTATCCAACGCCTCCTCGCCATGGCCCAGCCTGGCTTCAGCGATCATAATCCAGGGGTTGGTGTGGCAGAAGACGCTGGCGTTTTCCTTGTAGCCGGGCGGGTAAGAAGTGATCTCTCCCAGGTGGATGTGATACTGAGTGTAGGCCGGCTGAAGAAGGACGACGCCGTGCTCGGTGGCCAGACGCTGCTGTACTGACGACAACGCCTGCTCGGCCAAACCGTCGTCCAGGCCGATGCCGGCCATGACGCACATGCCCTGCGGCTCAATAAAGATCTGTCCCTCATCGCATTCGTGTGAGCCGACCTTGCCGCCCAATGCATCATAGGCCCGCAGGAACCACGCGCCATCCCAGCCATGTGTTCGCACCGCCGCCTCCATTTGTGCGGCCAGGGTCAGGTAATAGGCGGAAGGATGAAGGCGGAAGGATGAAGGATGCATGTCGGAGGCGCCATCTGCCACTTGTAGCTTGCCGCCTGCCACCTGTTCCGCAATGCCTGCCATCTCCTTGGCTGCCAGCACGAACTGGCCGGCGATGAAGACCGATTCGGCCACCTTGCCCTCGCCGCGATTCTCGGTGGTCTGGAAGGGCTCACCGGGGGTCTCGGAAAAGCAGTTAAGGTTGAGGCAGTCGTTCCAGTCGGCACGGCCGATCAGCGGCAGGCCATGCGGCCCCAGGCGATCCAGGATGTACTGCATGCTGCGCTGCAGATGTTCGGCCAGCGGCTGCTCTGTGCCTGGCCTGTTTTCGTAGACCACTGGCTCGGCCAGGATCGACCAGTCGCCGGTCTCTTTGAGGTAGGCCACCGCGGCCAGCACCAGCCAGAGCGGATCGTCGTTGAAGCCACTG
>JAAEKA010000678.1 GCA_014155705.1 Anaerolineae bacterium clx_CAG2 | reverse complement strand
AAGGAACTGCGCTTTCTGCTAAACTGCCGATCAATAGAGCCTGCTCATAATCGTGAGCATAGAAATACGTCCAGGCAAGGTCCATCTGACCTTGCAGGGCAAGAAAATCAGGGTAATGAATGGCGACCGCTGTGTAGACGATCAGCGCCGGCACGAGCGGACTCACGTCCGCGGCCGCAGCGTATTGCACCATGGGCGGGGCGACGATCGACATGCAAGCCAGCGCGCTGCCCAGCACCATGTGGATCAACATGGTCGCGCCGCCCACCAGCGCAGCGAAGGCGTAGGGGTTTTGCGGCGGCGCAGCGGGCAGCAGGGTGGCGGCCAACCAGTCGGACATGCCGGTGACTTTGCCCACGGTTCCAATGGCCAGCGCGCCGACAACGAAAAGCACGATCGGCCAGTTGATGCCGACGCTGATATCCCTGGCGTCGAGCACATCGCCCACGACCGGCAGAGAAAGGCCCACCGCCACACCCAGCGCCACCCACGCGGGGTCGATGTGATGGATGAAGTCGGTTATCCACAGCAGCAGCGCCGCCAGCACCCACACCAGGGTCACCACCTCGCGACGCGTCACGGGGCCGAGCTTCTGCTGCTCCAACCGCAGGGCCGCGCGGTCGATGGTGACCGGCCCGCTCTGCTTGAAGACCAGCAGATGCAGCGCCAGCATCAACACAGTGGCGATGACGCCGGGAATGGCCATGTATTTCAGCCAATCCAGCCAGCCGATCGCAATCTCGGCGCGCCGGCCGATCACCCCTACCGTCTCGTTGAGTACACAGTCAAACCAGACCAGACGCGCATGCTGGTCAACCAGAGCGTCGCGCAGGGCCACAGCCTGGTA
>JAAEKA010000677.1 GCA_014155705.1 Anaerolineae bacterium clx_CAG2 | reverse complement strand
CGATGACATCGAACAACTCGTGAGCGTGGGCGTGGGTGTGCAGCGGCACAGCGCTATGCGGCGGAAGCACCACCAGCTCAGCGCGCAGTTCCTCGTGGTCGAAGAGACGGGTCAGAATGACGCCTTCCGGCCGGTGCGGCTGGTAGGCGTTGATGTTGAGTTCGCCGAAGGGTTGGATCATGATAGCTCGAATCGCTTTCTCTGCTGGATCAGCGCAAGACCTTCGAGGTTTTCTGCAACCTCGAAGGTCTCCAGGACACTTTCTCGAAGGTCCGCGCGACTGTATTCAATGAACCGCGTACGGCGCCAGGACGACCAGGAAAGGCAAAGCAATGGCGTTCTCTGGACACACGTCTTCGCACACCGTGCAATAGGTGCAGCGCTCCGGCAAAGCCAGGAAGGCCTTGCCAGCCGCCTGAGCCAGCGCCTGTGTAGGGCATACGTCCACACAGCGATGACAGCCGGTGCATTTCTTGGAGTCGATGGTTGGGAGAGGATCCATGCCGGTCTCAGTTCCTGGCGATTCCAGGGCAGCGCTCACGCGCCGCCGCTGCGCCGAATTCTGCCCCCACTATAGCCCATTCCCCTGTGACGCGCAGCGACAAAAGTCACATCGGCCCCACACGAAAGTTGCCAACTTCTCCGAAAAGTTGGCAACTTTGCTCTACCCCCCGTTGCGCTATGACCCGCTGGGTCTGCTGCCTTTGCGTAGGGTTCGATACCCGCCGATCGCCATGAGCCCCAACCCTGCCAGCAACAGCCACACTGCACCTGTGATGGCCGGCTCGTCGTTCCAGGAGGTGGCCTGAAGCTGGGTCAGCGTGACAGCCGTCGGCGTTTGCAGCGCA
>JAAEKA010000676.1 GCA_014155705.1 Anaerolineae bacterium clx_CAG2 | reverse complement strand
ACCTCTGCACCTTCGAACAGGGTGGTGCGCTCCTCGACCCGCCGCGTCCAGGGGATATGGCGCTGGATGGCGGCCTGCTCGTCCGCGCTGAACAGGCGGGCGTTGCGCTCGTCGCTGAGCACAGCCAGGCTGGCCTTTTTGTGCAGTAGCTTGCAGGAGAAGCGGTTCATCATGCAGACGGCGCGGTCACGCACGGCGTAGATGATGGGGTGCTCGACGCCGTAGCGGGCCAGCAGCTCGTGGGTCAGCACCCGCTTGTAGACGAAATCCACTGCGACGCCCTCTCCATAGAGCACACCGCCTTCGTAGGTCATGGCGTCGGGTTCGACGATCAGGGAGCGGATGCCGTGGCGCGCAAAGTACTCCTGGAAGAGAACGAACTCGTGCTGCGTAGGCAGTCCCGGCCAATCGACGATGGCCACGGTGGGCAACTCGCGGCCGCCCCACTCGCGGTAGATGCGCAGCAGCGTCTGCAGGGCAGCCGGCCTGGCCCACAGCGGGCGGATCGGGAAATGCTGCTGAAAGGCTTGCAGCAGGGGAGTCTGCAAGAAGACCTCGGCCAGCCCATCCTCGTAGGCTATGGCAGCCGGGCTCTCCGCGTTGTACTCCAGCAGCTTCAAGCTGGGCTCGCCGCTGTCGCCGTGAATCAGGCTGCAATCCAGCCGGCCGATGGGCACGGGCAGCCGCGTTCCCGCCTCATTGCCGACCAGGATCTCCTCCTCCGGCGTCAGCCAGACCTGGGCCCGCAGCGCCGGGTCGGCCAGCATGGCCTGGTAAGCCTTGTCGAAGGCCGCCACCAGCGTCGTGCTCATCTGGCTGGCAGCCTGCCATTCCTGCACCGTGACCAAC
>JAAEKA010000675.1 GCA_014155705.1 Anaerolineae bacterium clx_CAG2 | reverse complement strand
CCGCCACGCGCACCTTCTTGTAGTTGTTTTGCTGCAAGGCGCGAATGTCAGAGATCTCCACGATGCTGCCCTCGCGGATGATGCCCACCCGGGTGCAGAGGCGCTGCACTTCGCCCAAAATGTGCGAGGAGAAGAAAACGGTCACGCCGCGCGCGTTCTCCTCGCGTATCAGGTTGAAGAACTTGCGCTGCATCAGCGGATCGAGGCCGGAGGTCGGCTCGTCCAGCAGCAGCAGTTTGGGGCTGTGCAACAAACCCTGCACGATGCCGACCTTCTTCTTGTTGCCGTACGACAGGTCGTTGATACGGCGATTCAGGTCCAGTTCCATGTATTCGGACAGCTCGTGCATGCGTTGGGTGTGGTTGCCATCGAAGAAACTGGCAGAGTACCTGAGCAGATCGATGACCTTCATGCCCTCGTAGTAATAGACCTCCGAAGGCAGGTAGCCGATAGCGCGGCGGATCTCCGGCCCGTGGGCGACCACATCCTTGCCAAAAACCGTGGCGCTGCCGCTGGTCATATGAATCAGCGACAGCAGCAGGCGAATGGTCGTGGATTTCCCGGCGCCGTTAGGCCCAATGAAGCCAAAGATTTCGCCTTCTTGTACGGCGAACGAGACATCCACGATGCCGCGTGCTTTGCCGTAATACTTGGTCAGATTGGTCACTTCGATGACGCTCATAGAGACGCTCCTTGGCACGGAAAAGAGATGGGGGGCCGGTTAGCAGAAATCATCCAAGCGGAATGTCAGTCTAAGCTCCGCATGGGTGTGGCAGTGTCCAAATCATGGGGTGGATTCGCCTGTCTGTGAAGTGTACTACTAAAGAGGCTTAAAGTCAACCAAGCGCC
>JAAEKA010000674.1 GCA_014155705.1 Anaerolineae bacterium clx_CAG2 | reverse complement strand
GCCTGACTGGGACCTGGTGGTGATCAACGACGGCAGCCGGGACGCCCCCGCAGCCGTGGCCGCCGACCGGGGCGCCCAGGTCGTTACCCTGCCGGTCAACCTGGGCTACGGCGGCGCAGTGCAGACCGGCTTTCGCTACGCGGTCGAATACGGCTACGATCTGGCGGTGGTGATGGACTCCGACGGTCAGCACGACCCTGCCGGCATTCACCTGCTGGCCGAGGCGGTGCTCAGCAATCAGGCCGACGTGGCCGTAGGCTCCCGCTTCCGCGGCCGCATGGCCTATCACCAGCCGTGGGTCAAGCGCGCCGGCATGCGGCTCTTTGCCTGGACCGTCTCGAAGATCACCCGCCGTGAGGTCACCGACCCTACCTCCGGCTTTCAGGCTCTCAACCGTGACGCGCTGCGCTTTTTTGCTTATGACAACTATCCGGTGGACTACCCCGACGCCGATACCCTGCTGGTGTTGCACTATGCCGGCTTTCGCGTGGTAGAGGTGCCGGTGACCATGCGCGAACGGCTCAGCGGCGTGTCAATGCACAGCGGCTGGAAACCCTTCTACTACGTCTTCAAGATGTGGCTGGCCATCAGCATGGTAGTGCTGCGCGCGCAGACGCACCTGTCCGCCAGGAGGAACGAGCTATGATGGCGCCGCTGCCGCGACTGCTGGTCTTCGTTTTGGGCCTGACCGTGCTGCTGCTGGTGATCAACCTGGTGCGCAAGCGTCAACTGCAAGAGCGCTACGCCATCCTCTGGCTGCTGGCTGGCGTAGCCTTGACTCTGGCGCCGGTGTTCATTCCCTGGCTGGATCACCTGGCCTTCAGCATAGGCTTCGAATATCCGCCAGCCCTGCTGCTGCTGTTGGCCGTGGTAGGGTTGCTGCTTTTGATCTTCCACCTCTCACTCACCATCTCTCGCACCGAGGACCGGCTCAAGGCGCTGACGCAGGAGTTGGGCCTGTTGCGTCACGCGGTAGCAACCTTGCAGCGCGCGGCCGCCCAGACCGACGTCCGCGTTGAGGCCGCGCAGCAAGACTCAAAAAACGACCAAGATCATGACTAATGCCGTTTCGTCTCCGCAAAGCAGCGCCACAGCGAGCCTGCCCTGGCAGGATGACGCGCACCTGCCCCCTCTAGATATTCACGACAGCGTCGCGGTGTGCGGCCTACGCGATGATACCCGCCTGCTGGCCGAGATCGCAGCCGACGACACATCGCCCGGCCGCGCCCTGGCCCTCGGCACCGGCACCGGCTATGTTGGCCTCTACCTGGCCCAGCGCGGCTGGCAGGTGGACGCCGTGGAC
>JAAEKA010000673.1 GCA_014155705.1 Anaerolineae bacterium clx_CAG2 | reverse complement strand
CCGTTCCTTGGCACGATAAATGTGTGACACGGGGTGAGGACATTAGGCCGCCCGTGATCACGTTCGATACAATAGAACCTGTGTGTCTGCAGCAGGATATGTTGAGTGCATTTCTT
Source organism: Anaerolineae bacterium clx_CAG2 (assembly GCA_014155705.1). Lineage (GTDB taxonomy): Bacteria > Chloroflexota > Anaerolineae > JAAEKA01 > JAAEKA01 > JAAEKA01. The sequence continues at coordinate 1,080 of JAAEKA010000673.1, read as the reverse complement.
AGTGGCTAGAGGCTTTTCTCGGCAGCATGGGCTCAACCAGTTTACGACCTAGGGTCTTCCCCATCACCCCTCAGCTCAGATGGCGGGTTTTCCTACCATCCTCAACACCTACGGGCTTGGCACCGGAATCCAGTAACCGGCTGGTCTACCCTTCTGCGTCACCCCATCGCTCAAACAACCCAACGTGGTACAGGAATATTAACCTGTTGTCCATCGGCTACGCCTTTCGGCCTCACCTTAGGCCCGACTAACCCGACGCGGATTAACCTTCCGTCGGAAACCTTAGACTTACGGGGGATACGTTTCTCACGCATCTTGCGCTACTCATGCCGGCATTCGCACTTCTGTAGGCCGCAACCGGTCCTTACGGTCCGACTTGTATCTCCTACAGAACGCTCCCCTACTGCTTGATCAAAGATCAAACCCGCAGCTTCGGTGTGAGGCTTGAGCCCCGTTACATTTTCGGCGCAGAATCACTAGACCAGTGAGCTATTACGCACTCTTTAAAGGGTGGCTGCTTCTAAGCCAACCTCCTGGATGTCTAAGTAACTCCACATCCTTTCCCACTTAGCCTCAACTTGAGGACCTTAGCTGGCGGTCTGGGCTCTTTCCCTCTCGACCACGGATCTCATCATTCGTAGTCCGACTGCCACGTTTGGAGTATCGGCATTCGGAGTTTGATACGGTTTGGTAAGCGACATGCCCCCTAGCCGAATCAGTGCTCTACCTCCGATACTAAACACGTGACGCTAGCCCTAAAGCTATTTCGGGGAGAACCAGCTATCTCCAGGTTCGTTTGGCATTTCACCGCTACCCACAGCTCATCCCCTAATTTTGCAACATTAGTGAGTTCGGGCCTCCACGAGACATTACTCTCGCTTCACCCTGGCCATGGGTAGATCACCTGGTTTCGGGTCTACTCCTTGCGACTGAACGCCCTATTCAGACTCGCTTTCGCTACGGCTCCGCCTGTTTCTGGCTTAACCTTGCCACAAAGAGTAACTCGCCGGCTCATTCTCCAAAAGGCACGCGGTCACACATTGCCCGAAGGCCATAGTGCTCCCACTGCTTGTAGGCGTA
>JAAEKA010000672.1 GCA_014155705.1 Anaerolineae bacterium clx_CAG2 | reverse complement strand
GCCCTCCACAGTCAGCGCCAGCCGTTCATGGGGCGTCATGCGACTCCAGTTCTCGTAGCGGTCGCCCCAGATGCTCTGGTGCGTCTCCAGAATCGACTCCAGCACAGCCTTCTCGCCCCAACGCGCGGCGATGGTGGTGAGCAAGTCTTGCACCCAGGCTACCAGCACATCGTGGGGAACCTTGAACTCCAGGCGCATCTGGTCGAGCAAAAGGACTGCCAGTTCTGCGGCAGGACTGGCAGTCCTGGACGCGCGTATCGCCGCCTTACAGCGCTCACGCAGCGCCTCGCCTAGCGGGTAGGTGCGCCAGATGTCCAGCAAGGCGGTTGACAGATCGTCAGCGCTGTCAGATGGCCCGCCGCGCGCGATGAGGTAGCGGGTGATGTCGGTCAGCCAGGTGCGCATGATGGTGTGCATGATGCGCATCTCCTGGTGGAAGTAGTCCACCAGCGCCGCGGCCTCCTCCAACCGGCCAGCCCGGATCGCATCCTCGGCTAGCGTCTGCGTCGAGACGCCCAATGTCTGCAGGTCATCGACTCGCAGCAGCCGGCCAAGGATATCATTGTTTTCAAGTCTGAGCATGCACGTGTCCCTTGAGTTTCTCTCAGTTGCCCTCAGTTCCCTGGATACGGAAGGAGCTCAGAGGACAGGCGAGGCGCTGATCAAGTCAGCTTATTTCTTCACGCACCAATGCCGCCGCCTCCACCATCACACGCATCTTCTCGTTGGCCAGGAAGCGCGGGGTCTGGCTGAAGCCGCAGTCAGGCGCGAGCCACAGCTTGTCGGGCGCGCAGTGGCGCAGACAGGCGCGGATGCGGTCGGCCACCACCTCTACCGGTTCGAGGCTGCGCCCTTTGACGTCGATCACGCCTGCGCAGAGGATCTTGTCGCCGCCGTACTGCTCCCATAGCTCGACTTCGTACATATTGCGGTTGGCGAATTCGATGTGCAGCACATCCACGTTGAGATCTTTGAAGTACGGCGCCAGCGCGGCGAAGCTGCGGTGTGATGTAGCCGGCCGGCCGCGGAAATTGCCGAAGCACAGGTGGAAACCGATGGTGGCCTCCACGTCCTCGACACAGGCATTGAAAATCTCGACCATCTCCTCTGGTCCGCCGTCGGCGATCCAATAGGCCGGCTCGTCGAACTGGACGTGGGTGCAGCCGGCCGCGACCACCTCCTTCAGCTCCTGGTTGATGAAGGGTACCAGCGCCCAGGCGATTTCGGTCTTACTCTTGTAGACCGCGCCGGGGTCGATGCGGAAGGCCTGCGTCACCGGGCTTTGAATGGGCGAGATCAGCGGCTTCTGGGTCAGCGAGCGGGCGAAGCGGAACTCCTCGGCGTGGCCGTAGCCGTTAGGCACGGTCAACGGAGCGACGGCGCGGAACGCGTCGAGCTGGTCGGGGCCGGGATAGCCCAGTTTGCGGGCGAACTCCTGCGGCTCCAGGCCATGCACCTTACCGTGAAAGTGCCAGGTGAAGTCGGCGCGCTGCATCTCGCCGTCGGAGATGATATCCACGCCGGCCTGCTCCATGTCGAGGATGGCTAGCCGCGTGGCGTCCTTCAGCGCCGCATCGATGTCGAACGGCCCCATGGCGCCCGCGGCCACTGCGTCGCGCACGGTCCAGATCCAGCCCGGCACGCCGTGGCTGCCGATAACCTGGGTGGGGAGGAGGGGGAGATCGGTGGGTTGGTAGGTCAGCATAAGTGGTGCTCCTGGGAATGCATAACTCGTAACACGCAACCCGGAAAGGGGAGAGACAATTCTGCCTTCCGGGTTACGTGTTACGAGTTACGGGTTAGCTCAATTCATCTCGAACCCGCCATCCACATTGATCGCTTGCCCGGTGATGTAGTCGGCATCGGTTGAGCAGAGGAAGGCGACGACGCCGGCCAGGTCTTCGGGGGTGGCGGCGCGCTTGAGTGGCACTTGCTGGATGAAGGCGGCCATGGCCTCGCCCTCCCGGGCGCCGAACAACTGGGCCCGGTCCTGGTCGAGGGGGATGCTTCGGCAGCCCCCAGCATGACAATGGGTGGGATTGGCGTTAATCGGACGCCGCACGACTGGACCTGGCAGAAGACCGGCGTTCACTGGTATTGCAGCCATTGCGCCATTGCCATGGAGTGGCTGCCGGGCCGTCAGCGCGGCCGGCTGCTGCGGCCGCTGGACCACGTGATGGATCCCAACGCACCCTGCACCTGGTACATTTACAAGGACGAAGGCCAGGCGCGCGCTTATCACTACCCGCGCACAGGGACGCTGCCGCCGCCCGATGCGCCTGATCGAGGCGAAGACTGGCAGGCTGAGTATCCGGGCGGCCTACCAGTCGCCCAACGCTGACGCTAAGTGCGCGACTTGCTACCGCGAGCACAAGGTGAGCTTCAGTGGACCATCGAGACTATATTTCCCACCGCTTTCGCACGGCAGGCAGCGACACCGGAGTGCTCTTCCTGCCCAACCTGACTTTGTGGTATGGTTGGCACAAGGAGCATGACACGCTGCCTGCGGCCTGGCGCGACTGGTCGCTGCCGCAGATCGCCCGCGGCCTGGGCGTGCCCGCCTGGCTGACGGCGCGCCCCTATCGAGTCGACTGGGGCGGCGTGGAAGTTCAGAAGGTGGAAACGGCCAACGAGCGCGTGATCCAGTACCGAACGCCGGCCGGCGTGCTGGCTGAACGCTGGACCCTCGGCCCCGACGGCGACTGGTGGGAGACCGAGTACCCCGTCAAGACGCCGGGCGACTTACGAGTACTGCTGGACGTGGCGGCGGCTCGCCAGTATGTAGTGAATACGGCGGGGCTGGAGCGGCTGCGCGGCGAGATCGGCGACGACGGCGTGGTGGCGCTGGAGTTGCCGCGGCGGCCCTTCTCCCAGGTATTCCTCGAATGGCTGGGCTGGGGAGATGGCCTGCTGCTCTTCTTTGACGCGCAAGCGTTGGTCGAGCAGATCGTGGCGCTGCTGGAGCAGCAGGTGCAGAGCCTGGTGAAACAGATCGCCACATTGCCTGGCCCAATCGTCATCTCGCCCGACAACCTGGACGCCCAGTTCATCTCACCTGCTTTCTTCAAGCGCTACCTGGCCGCCAGCTATCGTGGCACGGCTGACCTGCTGCATGCCCACGACAAGATGCTGTTGGCTGGCACCGGCGGCCCCATTCGCAAGCTGCTTGCCCCGCTGGCCGCAGCC
>JAAEKA010000671.1 GCA_014155705.1 Anaerolineae bacterium clx_CAG2 | reverse complement strand
AACTGGCCGGCGAAGCGCCCAAGGCACTGGAACTGGCCCAGTCCCTGATCAGCACCTATCCTGAACTGCGGGAACGCGCGCTGAAGGCTGTGGCCCTGGCTGCCGACGATGCGGTGCGCGTTGATGGCGGCCCCGGTCTCTTCCACGTCTTGTCACAGGGCCAGGGGCATGACGAGGTCTACGACGTCGATCTCAACGCGTCCACCTGCACCTGCAACGACTGGGAGCACCGCGCACCCGAAGTCAACGGGCGCAGGCTGTGCAAGCACATCATAGCGGCCCTGTTCGTCCGTAAATTGGGAGCCAACGCCCGCAAGCCCACCATCAGAACGGCGGTGATGCACCATGACCGTCCGTGATCTCTAGTATTCACAACGTAACCTGTCGCTGAGCCGCCAACCTGGGCGGCTTTTTTGTTTCCCCAACCTGTGAGGGCTGCGCATTCGTTACCACGCAGAAGGAGTACCTACCATGTTGTCCGAGAAGCAGATCAGCGCCCTGCGCGCATCGTTCCCCGCCGAGGCCCTGTCGGCTGACACCAGCCGGGGCTTCGAGCTAACGTCCATCAAGGCCGCGTTCGTGGTCGAGCGCCTCAACGAGGTCTTCGGCCCCTGCGGCTGCGGCTGGCGCTACGTCCACGCGCCGTTCGAGATGTTGGAAGGGGAGGTGCTGACGGAAGTCGCCCTGCAATTCCGCGTCTCCGAAGGCGGCTGTGATCCCGTGGTTTGGGACACCCAGGCGCGTAACTGGGCCTTCGCCGTTGACAGCGGAGCCTGGTCGTGGCCCGTCTACTCGCCTGGCGGTCGTCGGCCCGGCAAGGGCACCGCGCCGCTCACCGACGCCCGCAAAGGCGCGATCACGGATGGCTTGACGAAAGCGGCTTCGATGATCGGCGTGGGGCACGAGGTGTTCAAGGGCCTGGTACGGGTTGCCCAAGGCTACCAGAGCGCGCCTGCGCGCGTCCAGACGAATGGCGCGTCCAACCAGTCCAGCGCTGGCGAAAAAGCCCCGCAGAACGGCTCCCAACGGCCCCAGCAGCCTGCTGGCAACGCCCCGACCCCAGAAGCGCCCAAGAACGGCGCACAGCAACCGCCCACCAACGGCAAGACCACAGAGGGCAACGGCAAGGCCCCTAACGGCAATGGAAAGACCTCCAACGGCAATGGCGCAACGCCTGCTACCCCCACCACCTTCTGGCTGAAAGCCAACGACTACGCTGGCAAGCTAGATCGCGCCACAGTCAGCGCGCTGGCCAAGCAAGTGATGGACGGCCACTTCACCTGGCAGGAAGCGCAAACGCGGCTGGACGACATGATCGACGCCGCCACCCTGCCCAGCTTTGGCGTGGGCAACGGCAAAGCCGTGGGTGTGAAGGTGCCCGTGGCCGTCTCCGCCAAGCCGATGGCAGAGCGCGCCAGCGATCCGCTGGATGAGTTGTTCGAGTAGCCGCCAGAACACCGGCAAAGCCCCGGTGCATGGCGATGTGTGCCGGGGCTGCTCCAATCCCCACTATCCACGAAAGGGTATCCGATGTCCACCTACGACATGGCGCTGCAACGCGCCCAGTACTCTGCCAAGGAGTATGGCGAGAGCCACTTTATCTACCACCAGCCCGAAGCCTGGGAGACCCGCGACACCGGCTGGCACGTGGTCGATGCAACCGAGTACTACCACGGCGTCACCGTCATCGATGAGAACACCGTCCGTTGCTCAGTAACGTGGGACGACGAAACGGGCGAGTTCTCCATCGAGGATTTCCACCCGTGGCAATACTCCCGTTGGCACGATGGGTAGCTCTTCACCGGCAGCAAACACCAGCCATGTTGTATCACTGCCATAGGCGGATGCAGCATGGCTGGTGGGCGCAGTGAGGATTTGGTCAGCAGATGACCGTGCACTGTGCTATACAAGATGACAACTTAGCTGGCGCGCCTGCGCTCGTTGAATTCGCTGCGTTTCTGTTGACCTCCTCAGCCTGCAGTGCTATAATCGCCTCACAATGGTTGTTCGGGTTAAGGCACGCCCACAGAATTGGACAGCGACCAGGGCAAAAACACAGAAAAGACGAGTTCGGCTATCATGCTTCCAAATCTAGAGGGCGTACTGTATACGCCACTCACAAAGTGATTGGTTAGAATGAGAAACCATCCAGTTCTTCAGTACACAAAGCTGGTAGTCAAGCACGCTGCCAATACATACAGCGTTTTATCCTTCCTTGCAGCTCTGGTTATTCTGTTCCTACCCTTAAGCGACGCGCTAAAACTGATAGGTACTTTTCTTGCCGTAAGTGCTGTACTTGGAGCAGGCTACTTTGTATGGAAAGAAGCAATTGATCAACGGCCTAAAGCAGCAGATTTATCCATTAGGTGTGATCGATGTGTTTTTGGTGCTACAAGTACAAGTCGTGGTGTTCCTCACTCACCAATGCGTTTCAGCCTCATTTTGGATGCCATAAATAGAGGCGAGGAATCGGCGATTCTCCGATCGCTGGAGGTTACTAGATTTGTCATGAAGAATGAAGTTCTTGCCAACACACCGGCAAAGACCGAGCTGTGCTTACGGAACTTTCCACACGCTAACCAGCAACTCCATTTTCCCTTCCCAGTGCAAGGCAGACAACGTATGCCAAACCTGGAGTACCAAATCTTCGTACAACTCAAGGTTCTTGAACCATTGGAGTTCGCCAGAAACTTGGATAAATTGGATAGTTACGAGATTGAATTGTCATACACCTTTGAGGATATGGAGAGTTTGATCCACACTCGGATAATTGCTGTGAGTGGCTCATTCGAGGACTATAAAGAGGGATGCATCCAGACTTGGTCGAGCACTCCGAATCAGTACGAACTAGCCATAGCCGCTTTGGCAGCAAAAGGGGTTATTGGCAGTCAACCTGTTGCCTGATCGTACTGCAAACTTCCTTAGCAAACGGGTTGCTGGTCATGACCAGTCAGACAGCGGTGTGATGCAAAGTATGGGTTGCTAGTCAGCGCACCCAAGTGAGAGACCTTAATGATGAACGAATACGAAACAGCCATACGTGCTCTTCGACTGTACCAAGTACAGAAGCGATGGCCAGATGAGTATGCTGACCCTGAGTTTCCTGAGTTTGAACCAAAGACCAAGGCAATGTATCTTTGCAGGACGTGCGCTCAAGAAGAT
>JAAEKA010000670.1 GCA_014155705.1 Anaerolineae bacterium clx_CAG2 | reverse complement strand
CACAGTGGATCGGCTGCCGCAACATGAACAACGGCGACGGCACGCCCGCCACCTCTGCCGAGTGCTGCCAGTTCTTTCTGGCGCCTACCAATCTGGCCGGTCTGAACCCTGATCCGAACCTGGCGCCGCACGTCATCAACAACTCCTGGGGCTGCCCCACCTCTGAAGGCTGTACATCGGCCACCTGGGGCGTGATCCAATCAGTGCAGCAGAGCCTGCGCGCAGCCGGCGTGCTGGTCGTGGCGTCGGCCGGCAACTCCGGTTCAAGCTGCGGCAGCATCAACACGCCCCTGGCTATCTTCCCGGAATCCTTTGCGGTCGGCGCCTATAGCAGCAGCAACGTCATTGCCTCTTTCAGCAGCCGTGGACCGCGCTTCTTCACCAACATCCAGGGGCCGGATATTTCGGCGCCTGGCGTCAGCGTGCGCTCAGCCACCCGCAGCAGCACTACGGCCTATGGCACTTCGTCCGGCACCAGCATGGCCGGCCCGCACGTGGTGGGCGTGGCCGCGCTGCTCTGGTCGGCTGTGCCTGCGCTGATCGGTCAGGTGCCGGCCAGCGAGCAGTACCTGCGTGAGACGGCCAACAAGGGCGTCGTCGGCACGGCCTGCGGCAGCGGCGCCAATACGGCCCCCTGGAACACCTGGGACAATACCTATGGCTATGGTCGCATCGATGCGCTGGCCGCGGTGCAGGCCGCCCTTTGCCCGGCCGACATCAACTACGACGACATGATCGATGTGGTGGATATCAGCCTGCTGGCTTCGCAGTGGAACCTGAGCTTGGGCGACGCCAGCTACAACCCCCGGCGTGACCTGAACTTCGACAACACTATTTCGGTCAACGACCTGGTGGCGGTAGCCGGCCAGTGGCAGACCAGTTGCTCTGAGTAACGCAATCCGCTGGATTGCGTCTCCACAATCCGGCGGATTGTGCTACAGCGGCGTAACGCAATCCGCTGGATTGCGTCCCCACAATCCGGCGGATTGTGCTACTGTGGTCAGGGCGCCCGATCGAGCAGCGTCACTCCGCTGCTGCTGCGTTCCGCCATCCAGCCGACGCGCTGGGGACTCACAAGGATGGATCGAAATCGTGTCATAGTCAATTTTACCTCCACAAACAGGCGATGATCAGGCTCCGGCCGGATGAACGACGCAAGCCCCGCAGAAGGCCCGGCTCCGTCACGACAGAAACACAACGGCCCGCATGATACTGCATGCGGGCCGTTGTTGCAAGTAGCTCACAAGCTGCAACGAGCTACCCTTCACTCTGCACGCTTCTGCTTCTCCAACTCCAACCGAGGTTTCTCGATCT
>JAAEKA010000067.1 GCA_014155705.1 Anaerolineae bacterium clx_CAG2 | reverse complement strand
CTTAGCCCGCACGCCGGCCAGACTCATGCCCGCGGCTGGCTCCAGCCCCTGGATGCCGTTGATGCCTGTCGCGACCAGGTCGGCTAATACGTCCCACAGGTTGCCGTCGGAGTGGAAGACCACCGGCAGCCCGGCCTGCTGACAGGCCTCCACCAGCACTGTCAAATAGGGGAAGTAGCTTCGACGCAGCGCACCCGGTTGGATGTAGGCGCTGCGCCGATAGGCGATGTCGTCGCCGAGGAGGATGCCGTCGGCGCCGGCCGCAGCCAACCGCTGCACAAACTCAGCCTGCTCGACCACGGCCTCGGCCATGAAGCGCGGCACATCAGGCGGCAGCCGCGTCAGCTTCACCAGCGCCTGCTCCCAGCCCCAGGCTTTTGCTGCTGCGCTGAAGGGGCCATCGACCAGAGCGAAGACGAACAGGTCGGTCTCACTGCGCCACTCGTTCAGCAAAAACAACGCTTCGCCGGGGTCAGGTTGCACGGGGCTGCCCCAGCCGTGGGAAAAAGAGACCACCACCAAGTCGTGACGCAGCCGATCCAGCACGGCCTGGCGCGCGGCCCAGGGGATGGCCTCTCCCTCCAGCCCGACGATATCGCGCACAAAGGCGTCGTCGATCACCAACTCGCCGCGCAGCAACCGGCCGGGCCAAACGCCGGACAGCGCCCGTTGCACGGCCCGCCGGCGGCTGGCAATGGTTTGTCCTGTCCAAGAATTACTCATGGCTGCTCGCTCCTGGCAGACTGGGCGACTCCGGCTCCGCCGCGCGCTCCTGCACCCAGCGCAGCAACACGAAGGTCGCCCCGGCCGCGCCGACCACGCCAAATAGCGCTGTGGCCAGCATGCCGCCCTGCTCGAACAGCGCCACGGCCAGGTAGTCGCTGACGGTGCGGGTGGCGCCGCCGGCCATCACAGCCAGCGACAGCACCGTGCCACGCATCAGAGGCGCCTGCTCCGACAGGAGACTGATGTTGGAGACGATGCTCCACTCAAAGCTGATGGTGAAAGCCGCCATGCCGGCGATAGCCAGCGTCCGGCTGCTTTCCAGAAAAGGCAGCAGCGCCAGGGTGGCTGTCATGGCTGCCAGGCCGATGGCTACCCCGCGCCGCTTGCCCAGCCGGTCGATGAACAGGCTGCTGGCCCCGGAAGCGGCCAGTTCGGCCAGACCCAGCAGCGCGGCTACGCGGCCGATCTGGTTGGGCGCCATGCTGAAGGACTGCTCCAGCCAGGCGCCATAGGTCACAAAGAAGCTCTCGGCGGCGACGAAGATCAGGCCGTTGACCAGGATAGCGGCGCGGGCGCTGGGGGAACGCCAGACTGCGCCGGCCATCTGCCGGAAACCGCGTTGCACAGGAGCCAACGACTGGCGGCGGCGCGGCAGCAAGCTGGGCAGCGGCGCGACAACCAGGCTCAGCACAGCGAACAGGCGCAGCGGCGCCTGCCAACCGTTCTGCACCATCATGACGCCGACAATGGGCAGGATCACCAGGCCTGTGATAGCCCAACTGAACTCGATGATCCCTACCACCCGGCCGCGGCGGTGGAAGGGCACGTGCTCGGCGACGGCTGCTTGCAGGTTCGGGATGAAAGCCGCCGATGCCAGGCCCAGCAGGATGACCGGCGGGATGGCGCTCGCGAGCCCCTGCGCCGTGCTCAGCCACCACAAACCAAGCGCCTGGGCCAGCAGCGCAGCCGTCAGCAGGGTGCGCGGGCCGTGGCGGTCGGTCCAGGCGCCAAAGAGCGGGCTGGGGAAGACCATGGCCGAGCGCAGGGCCAGCAGCAGCCCACCTTGCGACAGTGTAATTCCTAAGCCGCGGCTGATCTCCGGCAGGAAGGGATAGAACATGCGCACAGCGGTGGGCCAGATATATGGTGACCAACAACACCAACAACGCTAGCGCCACATGTACCGAGATGAACGACTTGCCAATCAAATGGATACGGGCCAGCGACAGCGAGCGGTAGAAGGGGTCGCTGATGGTGATCGCGTCCAGGCTGATGAAGAAGGACATGCCGCGGGCGAGGAACATGCCCGCCAGGGTGACGATAAAGGGCTGCACTTTGAAGACCTGAATGATGCCGCCCATCATTGCGCCCAGAGTTGCGCCCATCAGCAGCATCAGCGGGATGACCAGAAACGGGCTCAGCCCTTCTTTCTCCAGCAGGTGCGCCGAGGCCACACTAACCAAAGCGATCACTGCGCCGACCGACAGGTCGATGCCGCCGGAGATAATCACCAGGGTCAGGCCAATGGAGCCGATCAGCAGGAAGGCGTTGTCGATGAACAGGTTGAAGAAGGTCTGCGCGCTGCGCATGCCGGGATACTGGATGGCGCCGTAGACATATGCCACCACGAACAAACCGATGGTCACCAACAAGGGCAGGAACTTGCGATTGACGCTGAAACGCCGCTTCATGATCGCGCTCCCTTTCTTTCCGTCAGGCCGCTCAGCCCATCCCGAACTTGCTGCGAGTAGAGCAAGATGACCGCCAATACTACCAGCGCCTTGACTGCCTGGGCCGCCATGGCCGGCACGCCGATGGCGTACATGGTGGTAGTCATGCTCTGGATCACCAGCGCGCCGATGATACTGGCCAGCAGCGAAAAGCGGCCGCCTGACATGAGCGTGCCGCCGATCACCACAGCCAGAATAGCGTCCAGCTCAAAGCCCAGGCCGGCATTGTTGGCGTCGGCGCTCTTGATGTTGGAGCTGATGATCAGCCCGGCGACGCCGGCGCAAATGCCGGAAACCGTATAGACCAGCAACTTGATATTCTTCTCGCTGATGCCGCTGTAGAAGCTCGAACGGGCGTTGATGCCCACCGACTCGACGAACATGCCGACCGCGGTCTTTCGCGTCAGCAGCCAGGCGATCAGAAAGACCGCGGCTACGATGAAGAGCGTGAACGGTACGCCGGCCAGGTAGCCGTTGCCGATGAAGAAGTAGGGGGTGAAGTAGACCGTGATGATCTGTCCGCCAGTGATCAACTGCGCAATGCCGCGGCCGGCCACCATCAGCACCAATGTAGCCACCATGGGTTGGATGTTGCCCCGGGAGACCAACAGGCCGTTCCACAGCCCGCACAGCGTCGAGATCAGCAGAGCCGCTGCAACCACCAGCGGCAACGGCGTGGCGGACACGTCCTGCACCAGCTTGTCCGAGGCGATCAACTCCTTGCCCAGGGCAGGGTTGATCAGCACCGTAGCCGTGGCGGCTGAGATGGCAACCACTGCTCCCACCGACAGATCGACGCCGCCTGTGGCGATCACCATGGTCATGCCGATGGCCAGCACCATCAGGGGGGCGCCGCGGTTGATGATGTCGATCAGCGAGCCGAACAGGTGGCCATCCTTGATCTCCAGCTTGAAGAAGCCCGGCGTGAAGATCGCGTTGAAGAGCATGATCAGCCCCAACGCGACCAGGGGCCAGAAGACCTGGCTGCCCGTGAAGCGTTTCCAAAGCGATTGCGATTGGGCCATGGCTAGCTCCCTGCGATGGTCTGCATGATGGTATCGGCGTTCATCGCCGCGCCGCTCAGCTCGGTGACCTTGGCTTGGTCGCGCAGGACGACGACGCGGTCGCTGCAGCGCAGCACCTCTTCCAACTCCGACGAGATGAAGACACAGGCCTTGCCCTCGTCGGCCAGCGACACCACCAGCTTCTGAATCTCGGCCTTGGCGCCCACGTCGATGCCGCGCGTTGGCTCGTCCAGGATCAGCACCTGTGGATCGGTGGCCAGCCAGCGCGCCAGGATCACCTTCTGCTGGTTGCCGCCGCTCAGGTTCTTGATCGGCTGGTCGGCCGATGGCGTGACGATGTTGAGCAGCTTGATGTAGCGGTCGGCGATTTCGGCCTGCCTGGCCCGGCTGAGGAACTTGAGCCAGCCGCGGCTGGCCTGCATGGCCAGCACAATGTTCTCGCGCACCGACAGCTCGTCGACGATGCCGGCCGCCTTGCGGTCCTCGGGACTCAACGCAACGCCGCGCAAGATCGACGCCAGCGGCGAGAACTTTCTGACCGGCTGGCCGGCAAAGGTCAGCGCACCCTGGTCAGGCTTGTCGATGCCGAACAGCAGGCTGGCCAGCTCGGTGCGGCCGGATCCCAACAGGCCCGCCAGTCCCACCACCTCGCCCGTGTGCAGTTCCAGGTCGAAGGGCGCAATCGCGCCGGCGCTGCCTAGACCGTGCGCTTGTAGCAAGGGCTGGGCGTCGCTGCGCCGCTCGCGCTGCAGCTTCGCGCGCGATACGTCGTCCAGGTCGACCATGATGCGGCCCAGCATGCTGCCGATCAATTCCAACGGCGGCAGCGCGTTGGTCTGGTAGGATCCTACCAGCTTGCCGTTGCGCAGCACGGTAATGCGGTCGGAAACCTCGTAAACCTGGTCGATGAAATGGGTGATGAAGACGATCGCCATGCCCTCGTTTTTGAGCTGGCGCAACACCTGGAAGAGCTTGGCCGTCTCGTGCGCGTCCAGGCTGGAGGTCGGCTCGTCCAGGATCAGGAGCTTGGCCGAGGAGATCTCCAGCGCGCGCACAATGGCCGCCATCTGCTGGATCGCGACCGAGTAGGAGCCCAGCGTCTGCTGGACGTCGATATCGACGTCCAGCCGTAACAACATCTGCCTGGCCCGCTGGTTCATGGCCTTCCAGTCGATGCGGCCGGTCCGCCGCGGCTCACGGCCGATCAGGATGTTCTCGGCCACGGTCAGGTTGGGGCAGAGGTTGATCTCCTGGTAGACGGTGCTGATGCCAAGCTCCTGGGCATGCTGGGGCGACCTGACCTGCACCGCCTGGCCGTCCAGGGTGATAACGCCCGAGTCGGGATGCTCCACGCCGGTCAGCACTTTGATCAGGGTCGACTTGCCGGCCCCGTTCTCACCCATCAACGCATGGATTTCCCCCCGCCGCAGGTCGAAATCGACGTTCTCCAGCGCTTTGACGCCGGGGAACGCCTTGGAGATCCCGGTCATCGTCAAGATGACTTGATCCGATGGAGACATGATCGCAGCACCTTTCCCAGCTTGACAAGAAGCGGTGCATAGCCGCCCTGCACCGCTTCTCGCCGTTCCGTGTTGCCTGAGGAGGAGATTATGGGCAACCA
>JAAEKA010000669.1 GCA_014155705.1 Anaerolineae bacterium clx_CAG2 | reverse complement strand
ATCCTGCTGCTCGGCATAGACAAAGACCGGCGACATGCACTCATGCACCTGATCCATGTCGTTGTGTTGCCCGGCCAGCCAGGCAGGCAGCGGCGGCAGGCTTTCTGAGTATTCCAGCAGTAGTTCCAGCTTCTCGCGGCCCTCCGCGTCCTGAAACTCCTCGACGATCGCCTGCAGGCGGGCGGGCAAGGCTGAAGTGGTGTTGGTCATGGTGCTGCTCCGGGGTAGGACGTAGAAGGTGACACGTGACCCGTGACACGTGACCCGTAACCCGTAACCCGTAACCCGTAACCCGTAACCGAGAGACGTTTTTCGCTGACTCCGGGTTACGCATTACGTGTTACGGATGGCAGATGTCATTCGCCAGGTAAGTCACGTCTCACACCTCACGGTCAGTGGCTGTGCCCGTGGGCATGGGCATGCCCGTGGGCCAACTCCTCATCAGTGGCCGGGCGCAAGCCGGCGATCTTGGCCTGGAAATGCAGCGTTTCGCCGGCCAGCGGATGGTTGAAGTCCAGCAGCACGCCGTCCTCCTGCACCTCGCTGACATAGACGGTGAAGACGTGGCCGGAGTTATCCTGCGCCTGTAAGGCCATGCCCACCTCCAGTTCCATGTCCTCCGGGAAGGTAGAGGCGGGGAAAAACTGTACGCCGGCAGGGTCCATCTCGCCGTAGCCGTCGACTGGCGCCACTGTCACCTGCTTCTCATCGCCCACGGCCATGCCATAGAGCGCCTGCTCCAGACCAGAGATGATCTGGCCCGCGCCTTGCAGGAACTCCAGCGGCTCGCCGTCAGACGAGCTGTCGATCACGTCACCGGCCGCCAGCCGCAGGCTGTAGTCCAGACTCACGACCATACCATCTTGAACCAACAGAGGGGTTGTCATTGATTTATATGACCTTTCTGAAAAAATGCGCGCTGCCCAGGCTTACCGCTTCTGGCAGCGCGTTTTCAAACTCGGCGAGCCGCAGCTATGTCCACAGGCTCACTGCATTATTGTCAGGATCGGCGATCGCTCAGCGCCTAGGCCTCACGGAACTCGCCTTCGACCACGTCCTCGTCGCTGCCGGGAGGAGGAGGAGGCGCCTGACCGTCTTCGGGCTGCTGGTGGGTCTGATGCATCTGCGTACCCACATTCTGCCAGGCCTGCATCAGTTCGTCGGTCGTGCTGCGCATGCGGGCCGTGTCAGACCCCTGCATGGCGGAACGCACCGCTGCGATCTTGCCCTCCAGTTCCGACTTGGCTGCCTCAGGCAGGTTGGGCGTGTCGCTGACGAATTTCTCCACCTGGA
>JAAEKA010000668.1 GCA_014155705.1 Anaerolineae bacterium clx_CAG2 | reverse complement strand
AACGATGAGGAAGATAAGATAGAGATTCAGTAGGCGATGTTGGAGGCAGGGTAAGTAGCCGTGTTGTTCAGTATTGTCATGTATCACAGACGTTTGCGCATGTATGCACATTCATAACGGTAGTTTCGCTCATTTCAATTGTAAGTTGACGCAATAGCGGTTGTTGGTGTATAGCCTTCAGGAAACCAGACGCTGGAGGTAGCCATGACGACCGCACGGATTAACTCGGAGCGAATTGACGACATTCCGTTGCTTATGCGGTGGTTGCTGGACATGCACATTGACCAGATTGTGGATAACGTGCTGGGCACACCGCACGGCAACCGGCAAGGGTTGAGTTACGGACAGCTGGCCGTAGTCTTTGTAGCGTACATCTTGAGCCAATGCAATCACTTTCTCAGTCCAGTGCGTGATTGGGTGAGCAAGCATCAACATGTTTTGACGCAAGCCCTGGGCTGTCCGATCCGGGATACAGACTTCACCGATGACCGGCTGCAAGATCTGTTGGATGCTCTGGGCGACGATGCGGTGGGCGAGCGGCTCGAAGAGCAACTCGGCCAGCACCTCATCCGGGCCTATGCCTTACCGATAGATACAACCCGTATTGATACCACGACGGTATCGGTGTATCATCAACCCGATTCTGGCACGCTCCTAGACTATGGTCAGAGCAAAGACCACCGACCTGACCTGCGCCAGTTCAAGGAAGTGCTGAGTACACTGGATCCGGTGGGCATACCGTTGTGCAGCGCCACGGTAGCGGGCCATTGTGCGGATGACCCGCTCTATCTGCCGGTATGGCGACGGATGGTCAAGGTCATCGGTCGAGCCGATTTCCTGGTGGTTGGCGACTGCAAACTGGCCAGTCTTGCCAATCGAGCCCACATCCAGGCGGGCGGCGGTTACTACCTGGCGCCCTTACCCATGACCGGCGACACACCAAACGACCTGCGCCAGTGGGTGCTGAACCCAGCGACGCCACCGCAACTGCTTACCCTGCCCGGAGGAGATGAACCTGTCGGCCAGGGCTTTGAGGTGGTCGTGTCGCAGAGTTGGGCATCACCCAATGCTGCGACTGAGCTAACTTGGCCAGAGCGTGCGGTGGTTGTGCGCAGTGACAAACTGGCTCGCCGCCAGCAGCATGGCCTGATGGAACGTCTGCAACGGGCAGAACAGGCGCTCAACAAGACCAAAGCCGGAACGAAGGCGGATTTGGCGCAACTGACTGCTCAAAGCCAAGCCCTGCTTGATCGCCACAAAGTTGCTGCCTACCTGAATGTGACTTGGACAGCGCA
>JAAEKA010000667.1 GCA_014155705.1 Anaerolineae bacterium clx_CAG2 | reverse complement strand
GCCTGGATACTCCTCACGGCGCGTTCCTGGAATAGCCTCGTCACAAAGGCCTATTACATAAACATGATCGGCTGTCACACCCTTGGCTCCCCACAAAGTGGCGACCTTCAAATCTGCTGGCGCCTCCGTGCTGGGCCGCGACGACATCGGCGCGTTGGCCCCCGGCATGGCGGCCGACTTCATCGGCTACCGGCTGGAGCGCCTGGAGTTCACCGGCAGCCTGCACGACCCGCTGGCCGCGCTGGTCTTCTGCACGCCGGTCAACGTCGATCTGTCGGTGGTCAACGGCCGGCTACGGGCGCAGGAAGGCCAGATCGTGGATCTGGACCTGCCGCCGCTGGTGCAACGACATAACGCGATCAGTCGGGCAATGATTCGCAACGAGCGGCTCCCCTGACTATGAAAGATTTGTCCTTCCGGCACATCGTCAGCAGCAGCCGGCTCTACGGCGGCACCTATAACCAGTTCAACTACACTTTCCCGCGCCTGGGCATCGACGTGACTTTCGTCGATCCTGGCGATCCGGCCAACTTCGAGCGGGCGATCCGGCCCACCACCAAGATCCTCTACGGCGAAACCCTGGGTAACCCCGATATCAGCGTCTTCCCCTTCGAGCAGGTGGCGGCCATCGCTCAGGCGCACGCCATCCCACTGATGATCGACAACACCTTTGCCACGCCCTTCCTCTGCCGGCCCTTCGAGTGGGGAGCGAACATCGTCACCCACAGCACCACCAAATTTCTGGGGGGCCACGGCCAGGCTATCGGAGGGGTGATCGTGGATGGCGGCAACTTCGACTGGCGCAGCGGCCGCTTCGCCAACTTCACCACTCCCGATCCCAGCTACCACGGACTGGCCTACGCCGACGTAGCCGGCATGGGACTGCCCCCCTTCATCATCAAGGCGCGCGTGCAGGTCCTGCGCGACATCGGCGCGTGCCAGGCGCCGTTCAACAGTTGGAACACGCTGACCGGCATCGAAACCCTCAGTCTGCGCATGGAGCGCCACTGCGCCAACGCGCAGCGCGTGGCCGGGTTCCTGGCCAACCACCCTGCGGTCAGTTGGGTCAGCTACCCCGGCCTGGCCAGCCATCCCGACCACGAACTGGCCAAGCGCTACCTGCCCCAGGGCGTCGGCGCGATCCTGGGCTTCGGCATCCAGGGCGGCGCCGAGGCTGGCAGGAAGTTCATCGAAAACCTGCATCTCTTCAGCCATCTGGCCAACGTCGGCGACGCCAAGAGTCTGGCCATCCACCCCGCAACCACCACCCACAGCCAGTTGACCGCCGACGAGATGGCATCGGCCGGCGTCACCCCCGATTTCATCCGTCTGAGCATCGGACTGGAGGATATCGAGGATATTCTGTGGGATCTGGAACAGGCATTAGTAAAGGCAGGGTAGAACTTGTAGGGTGTGTTTGAAACCAGTTTAGACCCTTCGGGTTTCTGCGCGTTAACGGCGACTCGTGATTGACAACGCGGCTGTGTTTGCAATGGTTCGCACTTGACCACGGAAACCCGAAGGGTCTGGCGCTCAACCAGATTCAAATACACCCACTCTGAACCCACCATGTTCCCAACCAACTCCGTCGGCCTTGTGCAACCGCAGACCCTGATCTTCGCCCAGGACGAGCCTTTTCCGCTGGAGAGCGGCGCCGCGCTCAGCCCTGTGACGCTGGCTTATGAGACGTATGGGCAGTTGAACGCCGCGCGCTCCAACGCGATCCTCGTCTGTCACGCGCTGAGCGGTGGGGCGCACGCGGCCGGTTATCTGGCGCCAGACGACGCGCAGCCGGGCTGGTGGGATGACTGCATCGGGCCGGGCAAGGCCTTCGACACCGAACGCTACTTCGTGATCTGCAGCAATGTGCTGGGCAGTTGTTACGGCTCCAGCGGACCCGGCAGTGTTGATCCAGCCACAGGCAAACCTTACGGGCTGCACTTTCCGGTGGTGACCATCGGCGATATGGTGCGGGCGCAGGTGCGTCTGCTCGACCACCTGGGCATCGAGCGGCTGTTGGCGGTAGCCGGCGGCAGCATGGGCGGCATGCAGGTGCTGGAATGGGCCGCGCACCATCCCGAGCGCCTGCGCGCAGCGATCCCCATCGCCACCACCGCCCGCCACAGCCCCATGCTGATCGCCTTCAGTGAAGTGGGGCGTCAGGCGATCTACGCCGACCCGGCCTGGCAGCATGGCGATTACTACGACAATGGCAAGCGGCCGGACGCAGGTCTCTCTGTAGCGCGCATGGTAGGGCACATTACCTACCTGAGCGAGCAGTCGATGCACCAAAAGTTTGGTCGGCGGCTGCAAGGGCGGGAACGCTACGGCTACGAGTTCCAGACCGAGTTTGAGATCGAAAGCTATCTCAAGCACAACGGCGACAAGTTCACCCGCCGCTTCGACGCCAACAGTTACCTCTACGTCACCAAAGCGCTGGACTACTTTGACCCGGCCGGGCAGCACGGCGGTTCACTGGCCGCGGCCTTCACCGATTCGACTGAGCTGGCCTTCCTGGTCATCAGTTTTACCAGCGACTGGCTCTACCCCAGCTACCACAGCAAGGAGATGGTCAAAGCGCTGACGGCGGCTGGTTGTGACGTGACCTACCTGGACATCGAAAGCGCCTGGGGTCACGATGCGTTTCTGGTCGAGGTAGAGACGATGACGCGCTTGCTGGGCAGCTTTCTCGATCGACTGGGGAGTGAAGCGTGAAACGTGAGAAGTGGGCCGCCGAAACCGAAGCCCCCTCACCGTGTCATGCTGAGGGCCGCCGAAGCATCCCGCCTTGCCCTGCCTCGCGGCGTCACACAGTCGGTTTGACTTCGCCGCAAACGGCTGGCAGTGACCATGGCGGAGGCGCGCTATGGCAGGGGTGAACGGCGAGCGGGCGGCCGCGTATGCCGCCTTGCGGCCGGACTTACAAGCCGTGGCCGACCTCACGCCGGCCGGCGCGAAAGTGTTGGACCTGGGCTGCGGCGACGGAGCGCTGCTGGATTACCTGGTGCGCCACAAGCAGGCGCGCGGCCGGGGTATCGAGCTGAGCGAGGCCGGCGTGATGGCTTGTGTGCGTCGCGGCCTGAGTGTGCGCCAGGGTCCCCTGGAAGAGGGGCTCGCCGACTACCCGACAGCCAGTTTCGACGTGGTCATTCTGAGCCAAACGCTGCCCTTCCTGGACGATCCCGCCGCGATCCTGGGGGAGATGCTGCGGGTGGGCAAGAGCGCGCTGGTCAGCTTCCCCAACTGGGGCTACTGGCGCTGCCGGCTGGAGCTGCTGCTGACCGGCCGCGTGCCGCTGGCCCCCGACCTGCCCCAGCAGTGGTACGATGCGCCGCGCTGGCAGGCCGTCAGCATCACCGACTTTGCGCAGTTCTGCCAGCGGGTGGGGATCGATATCACAGCCGAAATCTACCTCAACCGCGGCCGCCGTGTGCGTATCTTCAAGGTCAAGAACCTGCTGGCCATGACGGCGGTGTTTCGATTGGAGCGACAGGAGGGGTCTGGCCGGATGTAACTTGGCGCGCCATCCGGTGCATCTCAGGTGCATAGAGCGTTAGTTCAGCATTACGTTCACCTGGAGGTTTCCGATGGCTGGTTTGTTTACATTCATGAACAGCATGGCTGGGCGTATCCTGCGCATCGTACTTGGGGTGGTGTTGATCTGGTTGGGCCTGCTTGGCCCGCTGGCCGGCAGCACGGGCGGCGTCATCGTCGCGATCATCGGTGTAGTCCCGATCGTCATGGGCATCTGGGGCCGCTGCCTGTTGCAGATCGTATTGGGTGGATCGAAGGCGTAAGTGCTTTGGGTCAGTGCAGGCAAGAGGCCCGGACGATAGGTCCGGGCCTCTTGATGTTTCCAGCGCTTGGTTAAACCGCTCTCGATGGTACAAAATGGTCGCACCGGGCAGTTGCACGTATTGTTGTCGGTTGAGATCGCCAAGGCCCAGCAGGAAGCCCAAAACCTGCATTCCCGGCTGCTTGAGCTTGAAAGCCAATTCGGCATGTCATCTGCTGACTTCATGCAACGCGTCCAGGCCGGGGGTCTGGGCGACATAGTTCTCGTCGGGTAGGGCTTTTCTTCGATTCTGTCGCCAAAGATTAGCACTCCTTGCTCAAGCCGCCGTCATGGGCGCCGTTTGTTTTGGTGGCCGTAGCCGACTCAGCAAAATCAGCCCCAGACCAACCAACGCCAACACGCCCCCTGCAACCAGCATGTAAACCGGCAGTTCCGGCGGAATGTCCAGATGCACAGTAATACCCAGGATACGCGACAAGCCGGGGGGTAGGACGACCATCTCGTCGTTGATGGCAGTCAGCATCTGCTCCAGGCCGAAGAAGGCAGGAACCAGGCCCAACAGCGCCAGCGTGACGCCGCCGGCTGCCAGCAACTGGCCCAGTGCGGCCAACGCCGGCCGTCCCACCTGGCAGCGCAGCGCGCCGTAGAGCACGGCCAGCATGGAGACGACGGCCGCCACGTTGAGCGTGACGAAAGCCGTGCGCCAGGCCGCGTCGGTCCAGAACTGGTACCAGAATCCGCCCGGCCCGCGCAGGCTGACCACCGCGGCCAGCAACAGCGTCGGCGCCAGGAGCGCGGCTGGCAAGGCGGCAATCCACTCGATTCGGGCTCGCTGCCGCAGGTTGAACAGGAAAAGCGCCCCCAGGAAAGCGCCCAGCATCAGCAGCGTCAACAGGGCATAGTGCAGCGACAGGAACGCCGAGAAGGTCAGGTAGACCAGCGCGATCAGCGTGAAGGGCAGCGCCGTGGCGGCCAACCATTCGATGCGCGTTGGCGCGGGCAGATCACGGCGCTTGAAGGGGGAGATCAACGCCTGCCACAGCGCTTGCAGGCCGGTCCTGCCGGCGAAGGCAGGTGTGCGCCGGGCCACAACGCCGCTTCCGGCCAGCAGCGTGAACAGCAGCAGGATCAGCCACAGCCGCGCCAGCCAGGCCATCAGGAGCGCCCGCTGTGCGTGGGCCAGCCCGGCCTCGGCGGCGAAGAAGTTGTAGGACGGAAAGTCCAGGTTGGCGCCGTACTGCGCTTTGTGGTCAATGCGGCGCTGTTCGTACTGCTGATAGGCATCGCGCCAGGCGGTGTAGGCCGCACGGTCGCCCGTGTCCAGCCATTGGTAGTAGCGCAAGAACGCGCTGCGATACCAGGCCAGGGTCGCGAACAGATCGTGCTCGTAGTCCAGCGACGCGGCCAGGGTGTCGAGCAAGCCCGGATCGCTGACAGCGGCCCGGTCGATGGACGCGGCCAACGCTTGCATCTGCTCGACCAGTTCGACGGCCTCGAAGCCCTCAGCGATGGCGGTCTCCACATCGTCCTTGACCGTCAGGTAGACTGAGCTGAGCACCGCGCTGGAGCCGTCGACGATGTCCCACTCGAAGATCCACATTTGCGGGGTCAGATCCAGCCCCAGGCCGCGCACTTGCTGCTCGGCGAAGGGGCTGATGTAGAGGCCCTTGAGCGCCGCCTGCCGGCTGAGAAAGAGCATTTCGGTCAGGGCGTCGACGACCTGCGGATCAGTCCCGAACATGCGGCGCACCCAGGCGCGGGCCAGTTCGACGGGGTCGGCATCGGGATCCCAGGCTAACTGCGACGTGACGTAGCTGTTGGCGTCGATGTTGAGCCAGAAGCCGTAGAAGGGGTACAGCGACAGTGGGCCAGCCTGCTGCGGCCCGCCGTTCTGGTTCCAGGCCCACACGCCATCGATCTGCGGGTTGGCTGCGCGCAATTCCTGCAAACTGGCCTGATGCAGCGGTGCGACGAAATCGGGGAAAGCCATGAAGCCCTCGAACTCCAGCCGGTTCTGCATCTCCACCAGGCGTTGGTGCTGACCCTCCGCCAGGGTGGGATTAAAGGGCAGAAAACTATAGAAGTCGCCCATCACGTACTTGGTGGAGATGATCAGGTTGGGCGAGTCCACTGCGTCCAGTAGTTTGGCGTAGCTCTCAGGGTTAGTGTGCATATCGCCCACCTCGCCCACGCCGACTGACCAGGTGCGAAAGATGATAGTCCTGTCGTGGGACCCGGCGGCCTGCAGGAAGGCCCCCAGCATAGCCTGCACGGCATCCACCGAGCGTACAGCCAGCGCGCTGCTGTAGTCCCAGCCGGGCAGATTGTAGATGCTGCCGGCCTCACCGACGCGGATCATGACACCATCCACAGCCGGCGCGGCGGCGAACAACTCCTCCATGCCCAGTCGGTAGACCTCCCACAGCTCGGGGTTCTCGGTGTCCAGCCCGCCGAAGCGCTCTTCCAAATAGGCTTGCAGCGGCGGGGTCAGGGCCAGCATGTCGGTATAGAGAATCACCTCCATGCCCATGGCGTCAGCGTACTCGAAGAGCCGGCCGAAGTGCTCGCGCATGGCCGCGCTGCGCAGCCGATATTCGCTGTCCGCCGGGTAAATCTCTGTCCCGGCGCCCACCCTGTCGAAGTCGATGAACTCCAGAAAACCGGGGATGACGACGCCGTTGTTGCCGTAGGCGATCATGCGCTGCACGTAGTCGGCGAACTGCTGTTCGGCCAGAGCGAACTCCGCTTCGTCCACGTAGGGCGGATTGGCCAACAGCGCATCCTCGAAAGCCCGCAGGTGATGCGAGTAGTTGGTCGGATCCCAGCGTGTCGGGTCTTGCGGAATGCCGACCGCGCCCAGGTCGACCAGCCGGCGTGACAGGGCGGGCGCAACCGTGCGCGTCCTGCCAAACAGCGCAGCCTCGTCAGCGCCGCTGAGCGCCAGGTCGGCCAAGTGATAGAGGCCATACACATCGCCGCTGCGCCCACCGCCGACCACGCCGAGCGCCGGGTCGCCGTTGGGCGTCTGCGAGGGCAGCAGGGCAAAGGCTTCGGGCGAGGCAAAACGCAGCCCTGCGGCTTCGGGAACCTGACTCAGGCCCACCACGATCCAATGGCCGGCCGGCGCGGCAGCGGGGCTATCCACAAGGGCCGGCCGCTGACCACTGGCCGCAGCCAGTTGATCGGCCAGCGCGGCGGCTGCGCTGGTATAGAGCTCGTCCTGCAGCGCGCCGTCGGGCAGGACAATGGCAGCAACCGGCCTCAGCGGCGCGGCTGGCCGGGTCTGCGCTGCGGGGCTGTACACTGCCTCCTGCGGCAGGTCCTTGGGCGTGAACGAAATGCCAAGAAAGGCGTTAAGCTGCCCAGCCACGAAGTAGCCGAGCAGCAAGCCAACTACGATGACAACCAGCGCCTTGAGTTTGCCGTGCTTCATGGACCCGTCCTGATAAAAACGAGTGGGCGACTCACGGGCCTTCGGCGGACGATATGGATCGGAAAGTTTCTGATGCGCGTCATCCCCAACGGTCCGTGAGCAAGATCAAGCGTGGAGTTGTAAAAGGCGACGCAATGTGTCGACGGCCAGGTTGCCGCCGCTCATGACCAGCACGACCTTTTTGCCGGCCAGCCGCTCCTTGATTTGCAGGGCTGCGGCTAGCGGCGCAGCGCCCGCGCCCTCCGCCAGATTGTGGGTGTGTTGCCACAGCAGCAGGATGGCGTGCTCGATGTCGCTGTCGTCCACCAGCAGGAAATCGTCCAACACCTGGCGCATGATGCGCTGGGTATTCTCGAAGGGCACGCGCGTGGCGATGCCCTCGGCGAAGGTGCGCATCTCTGCCGTCGTCAACTGACCGCTGGCCCAACTCCGCTGCATGGCTGGCGCCTGAGCCGACTGCACGCCGATGACCTGGATGCGGGGGTTGATGGCCTTGGCGACGATGCCCACGCCACATGCGCCGCTGCCCGCGCCCACAGGCACGATAATCGCGTCCACGTCGGGCAGGTCCTCGACGATCTCCAGCGCGTAGGTGCCGACGCCGCAGATCAACGGCTCATCCGTCGGACCAACGAACAGCCCGCCCCGCCGGGCTGCTTCCTGCATCATCCACTCACGCGCCGTGTCGAAGTCAGGCCCATGGAAGACCACCTCAGCGCCCAGACCGCGCATGGCAGCGACCTTGTCAGGGTTGGCCCGCTCTGGCATGGCGATGGTTGCGCAGACGCCAAAAGCTCGCGCGGCGAAGGCGATGCTCTGACCGTGATTGCCAGTGGATGCGGTGTAGAGCCCGGCCTGGCGCTGGGTTGCGTTCAGCCCGGCCACGTAGTTCAGCCCGCCGCGCACCTTGAAGGCGCCGACGGGCTGGTGGTTCTCGTGTTTGACCCACACCTGCGCGCCGGTGATCTGACTCAGGCCCGCGTAGGGGTGCAGCGCCGTGGGGCGCAGCCAGCGGTAGACGTGGGGACGAGCAGCGATGATATCGTGCAGGGTGGGCATAGTGGGAAAGGGGACTCCTGGGAACTGGGAGGAACTCCCGGGAACACCAGCGGGTAGCCGGCTGTTCTCAGGCCAGGCCGAGGGTTTGGACCAGACCTCGCACGCCATCGATAGTCGGCTTGACGCCAGGGACGTGGTGCAGCTCCCAGGTCTCGACATGAACGATCGCCGCGCCCGGCTCCAGTTCGGTCAGCGGTCCCAGGGTCTCGACCTCCAGGAAGCGGTTCCAGACGTAGACCTCGCAGTTGCAGCCCATGTCGGGATGCGGCAGATTGGGCTGGGGCGTGAAGCGTTTGACCAAGAAAACATCGCCCAGCAGGTACCCCATCCAGCCGGCATGGTTGAAGTAGCCGACCTTGCACGGCTGCTCGCCCACCTGGCCATCGACCAGCACCAGGTCATCGTCCAGCCGCAGCCGTTCGTCGCGCAACTGCGTGTAGGACCAGAGCGTGAGTTGGCGGGTCGGCAGGTAGGTCGAGGGCACAGGAGCCTGCTGGGGCAGCACAGCAACGCCGCCCAGCGCCACCTGGGTCAGGGCCCACGGCGCCAGTTCCACCGGCCACAGGCCGACATTGTGCAGGCTGTGCTGCACGACGAGCGCTGGCCGGTCCGGCTCCAGGCGCAGCTCGATACTCTTCTGAATACCGCTGGCCCGCTCGGTAGGTTGGCGCAGGCGCACACCGCCCTCGAATTCGTCGATGACCAGCCCCTCGCTGTCGGGCAGGTAGGTGCGGGGGAAGGCCTCGGGCGCGTGCCACAGGCGGTGCCCGCCGTAAAGGCGGAATTCGCCGAACGGGGTCTCCCAGCTCATGTCAGGCGCCTCGGCCAGCAAGTTGACCTCGGAGCCGGCCAGATAGAGCCGCACCAGTCGTGGTCCGGCCTCGGCCAGATAATCGACGCGCAGGTGCTGGTTGGCCAGACTGCGAGTGGGTAAGCCGTGAAAATCGCTGTTCATGATGCTCCTTGTCTGTCTGTGTTCTGGGGCCGGTTAGCGGCCGACGGTCGCTTCAAGCCAGGCCAGAAACTCTGCCCAGGCCGCCCCCGGCGCGCCGCCGGCCTGGATGGCTTCCATGCCGCTAACGAAGGCGTGCCCGACGCCGGGGTAGACAGTGATCTGATTGGGAATGCGCGCCGCGTCCAGCGCTACCTGGAACGCATTTACCTCGGAAAGTGGGATCGAGGCGTCCTCAGCCCCAAAGATACCCAACACCGGGCCAGGCAACCGCTGCAACTCGGCCGGATCAGTCACCAGTGAGCCGTAGAAGATGCCAGTCGCTGCCGGCTTAGGATGAGCCAAGCTGTACTGCAAGGCCGCGTCGCCGCCGTAACAGAAGCCCATAACGACGATGCGATCGCGATCCACGTCAGGCTGGCTGGCCAACCAGTCGAAGGTCGCGTCCAAGTCACCCACCACCTGCTCCATGGCCAGGGTGACGCGCAGGAAGATCGCGCGAGGGATCCAGCCGGTCGTTTTGCCGCGGTAGGTGTCGGGAGCCACAACAACATAGCCTTCGTCGGCCAGCGCCTCGGCCTTCTCCACTACGCTGGGCCGCAGGCCATAGAACTCATGGATCATGACCACGCCTGGATGGGGCCCGGCGATTTCAGGACGCGCCACAAAGGCGCGCACTTCCTGACCGTCGAGGCCGACGATGGTCGTATTGGTCAACTGTTCGACGCGCTTGCCGCCGATCAAGCTATCAACGACGATGGATCCGACCAGCAAGACAATGAAAGCCAGGAGCAGGACGCCCAGAGCGATGAGGACTTTGCGCACTATCTTCAAAGCGGTCCTTTCAGATGCAGGGTTAGTGGGGATTATAAACCACCCGCGGCTCCTGGTCAATCGCAGCCCCTGTGTAATCGCCTGGCTCGATGTCATACTCCAGATGAATATCCTCCGGCTCCAGCGCAAACAGATCCGGATCTGGCTCGGCCATGACGGTGCAGCCCAGACCCAGGTAGAAGCCGATGGTGTGCTGCGAGGGCGTGGCCGAGATGTAGAGCCGTCGCGCGCCCCGCCGGCTGGCTTCGCCGGCCGCCAGGTCGAACAGGCGCCTCCCCAGCCCCTGATCCCGATGGCCGTTGCCGACGTGGAGGAACATGAGCTGCAATTGATCGTGGGACTGGCCGATGAAGCGAGCTTCGAGCACCGCCACGCCGATCAGGCGGTCGTCGACAAACAGGCCATAGAACCAGCCGCCGTGGTCATGACAGTCTTCCAGCAGGCGTGTGGACGCTGCAGCTTCGCCGGGCGGCCAGCCGCGCATGTCAAAGCGTTCCGGCTTGAGCACCAGCCTGTCGCCCTCCAGATGATAGACCGCCTCGATCAGCTCGCTGCGGTCAATGGTCCAGATGTCCTTGATCTCGCCGCGTGTTAATTCTCTGCCGTAAGTCATCGTCGAGTTCTCCTGGGTTGCGACATTGCAGGCCGATCCCGGCCGGCACTGCATCGCAGCCGATTGTAGCCTGGCCTGCATCGGTTGGCAAACCGGCGCCGGCGCGACCAGACTTAACAACGAGATGAAACGGCAACTACTCAGGCAAGGCTAAAGAGACCGGGTTTTTGTGCCTGAGACAACCATCATGGCGCCTAGTGTGGTGTGTGCACGCGCCGGGTCTTTCCCACACAGGAGGAGCCCGGTTTCTGAACGAAT
This sequence comes from Anaerolineae bacterium clx_CAG2, assembly GCA_014155705.1. Taxonomy (GTDB): domain Bacteria; phylum Chloroflexota; class Anaerolineae; order JAAEKA01; family JAAEKA01; genus JAAEKA01. The sequence continues at coordinate 5,867 of JAAEKA010000667.1, read as the reverse complement.
AGCTGAGTAGTTTCATGAAATGGTTGTTGACGCAGAGCATTATTGGCGGTAAAATGAAAGCGTGCTATTCGCAAGCACAGCCAGCGACGCCCAAAGCGACGCGATTGACGACGAATCTGCCTACTCCCCACCTGACCAGCGCCCAGTCCACCCATGATCCAAACCGACCTCTACGAATCGATTGTCCGCCGCATCGCCGACCTGAGCGAGGAGAGCCTGCAGCAGCTTTCCCAGACCATCGCGTTTCTCAAGTGGCAGGAGGAGCAGTGGCGCGAGTGGGACGATGACGAGCTGCGTTTTGATTTCACCGACGAAGACGAAGCAGATGCAGTGCCGGCCAGTCCGCGCAGCCGCTGGGTCCATGACCTGATCGAGTTGTTCGAGCAAGCCACGGTGACGGCCACCCAAGCTCCCCAGGGCATGGAGGTACGCGTGGCCGCAGCCCTGTGCGAGTTGGAGCAGCGACTGTCCATCTGGCAGCACCCACCCACCGCGGGCGCTTCTGTGGTTCAGTACCAACTCGACGTGCCGTCTGATGTGACACGGCTACGCTTCAGGGCCAAAGTGGGCATCCGCAACGGCTCCCTGATCGCCGAAAGCCCGAATAACTATGTGGCTTTTCGCTTTTATGTCAATGGTGTGCGATTGTGGAGCACGACCAAGAACAGCACTACCTGGGATGACGTGTCAGTGGACCTGCCCACCCTGGCCGGCCAGCACATCACGATCCAACTGGTCACCGACGGCCTGGGCGACGCGCGCTGGAACTGGGCGGTGTGGGGCACGCCGTTACTGATTGGTGAATGATGCATACCGAACGGTGCGCGATGAATGCAGAGAGGTCTCGTGGTCTTCATTCATCGTTCACCATGCAGGTCTCATCGTTCAGGAGGCTCTATGGCAGAGTTCGAATTCGGCGGCGACATCGTTTGGCGACCCACGGCAGAGTACGTCGAAGGCAGTCACTTACAACGCTTCATGCGGCAGCACGGCATCGCCGGTTGGCACGAGCTACATCGACGTTCTGTAGACGATATAGCCTGGTTCACCGAGGCCATGCTCCATTATCTTGACATCCGGTTCGACCAACCCTACAGCCAGATTCTCGATCTGTCGCGCGGCAAGGCATGGGCGCGCTGGTGCGTGGGCGGCCAGATGAACATCGTCCATAACTGCCTGGACAAGTGGCTGGGGACGCCCACTGAACACGCGATTGCGCTCCGTTACGAGAGCGAGGATGGACACGTACAGACGCTGACCTACGGCGAACTGCACGCTGAAGTCTGCCGCATGGCCGCCGGACTGCGCAGCTTGGGTTTGGGCAAAGGGGACGCGATCGGCCTGTTCATGCCCATGATCCCGGAAATTGCCATCGCCCTGCTGGCTATCGCCAGAATCGGCGGTGTAATCCTGCCGCTCTTCTCCGGCTATGGCGCGGGCGCAGCAGCTACCCGGCTGGCCGACGCCGAAGCTAAGGCGCTTTTCACCGTCGACGGCGTTCTGCGCCGCGGCCGTCCGGTCGCCATGAAGCCGGTCGCCGACGAGGCCGTAGCGCAGGTCGCCGCCATCCAGCACGTCATCGTCACCCGCCGCACCGGCCAGGACATCCCCTGGACCGCCGGCCGCGACCTCTGGTGGGATGCGTTGGCAGGGGCTCGGCCAGAGACCGCCCCAAGCGATGGAGATTCCCAGTCACCCAATCACCCAATCACCTTGCCACCTTGTCACCCTGTCACCGAATCCACCGCCGCCGAAGATCTCCTCATGCTGATCTACACGTCAGGCACCACCGGCCGGCCCAAGGGTGCGGTGCATACTCACTGCGGCTTCCCGCTCAAGGCCGCGATGGACATGGCGCTGGGTCTGGACTTGCGACAGGAAGACGTGCTCTATTGGATGACCGACATGGGCTGGATGATGGGGCCATGGGAGGTATTTGGGACGCTGATTCTCGGTAGCAGCATGGTGTTCTACGACGGCGCGCCGGACTATCCGGACGTGGACCGGCTGTGGGGTTTGGTAGAGCGCCATAAGATCACCGCGCTGGGCGTCTCGCCCACACTGATTCGCTCGCTGATGCAGCACGGCGACGAACCGGTGCGACGGCATGACCTGTCCAGCCTGCGCACCATGGCCTCCACCGGAGAGCCGTGGAACCCCGCGCCATGGCTGTGGCTGTTCAACATCGTGGGCGGCGGCCGCTGCCCGATCATCAACTACTCCGGCGGCACCGAGATCTCCGGCGGCATCGTCATGGGTAACGTTTTGCTGCCTCTCAAGCCGTGCGCCTTCTCCGGTCCTAACGTCGGCATGGCGGCCGATGTCGTGGACGAAAACGGCAACAGCGTACGCGGCCAGGTAGGCGAGTTGGTGGTGCGCGAGCCATGGATCGGCATGACACGCGGCTTTTGGCGCGACCCGGAGCGCTACATCGAGACCTACTGGAGTAAATGGCCCGACGTATGGGTACATGGGGACTGGGCCGCTGTGGACGCCGACGGGCTGTGGTACATCCTGGGCCGTTCTGACGACACCATCAAGGTCGCCGGCAAGCGACTGGGACCGGCCGAGGTCGAAACAGTGTTGGTGAGCCATCCAGCGGTGGTCGAAGCAGGGGCGATCGGCGTGCCCGACGCCATCAAGGGGCAGGCGCTGGTCGTATTCTGTGTGCTGACCTCGGGCTACGCCGCCAGCGATAGCCTGGCCTCCGAGCTGCGCGGGCTGATAGCCGAGGACATGGGAAAACCCATGACGCCCAAGGCCATCCTCTTTGTGCCTGACCTGCCCAAGACGCGCAACGCCAAGGTCATGCGCCGCGTTTTGCGCGCCGCCTACCTGGGTGAGCCGATCGGCGATCTGAGCGCGCTGATCAATCCTGAGGTGGTAGATCAAATCGACAGTATGCGCCCCTCGTCAAGAGCTTGAAGGGACATATATGCCACAAGACTCCGCTTCCGAACAGCCAATGCATCCCACACGCCTGAGGGAGCGGCTGCGCATCACGCTGCTGCTCTATCTGGTAGTTGGGCTGATGTTTGTCATCGCCTCCGTGGCCGTGGTCTATCTGGTCGACAGCCGGCTGCGGCGGGAGGCGCTGGCGGGCGCCGAAGCCAAAGCGCTGTTGCTGTTGGAACGTAATCTGGCCATCCATGCTTACTTTGCCCACGAGTTGAAGCCGGCCGTTTTCCAGGTCACCGATAAGTACCTGGGGCCAGACTATTTCGAGCCAGCCTGGATGTCATCCACCTATGCAGTGCGGGAGATCGACAAGTATTTTCATAATCTGGTAGACAGCGACACCTACTACAAGGAAGTTGCCATCAACGCTCGCAGCCCGCAAAACGAAGCCGACGCCCATGAACGCGCATTTCTGGAAGAATTGAAGGCCGACCCCTTGCTGACCGAACGCTCCGAAATCCGGGAATTCGATGACCAGCTCTACTATGTGACCATGCGTCGCGGTGAAACCATGGAGGCCAGTTGCCTGCGTTGCCACTCCACACCCGATCAGGCCCCGGGTGATCTGGTAGCACTGTATGGCTCCGAGCGCAGCTTCAATCGTCAGGAGGGCGAGCTGGTATCAGCCATTTCGATCCGGATTCCTATCTCGGAGGCCTATGAATCGAATAGCCGCGTGACACGCCAGTTGTCTGCCTTCCTCGTGCTGGTCTTTGGCGTCCTGACCATTGGGCAGTTGGCAATCTACCATCAACTGCTGTTTAGACCGCTGGATGCAATGCGCGCCAAGGCCTTGCAGATTGCCGGCGACCCTCGACGCCTGGGAGAGCAGGTAATCACACCGATGGGCAAGGAGATGGCTGACCTGGCCACGGCTCTCAACACTATGTCTACCAACCTGAAAAGCGCCCAGGAGCACTTGGTGCGCCGTGAGAAACTGGCCTTTTTGGGCCAACTCACAGGCGGCATCAGCCACGAGTTACGTACACCCCTGATGGTCATCACGCAAGGGGTCTATCTGCTGCAGAGTGAGCTGCCGGAGAGCCAGCAGGAGGCCCATGAGACGCTTGACGTCATCGAACGCCAGACAGCCGAGGCGACGCGCATCATCACCAACCTGCTGGACTTCTCACGCACCAACACGGCCAGCCGGCAGCCAACGTCGTTGGAGAAACAACTGAACCTGGTTCTGCCCCATCTTAGCGTGCCTGACAACGTGACTCTGCAAACGGACTTTCAGGCGGACCTGCCGCTGGCGTGGGTCGATCCGGGCCACGTGCGCCAGGTGCTCAGCAACCTGATCTCCAACGCCTGCCAGGCGATGCCAAACGGCGGTCTGCTGACCGTCCGCGCTGTCCAAAAGGGTGAATGGGTCGCTCTGTCTGTGCAGGACACCGGCCATGGCATCCCTAATGAAGTACTGCCGCGACTTTTTGATCCACTGTTCACTACCCGCGCCGACGGCATTGGCCTTGGACTGGTGCTATGCAAGCTGCTGGTGGAATCCAACGATGGTTCGATCGATGTGGCAACCCAAGTGGGACAGGGAAGCACATTCACCGTAACCTTGCCCGTCCGACAAGAGAAGGAGGTCTGATCCCATGAATTTTGAACTCAGTACAGAGCAGCAGAGCCTGCGCCGCCTGGTGCGGGACGTCGTAGAAAAAGAAGTCAAGCCGCTGGCCCGCCACACCGACGAGACGGGCGAGTTTCCCTGGGGGCCGCTGCGCACTATGGCCGGCCTGGGCCTGTTGGGCCTGAACGTGCCAGAGCAATACGACGGCGCCGGGGCTGACCACGTCAGCGCGGCCATCCTGGTGGAGGAGATCGGCCGCGGCTGCGGCTCCACCGGGCTGATCGTAGCCGCCCACCTGGGGCTGGCCTGCGGGCCGCTCAATAAATTCGGCGCGGAGGAACAAAAGCTGCTCTACCTCAACCCCCTGGCGCGCGGCGAGGTCATCGGCTGTCTGGGGCTGACCGAGCCAGGCGCAGGCTCCGATCTGGCGGGCGGCGTGCGCACACTGGCCGAGAAGCGCGGCGACGCGTGGGTGATCAACGGCAGCAAGATGTGGCTGACCAATGGCGCCGAGGCCAAAACCGCCATCCTGCTCTGCCGCACCGACAAGGCCGGCGGCAGCCGCAGCCTGAGCCAGATCATCGTCCCCACCGACGCGCCCGGCATCACCTTCGGCAAGCCGGAGAAGAAGATGGGCCTCAACGGCAGCCACACCTACGCAGTCAGCCTGGAGAACGTCACGGTACCTCTGGAGAACGTGCTGGGGCGTGAAGGCTACGGCCTGCACCAGACGCTGGAGGCGCTGGATGGCGGCCGCATCGCCATCGGCGCGCTGAGCGTCGGGCTGGCCCAGGCGGCCTACGAGGCGTCGCTGGCCTATGCCAAAGAACGCACTACCTTCGGCAAGCCCATCGCCGAGCACCAGGCCATTCAGACCAAGATCGCCGACATGGCCACCACCATCGAGGCCGCGCGCTGGTTGGTCTACCGGGCGGCCTGGCTGCGCGATCAAGGCCAGCCCTTCACCCTGCTGGCGGCCCAGGCCAAGCTCTTTGCCACCGAGATCGCCGAAAAAGTCTGCTACGATGCCATTCAGATCCACGGCGGCTATGGCTACAGCCGCGAGTACCCCGTCGAGCGCATCTACCGCGACAACCGGCTGATGGCGATCGGCGAGGGCACCAGTGAAATCCAGCGCATGGTCATCGCCCGCCTCGTGTTGGCGTAAACCATGCAACGTGAGCGACGCTTCTGCCATTCACCAATAACCGTTCACCGGCTCGTCGGGATGCATGTAGGCCTTGCGCTTGGTCAGGTAGACCTGCTCGGCGGCGGTCTCGATGCCGGGGATGCCGGGCAATAACAGCGCACGGCGGCCGCTTTCCCCCTCCAC
>JAAEKA010000666.1 GCA_014155705.1 Anaerolineae bacterium clx_CAG2 | reverse complement strand
CATCCTCAACTACGGCTCGCTGCACGTCAGCAACAGCACCTTCTCCGGCAATCGCGCCACCGCTCCAGGCGGTGGTATTCGCAACAATGTTACCATGACCGTGAGCAACAGCACCTTTTCCTGCGTTGATTGCCGGACTTGCCAGATCAGGTTCCATCGTGAGCGTAGGCCCACCGTTGTCCTGCAGAGGACCGAGCATCGGATCAGCGTTGCTACCGGGGCAACTGGCGTCGGGATAGCTGAGATTTCCAGAGCCGGCGATGGGGCCGTGGCAATTGCCCCCCATAGAGCTGTTAGCGACAATCGAGTTCTCGAGTGTAAGAGTGTTATCGAAACCGTTGTAGATGCCGCCGCCCTCGACGCTGCTGTTGTCGGATAAAGTGCTGTTGGTCACGGTCAGCGCGGTTCCCGCGCTCAGGGGCCCCCAGTTGCAAATACCGCCACCAGCATAGCCAGCGCTGTTGCCGGAAAAGGTGCTGTTGCTCACGGTCATGGTAACATTGTTGCGAATACCACCGCCTGGAGCGGTGGCGCGATTGCCGGAGAAGGTGCTGTTGCTGACGTGCAGCGAGCCGTAGTTGAGGATG
>JAAEKA010000665.1 GCA_014155705.1 Anaerolineae bacterium clx_CAG2 | reverse complement strand
CGCCTCGGCCAGCCGGCGGGCGCGGCCGGCCGGAATGGGCCAGTGGGCGACGTCGGCCGGGATGGCCTCGATGCGGCCAAACTGCGCAAGCATCGTCGCAGCCGACTTGGCGCCCCAGCCGGGGATGCCCGGAATGCCGTCTGCTGCGTCGCCCACCAAGGCCAGCCAGTCGGGAATGGACGCCGGCGGCACGCCGTACTTGGCGAGCACAGCGGCCTCGTCGTAGACGATCTCCCGGCGGCGATCCCAGCAGACGACGCGGCTGCCCGCGACCAGTTGCGCCAGGTCCTTGTCGGGCGAGCAGACAACGACCTGTTCGACGGCCGGGTCATCGCGCCAGCGGTCGGCGGCCGTAGCGATGGCGTCGTCGGCCTCGAACTCAACCATCGGCCAGACGACGATGCCCAGCGCGGTCACCGCTTCCTCGGCCAGCTCGAACTGCGCCCGCAGGGTGGGGTCGATCCCCTCGCCCGTCTTGTAGCCGGCGAACAGGTCGTTGCGAAAGGACTCGACGATATGATCGAAGGCGCAGGCCAGGTGTGTGACCGCCGGATCGCCCAGCAGCGCCATCAGGCTGCGCAACAGCCCCACGGTCGCGCCAACCTCACGGCCATCGGGCGCGGTCTTTGGGGGCGGGCCGTAGAAGCCGCGGAAAAGTTCATAGGTGCCGTCGATGAGATGGATGTTCATGGGTTGATGTTAGTGTCAAACCTTGGCGTGGATGAGATAGTCGGCCATGACCGTGATGCGTGATGCGTGATGCGTGAAACGTGATGCGTGATGCGTGAAACGTGATGCGTGAAATGTGATGCGTGAGGTTTCCCGGCGGACAGTTTCACGTCTCACGTTTCACGTTTTGCGCTGCAAGTGGGAGGTCGTTGGGTCAGGGTACATGGACGGGAAACCAGCGGGCAGTCAGGTCGCGCTGTGCGAGTTCGATGAAGTGGGCTGCGGCGCCGGCCGGGCCGAGCAAGAACAGATGGCCGGGGCAGGCGCAGTCGGATGAGCCGAAGCCGTGGATGCAGGCTTGCGCCTGCTGGCCGGCCCACGTTGCCCACGCGCATTCCAGCCGCTGCGGGTCCTCGCGCGCCAGCGCGCCCAACACTCGGCCGTGGGGCAGCAGGTAGTCGATGTGCCAGTGGCGGCGGCCTGCGCCCGAAGCGTGCCGGTTCAGCCGCGCCGCCAGCCCGCCCGGTCCCAACGCGCTGCCTGCGTAGCCGTACAGCCCCGGCGAAAAGTCGATGCGGCGCAGCCGGCCGATCTGCGCTTCGACGTGTGCCGGCAGGCTGAACAACAGCAGATAGACGCCAGGTGTGCGGGGAATCACGGCTGTCCGGTCAGAGTGGCGACAACCTTCTCGATGCGCCGCTGGCGGGTCTCAACAGCCTTGGCAGTCTCCACCTGGCGCACGTGTTCCTTGCGCAGCGTGTAAGACAGGCGCTCGAATGCCTGGGCCGCGCCGGCTTCGGTCAGGGCAGCCGCCAGGTCCTCAGGAACGTTCACGGTGCGCGGCTCGGTGTCCAGCTCCAGGGTAACGGCCACTTCGTCGCCGGCCTGCACGTCGGCCGCGTTCCGGTGTTCAGCGCTTAGCGGCAGCATGAACACGTCGCCATAGGCTGCCACGGTCGTGCGATAGGTGTAGCCGCGGAGCGTGACCTTGACCGGCGGCCGCTTCTTGGTTCCCAAGGCGGCCACGGCCTCGGCCGGCACGGGCAGGCCGGTGGCGTTGACGTCCTCAGCTTGCGTCACTGTCGTGATGAAGGAGGTTGGCATTGATGAACTTTGCTCTGCTATTGGCGGGTTGTTCGAAGCGCCGGCAGGAGCAGCAAAGGCAAGACCGCGCGCGCTGAGAGCGCTGCGGATCGAATTGACCGCCTTCGGGCCAACGCCGTGTAGCTGCAGGATGGCGGCTTCGGTGACAGCCGTGAACTGATCCAGCCGCGTGTAGCCGGCCTCCGTCAACGCACGCAGCGCCGGCTTACCGATGCCTGAGGGAATGTCGTAGTTGAGATCACCCTGCGAAGATTGCGTCATTGTTCTGCCCGTTTTCGAGGCTCCTGACGGCCTGCAAGGGCGCGGTATACAGTGTACATCTTCAAGGTATCTTGCAAATTACTGGATGGCTCGTTTTACAGATTCGTTGCGCGGACAGAGTATACACCAGTCCCACATCGACGCCAAACGCTGCCGATTCGCCGGGGCAAGGGCGACTTCGTTCCACCAGGCGCCATCCCACTTCATGAAGCCGTCACCCGTGTCGATGCTGCCCATATCATCGGTTGCGAGGAAAGGAATGTCGATGGATGGGGGTTGGGGTTGACATGGTCGGTTCCCCTGAAAACTTGCTGACGAAGGTCAGACCCTGGAACTGTCTGTCACAAGCGTTACGATAAGGATGAGTCTTCGGCGCGCTGTTTGATGCCTAAGAGCATCTTACGGGCCATCACGAAGCCGATCGGGTCGGTGAACCACTCCCACATCAACCGAAGCCCAAAGCTGCGCGGCGCGTAGTCCAGGTGGTTGCGCGTGACGAGGCGCGTGGCGCCGTCAGGCTGCGGGTGCAGGTAGAACACCCACGAGTAGTTGGTGTATTCCATCTGGCCCGGCTGCGGCAGCTCCGGCGCCTCACCCGTTTTGATGTCGGCGCCTGCCAACAGCAACCAGCGGCCGCGTTCCAGCCCGACCACCTGATGCACGGGATAGCCGGGCGGGCCAAGCCGCACCCGGTCGCCGACGTGCAGTTCCCATTCAGGCACGATGTGGTTGGCGTTGTGTATCTGGCAGCGGGCGATGTTCTCCAGCAGATCGTAGCTATACAGGCCGCCGCGCTCCTGGCCGATCTGCGCCAGCCACAGCCACACCGCCGCCGGGCTGGCGGCGATGGTCACGGCCATCGTCTGGGTCAACGCGGGCGCCGGCACGCGCTCGTCGCCTGGTAACGTGCGCGTCACCTCGTCTTCGGTTGCGTTCCAGCGGCGGTAACGGAAGGCCAGCAGCGGACGCAGCAACACCGTGCCGGCAATCATCGCCGCGCCGCCTGCGTTGTCAAGAACTTCGCTCATCGTTGTCATGCCGTATGCTCCTCTGCAAGCGTTGGTGTGGCGCAGGTCGTGTCAATGCGCTGTTTCTTGCATCTTCCTGAAGCATACAGCAGATGAATCGAAAACTCCCCCGTCTGCGGAGGAGTCTTCTGACTGGTCAGATGGTCAGGTCGTTGCCGCCGCCACGGTCGGAAACGCCTCGCTCACATCGGGGACCAAAACGACGACGTTTGTGCCGATTCGCCTTTCGGGCGCGAATCTTCCGCGCGGCACAATGGTCATTTTGCTCAGATCATATTCGTCACGAAGGTCGTAGACGGTTCGGCCAGGTTAGGGTCCATCCCGAGGATTATGATGGCTGGTGAACGCTGGCTTTAGCCAGTTCTAATAAACCGCGCAAAGCCTGATTGACGGCCTGGGCGTTGGGGAAGGCATCGGCTATATCTGGATCGAGCACAACGACATTCGACGCTTCTCTTGCCCGTGCTGCGTATTTTCCGCGCACCAATGCGCCAAAATCTTCGCGCTTGTATTCCGAGCGCAACTCGTCACGCTCTGTTTCAGCCTTCTTCATAGTTCTTCCTCTCCGGTCGTGTCGCCGGCCGGGCACTTATGATCCGTATGCGGTCGCCGCCATCCGTATGTGAAACCAGAAGCAATCGTCCAAAGTTGGATATCCCAAAAGTTACGAAGCGTTCTTCATGCAGCGAATGATCTGGATCTTCACCAGTCAGCGACAGATCATCCTGAAACACTGTGCGGCTTCGTCAAACGAGACGCCGTGTTTGCGCAGGTTCGCAACTGCTTTCCGAGGATCCCACTCGAATCGCATAATTGCTCCTGTCCTACCGACGATTCGTACTAACCGTGATTGTACATCAAGAGAGCGACCCCTGCCAATATTGGAGCTAGAAGCGCCTGTGCCAGGCGAATCCCCGGTACGCCTCGGTGAAGCCCATACTATCGTAGAAGCGGTTAGCGGGGAGCATGTCGCCGGTGTCCACGGTGGCGTCGACTGCGCCCAACGCCCGCAGGCGAAGCAGCGCCTCCTGCATCAGCGCGCCGGCCAGGCCCTTGCGCTGATGGTCGGGGTGGGTGCAGACCGGCTCGAAGATGCCGCGGCGGTTGGCCTGGTCGTAGGGGACGCCCACGTAGGCCGCGAACGTGCCGTCGGGCGCCACGGCCACCAGGTCCAGATCGGGATGGAAGCTGGGCGCCAGCCGGCAGAAGTTGTGGTACTCCTGGGCGTTGTGGAAGTCACGCCGGAAGGCGGCGTTAAGCAGATCGGCCATGAGCTGGCACTCAGCCATGTCTTGCGGCTGCGTGGTGCGCACGGTGTAGCCCTCGGCGACGGTTGGCTGCGTCAGCGGCTGCTCGCCCAGACGTAGATGACGAATCATGCCCCAATACTCAGTCTTCTGGAAGCCGCGCTCGGCCAACAGTCGCTGGCGCAGCACGTCGTACTCGTAGACGTAGACTTCCAGGCGCCGGCCGTCGGGCGTCGCCTCGCCCAGATGCGCCACGGCCCAGTCGAGCATCTCACCTTCCAGGTGGCGGTAGTCGGGGTGGACGTTGAGATGGGGGTCGCCGCCGCCGTCGGGGAGGACGAAGCCGGCCAGCCGGCCGTCGCCGGTCTCCCATAGCTGGATTGGCCGCGCGGGCGGCCAGTTTTGGTCCACGTCGGCCTCGTAGAAGCGCTTGCCGTCCAGCCGGCGCATGTCCCAGTTGAAGCCGATGGGGCTGATGGGCACGGTGTCGAGCAGGAGGCCGCGCATGCGCCAGAAGTCCTGATCATCGCGCATCGCCCGTTGCGGGCAAGGGTTGGTCATGGTGAGACTCTGTTCAGCAGACGTTGGCACAGCCGCACGCCGCTCATGGCGTCTGTCACCCACGCGTCGGCGCCGATGTAGTCGCATACCTGCTGGTTGAGCTGGTTGCCGCCTGCGATGATAGGCAGGGCAGCGATGGCGGGGTCGCCTACGGAGCGGAGCAAGCGGATCGTGTCCCGCATGCTGTCGTAGGAGCTGGTCAGCAGGCCCGACAGGCCGATGATGTGTGGTCGATGGACGGTGGCTGCGGCCAGGAAGTCGGCGGCCGGCACGTCCACCCCCAAGTCGTGAACGGTGAAGCCGTAGCTGGTCAGCAGCAGACTGAGGCTGTTCTTGCCGATGTCATGAATGTCGCCGGCCACGGTGCCCAGCACAACCACGCCCGACTCATGACCGGTGAAACGCACCTGGATCAGCGGGGCCAGCAAGTCCATCACCTGGCGAAAGATCTCGCCGGCCATGATTAGCCCGGCCAGATAGTACTCGCGACGCTCATAGCGCTCGCCCACCTGACGCAATCCTTCCTGACAATCTTCGACAATGCCCAGCGGGTCGTCGCCGTTGTCCAGGCGCGCCTGGACCAGGGTTAGCGCCTCATCTTCTTGTAGGTCGGCGACGCAGCGAATCAGCTCGGCGCGCAGGTCAGACAGGTGGGGTGACTGGTTCATGGCTCGTCCCTTGCCGGCCAGGCCGGCTGCGTCAATCTTTGAGACCGACCGTGGCCGCAAAGCGCAGCCGATCGCCGGGGATGATGAACCAACCCCAACTGAGCGGCCGGTTGTCGAAGTCATAGAAGAGATGTTCCAGGTTGAATCCCGCCGCGGGCAAAGGCTTGTGCAGCAGCTCGGCCTCCTCGGCGTTGAGCAGGGTCGCTTCGATAGCCAGTTGACCCCACTTGAGCAGCGAGTTGCTGACGTTGGCGAACAACCCTTGCAACGAGGTCACGTCCATCTCTGCCTCGACGATGGGCCGCGCTGGGTCGTAAATCAGATAGGCCCGATGGTAGAAGACAGGCGCGTTGTCGCGGCTGAACAGGCGGCGGATGTAGATGGTCGGCGCGCCCACGGGTTGGCCCAACTTGCGGGCGGTTCGTTCATCTGCCGACACCACGCGCACGTCCAGCAGCTTGATGGCGCTCTCAGTTCCCCGGCCGAAGAGGTCTTGCAGGTCTTGCAGGTCGAAGAAGGCCGTGCTCAGTTCCAGCCCGCGCACGAAGGTGCCGCGCCCTTGGGCCGTGCTGACCACTCCCTGGTCAGCCAGCAGGTTGATGGAGCGGCGCACTGTCATCGGACTGACGCCGTAGCGCTGCACCAACTGCGCCTCGGAGGGAAGCTGATCGCCAGGACGGAAGACAGCCTCAGCGATCTGCCGGCGCAGAATGTTGGCCAACTGTAAATAGGCCGGCTCGTAGGAGTCCCGGTCGATCTGGTAAGGCGTTGCGGAGGAGTGAGGTCCTGGATTCATAGCGGCTGGAAATTCATGGAGACCAATCTCCAAATTGCATCTTGACAATCACTCTATACCATGTTAAACTGGCTTTGTCAACTTCCCTATATAACTATACAAGCTTGCTCAGAGAAGAGTCATGGACCCCAGTCGCACCAAGGTCATCGCCTGCGCCACAGTGATTGAAGAGATGTTGCCTTACATGCCCAAGGGGATGGCTTATCAGGTGCTGGATTTTGGCTTGCATCTGACGCCCGGCAAGCTGAAGGCAACCCTGCAGGAGGCTGTCGATGCCTCGTGCGTCGACTTCGACACCATCTTGCTGGGCTATGGTCTCTGTTCCCTGGCCATTGTTGGCCTGAAGGCCCCGGACTGTACCCTGGTCATGCCGCGCGTCGACGACTGCATCGCGATCTTTCTCGGCTCGCGCCAAGTCTACAGCCAGCAGGCCAGAGCCGAGCCGGGCACCTATTATCTCACCAAGGGCTGGATCGAAGTAGCTGACACCCCTTTCGATGAATATGAGCGCATGGCGGAGCAATACGGGGAGGCGCGCGCCCGGCGGCTGATGGCCACCATGCTCAAGCACTATACGCGCCTGGTCTACATAGATACCGGCCATGCCGACAAGCGGCCCTACGTAGAGTACGCCCGCAAGACCGCCGATCAGTTCAGTCTGCGCTTCGAAGAATTGCGCGGCTCCAACGACCTGATCCTTAAGTTGCTCCTCGGTCCTTGGGACGAGGAGTTCCTGGTCGTGCCGCCGGGCGAGACCATCACCTATCTGCTGTTCAAGCAGCCCCCTGGAGATTGAGATGAAAATTATAGGCGAAAAAATCAACGGCACCCGCAAGCGCGTCGCTCAGGCAATCGCCGAGCGCGATGCAGTGTTCATTGCCGACCTGGCCCAGAAGCAGGCCGAGGCAGGCGCGGCCTGGCTGGATGTCAATGCCGGCACGATGCCTGCTCAGGAGCCGGAAGACCTGATCTGGCTGATCGACACCATCCAGGCTGTGGTGGATACCCCGCTCAGCCTGGACAGCGCCAATCCCAAGGCGCTGAGTGTGGCCGTGCAGGCCGTGCGCAAGACGCCGCTGATCAACTCCATCAGCGGCGAGGCGGAGCGGCTGGAGGGTATCCTGCCTATCGTGGCCGCGCACGGCTGCCAGGTGATCGCGCTGGCGATGGACGGCAAGAAGATTCCGGAGAGCAGCGCCAAGCGTATGGAGGTGATCCAGGGCATCATAGCCGAGACGCGCAAGGCTGGCGTGCCCGATGGCAGCATCTACATCGACCCGTTGGCCATGACCCTCTCCACCAACGTGCAGAGCGCCATGATTGCCTTCGATACCATGCGGGCCGTGCGCCAGGAGTTTCCCGAAGCCCACCTGACCATCGGCCTGAGCAACATCTCCTTTGGCCTGCCGGCCCGCTCCTTCGTCAATCGTTACTTCCTGGGACTGGCCATGCAAGCCGGGCTGGACAGCGCCATCCTCGATCCGCTGGACCGCGAGATTCGGGCGGCGATCCTCACCACCCAGCTTTTGCTGGGCCGCGATCCACACTGTCTGGCCTTCATCCGCGCCTCCCGCAAAGGCGCATTTGACCCACCGGCGGCAGCGTAGGAACCCGGTCAGGTCCACCCGCCTACACCTGCACTGCGTGCTGGCGCAAGTGTCCTCTGAACTGGCAAGCCCAGGGCCTGGGCGCTTCGCAAAGAATGGCTCAGGCATCAAGAAGACCTCTGCATTACGCATGACTCGTTACGAGTTACGCACAGGATAGGAGCATACCCATGAATCCCTTCGGATCTCTAGAGCATCTGGCAGCAGACCCGGATGCCGGCAAAAGCCCGGAGCAGCTTGTCAACGAACGCAACCAGCGGGTGATGACGGCCATTCAGCTTCGGCAGCCCGACCGTATCCCGATTTTGCTCGGTATGGGCTACCTGCTGGCTGAGGCGGGCGGCATTACCAAGCAGGAACTGTACGAAAACCCGGAGAAGGCCCAGCAATTGCTGGAACAGGCCGCAGCCTATTATCAGCCTGACCTGATCATGGGCGCCTGGCACACGCCTGGGCCCAGCATGGCTTTGGGCGACCGCATGACCAAGTGGCCTGGCTACGGACTGGGAGCGAATGGCTCTTTCCAGTTCAACGAGCACGAGTTCATGAAGGCCGAGGATTACGACGCCTTCCTGAATGACCTGTCTGACTGGGCGATCCGAGTCTATATGCCGCGGGCCTTCAAGGAGTTGGAAGGCCTGGCGATGCTGCCACCCCTGGGCATGTCGCTCTTCGGCTACTACAACATCTTCATCAATTCCCCGGCGATGCTCGCTCCTCCAGTGGTGTCGGCTCTGCAAGCTCTGACAAAAGCCGCTCAGCTTCAGGTCGAGTGGCTGGGTCACATGGGCGCTTCGGCCCAACGGCTGATCGCCATGGGCATTCCACCCTTCGTCCTGCTCTCCAATATGTGCGAGGCGCCTTTCGACTTCATGTCCGATACGCTGCGCGGCATGCGCGGCATCTTCCTGGACATGCTGCGTATCCCCGACAAGCTGCTGGCGGCCCAGGACAAGGTCGCCCGCTTCCAGATCGAGCACGTCATCAACTCGGTCAAGCTGACCCAGGTTCCCTACGTGTTTATCCCGCTGCACCGCGGCTCCGACGGCTTCATGTCGCTGCAACAGTTCGAGACCTTCTACTGGCCTCAACTGCGCGACATGATGCTGGCCTTTGTCGACAAGGGCATCACGCCCTGGTGTTATTACGAGGGCGTGTGGGACCAGCGCCTGGAGTATCTGGCTGAACTGCCCAAGGGCCAGACTATCGGCTCTTTCCAGGACAGCGATATCTTCAAGGTCAAAGAGATCGTCGGTGGGAACATGACCATCTTGGGCGGGATGCCGCCTTCCATGCTCGTGCCGGGCGGCTCTGCCCAGCGGGTGCGCGAGCATACGCATAAGGTATGCGAGGAAGTTGGCAAAGGCGGCGGCTTCATCATGGCCAACACGGTCATGGAGTTGGAAGGTTGCTCCCCCGAACTGATCAAAGTCTGGGTGGATGCCACCAAGGAGTACGGAGTCTATTCGTAACGTCATAGGCGCCCGGCGCCTGATAGCGACCAGACCTGCTGTGAACGCTTTGGCCGGTCTCCTGACTGAGCCCATCTCATCGTGAACGCTTTGGCCGGTCTCCTGACCGAGCCATCCCATCATTTCACTTGCTGACAGTTACTAAGTCACCAACCCCCAAGAACCTTGCAAGGAGCAAACCATGTCACAACAACTGATCGATGCCATCGTCGAAATGCGCGAGGAAGACGCGCAGGCGATCACCCAGCAGATGCTCGACGCCGGCACAGACCCGCTGGAGGTGCTGGAGGCCTGCCGTCAGGCTATGGAGATTATCGGCCAGCGCTTCGAGAGCGGCGACTGCTTCATCCCCGAGTTGATCCTGGCCGGCGAGATGCTCGGCCAGGTGACCGAGGTGGTCAAGCCACGCTTGCAGGAGCAGCAGGCCGGCCAGAAGAAGCTGGGCACGGTCGTCATCGGCACCGTCCAGGGCGACATCCATGACATCGCCAAGGACATCGTGGCCTTCATGCTGGACATCAACGGTTTCGCGGTCGACGACCTGGGCGTGGATGTACCGCCGGCCAGATTTGTCGAGGCTGCACGGGAGAGCGGCGCCAAGGTCGTGGCCCTTAGCGGCTTCCTGACCCTGGCCTACGACCCGATGAAGGACACCGTGTCCGCTATCAAGGCCGCTGGCCTCCACGATGTCAAGGTCATGATCGGCGGTGGGCAGATCGACGCCCAGATTCAGGACTACACGGGCGCCGACGCCTATGGTCGCGATGCCATGGCCGCTGTCAACCTGGCCAAGCAGTGGTACGCGTAGCGCCACTAGCGGGCTCGGTCGGGCCCACGCTTGGGCGCTTCGCAAATACCGGACCGAGCCGTCTCAGGTTAGGAGTATAAACCATGGACACCAACTGGGCGAAGCTATCGCCAACCGAGAAGCAAGAAGCGCGCTTTGGGGCCTGGATCGAGGCCGAAGGCGTGCCCTTTGCCACTCCTGAGGCCAAACAGGCCTACCAGGAGCGCGTGCAGATGATCAAGGATGTGGTGCAGCTCAGGAAGCCGGAGCGCGTCCCTGTCTGTCCCAACACCGGCTTCTACCCCTTCGCCTATGCCGGCGTCACAGCCGAAGAGGCGATGTACGACTATGACAAGCTGGGCTACGCGCTGAAGAAGTACCACGCCGATTTCCTGCCCGACTCGCTGGCTTCGGCGCCGATCTACGGCCCCGGCAAGGTCTTCGAATTGTTGGATTACAAGCTCTACCGCTGGCCGGGCCACGGCGTTCCCTCCTCCTCGCCCTATCAATGCGTCGAGGCGGAGTACATGCGCGGCGACGAGTACGACATGTTCATCCGGGATCCGTCGAACTTCTTCATGCGCGCCTACCTGCCGCGTGTCTTCGGCGCGCTGGACCCCTGGCAGATGCTGGCTCCCTTCACGGACATCCTGGAGTTGCCTTTCCTGGGCGGCTTCATGGTGCCTGTTGGCATCCCGCCGGTGCAGGAATCGTTCCAGAAGCTGCTGGCGGCCGGCCAGGCTGCCATGGAGTGGATCCAGGCCGCGCTGGCCATTGACGGCGCCACGGTGAGCACCTTGGGCATCCCGCCGCTGATCGGCGGCTTCACCAAGGCACCCTTCGACACCCTGGGCGACACGCTGCGCGGCACGCGTGCCATCATGTTGGACATGTACCGCCAGCCCACCAAGCTGCTGGCCGCGTTGGAGCGGCTGGTGCCCATCGCCATCGAGATGGGCGTGCGCTCGGCGACGACCAACAAGAACCCGGTGGCCTTCATCCCGCTGCACAAGGGCGCCGATGGCTTCATGTCCAACAAAGATTTCAAGACCTTCTACTGGCCGACGCTCAAGGCGGTGATCCTGGGCCTGATCGAGGAGGGTGTGGTGCCCTATATGTTCGTCGAGGGCGGCTACAACCAGCGACTGGACATCATCACCGACCCCGACATCCCGGCCGGCTCGACCATCTGGATCTTCGACCAGAGCGACATGAACGAGGTCAAGAAGCGCTTCACCGGCTGGGCTTGCTTTGGCGGCAACGTCCCTGCGTCGCTGCTCAAGGCCGGCACGCCGCAGCAGGTCAGCGATCACGTCAAGGGGCTGATCGACGCCGTAGGCGGGGATGGCGGCTACATCCTCTCCACCGGCGCGGTGCTAGACGACGCCGAGGCCGACAACGTACATGCGATGATCGACACATGCAAGGAGTACGGACGGTATTAGCGACAAGTGCTCGTACAGACGGGCAGAAGTGAGCCAGTGGTATCGTAGAACAATCCGCCGGATTGTTCAGACGCAATCCAGCCCGGACAGTTGCGCTCCTAACGAACCGCCAGCCCATCGATGCCCGTCTGTACGAGCCATGCGTTGCGCCGGTCGAGACTTTCCCTCTATGGCCCAAAAACCCCTCACCAAACCCACCGTCCAGGTCCTTCCCTACGCCTGGGTCATCTTGGCCGTGGTTTACCTGGCCAGCGTGGCTGCGCCGCTGAACCAGTTCAAGGTGCCGCCGATCATGCCGGTGTTGATGCAGGAGTTGGGCATCGACCTGGCCCAGGCTGGTTCCCTGATGTCGGTGATCGCGCTGGTCGGGTTGATCCTGGCCCTGCCGGCCGGGATCCTGGTGCAGCGCTTCGGCCCCAAGGCCAGCGGTCTGGTCGCTTTGGCGTTCATGGTCGCCGGCGCGGCGCTGGGCGCTACAGCCAGCAGCTACTCCAGCCTGATGGCCAGCCGCGTGGTCGAGGGCGCCGGCATCGGGCTGATGGGCGTCATAGCGCCGGCCACCATCGCTATGTGGTTCCCACTGGTCCGTCAGGGCGTGCCGATGGGTATCTGGGCCACCTGGGTGCCGGTGGGCAGCGTGCTGATGTACAACCTGGCGCCGGCGCTGGCCGCGGCCCGCGGCTGGCAGGCCGTCTGGTGGTTGGGCGCGGGTTTTGCGCGGGCTACGATGCTGCTCTACGCGCTGCTGATGCGCCGCCCACCCGAGGCCGAGGCGGCGGCCGGGCAAGGCCGGCCCAGCCTCGACCTGCGCGCAGCCCTGGCCAACCGCGACATCTGGCTGCTGGCGCTGGCCTTCGCTTGTTTCAACCTTGCGTTGATTTCCCTCGCCACCTTCTATCCCACCTTCCTGGTTGAGGAGCGCGGCTACCCCCTCAACCAGGCAGCTTTCGTCGCCAGCATCGCCACGATGGTGGTGCTGTTCTCTGCGCCGCTGGCCGGCGTTGTCTCTGACCGCATAGGCTCGCGGCGGCTGGTAGTGGCGCTCCCCTTCCTGGCCTTGGCCGTCCTAATGCTCTTCCCCTTCCGCGTCAGCGGCTGGCAGATCACAGCCGTCATGGTGGTGCAGGGGCTCGCGGCCGGCGCCATTGCCACCGCCACCTTCGCGGCCGCGCCTGAGGTGATGCGCAAACCACAGTGGGCCGGCCTGGGGCTGGCCGTGATCCTGATCGGCCAAAACCTGGGCCAGTTGGTCGGACCGGTGGTGGTGGGCGAGCTGATCAGCAGCGTGGGCTGGGTCGCAGCCGGCTATGCGCTGATCCCGGTCTGCCTGCTGGGCTTTGTCAGCGCCTGGTTGGTGCGGGTGCGGTAGTGCCTTGCGGTTCATAGTCGCGACTTTAGTCGCTCCGGAGCCTCAGAAACAACCGAAGTTGTTGCTACAAATACAACCAGCTTCTCACGCCCTTTCATATCGGGCTTTCACGTGCAACAGGAGTCAATCACCATGGATGAGCCTCAAGCGCCTCCTTTCGTTCCTTCCGCCGAGTACCTGGCGCGGGTCAAGCGTTTCGACGACGCGGTGGCCCTGCGCAAGCCGGACCGCGTCCCCGTCGCCAGCCTGGCAGCCTTCTTCGTCACCCGCTACGCCGGCCTGACCAACGCCGAGGCCATGCGCGACTACGACAGGACGGCCGAAGCCTGGAAGTACACCACCCAGAAACTGAACTGGGACATGGCGCCGCCGCCCTTCACCATCTTCGCCGCGCCGGTGTTCCAGAAGCTGGGCCTGCGCACCTTCAAATGGCCGGGCCAACACTTTGGCGACAATCTGCCCTACCAGTTCGTCGAGGAAGAGTACATGCTGGCCGACGAGTACGATGAGTTCCTGGCCAATCCATCGGACTTCGTCGTGCGCAAGATGATGCCGCGCATGGCCACCACGTTGCAGCCGTTGGGCATGCTGCCTCCCTTGCACTGGCTCTCCAGCGGCTACACGCTGTTCATGTTGGGTTCGGCCGTGGCCGGCGCGCCCCCCTTTGCCGCCATGCTGCGCCAGATCATCGAGATCGGCGAGGAGATGAACCAGTGGAACGGCATGCAGGCGCGGCTGGGTATGGAATTGGCCGAGATGGGCTATCCCATGATCACGGCGGCCTTCGCCGAGGCGCCCTTCGACTGGATGTCGGACATGTTCCGTGGCCTGCGCGGCGCGATGCTGGACATGTACCGCCAGCCGGACAAGCTCAAGGCGGCCATGGAGATCTTCACCGACTTCGCCATCCAGTCGGCGCTGATGATCGCCCAGATGTCCGGCAACCCGCGCATCTTCATCCCGCTGCACCGCGGGGCCGGCGGCTTCATGTCAACCCAGCAGTTCGCCGAGTTCTACTGGCCAGGGCTGAAGAAACTGATGCTGGCGCTGATCGACGCGGGCCTGACCCCCATGCCCTTCTTGGAGGGCGACTACACCCCGCGGCTGCCTTTCCTGGCCGAGCTGCCGCCCGGCAAGGTACTGGGCCACTTCGATATCGTGGACCTGGACAAGGCCAAGGCTGAGATCGGCAACATCATGTGCTTCTGGGGCAATGTGCCGGCCTCGATGCTGGTCACCGGTACGCCGGGGCAGGTCAAGGACTACGTCAAGCGGTTGATCGACACCTTCGGCGACACCGGTGGCCTGATCGTCGACGGCGCGGTCGACGGCGTCCCGCCCGACTCCCGGCCGGAGAACGTAGAAGCGATGACGGAGGCGGTGTTCGAGTACGGCGTGTATTAGGGTCGATGCGTTTTCCGTTGAAGTAGAACGAGGAGACCCGCGGGTCTCCTCCAGATATACAATCCAAGAACGAAGACCGTCAACTGGCGTCGTGCGCGGCTGAACGCGACGTCAGTTGACGGTCCTGTTGTCTTTTACGGTTTTGACCTAACCGGCGGCCTGCCAGGCGTCGCTCAACCAGTCGCGCACGTCCTGGTCGATGTTGTCGACGGCGTATAGTTCCAGGTGGTGGGTAAATCTCCCCGGCGCTGGCTCGACGATCTCTTTCCAGCGGGGCGAGGGATGCCGGCTGCGCAGGCTGAGGGTGAGCACCAGGGGGGCGGTCTTGCCGCGCAGGTATTGGCCGGGCATCCAGGCCCAGGCGAAGGCTTGACCCTCGTTCGTCCGGAAAGCGACCTGGCTCTTGGTCACCCGCAACTCGACGTCCCCCAAATCCTCGATCGCCTCATGCAGGGCATCGAAGAGTTGCCGCGATTCGTCGCGGCCCGTAAAGAACTCGTCCAGTGTGGTCATGGCTTGTCCAGCCGAGAAACCGGGGTTTTCCGAAAACCCCGGTTTCTTACATGCTCTCTCATACTCTTACCGCAACACCGCCATCACCTCGGCCGCGATGTCATAGCGGCGGAAGGGGGGCATAATGTAGACGCCCTGCACGTGCGGCCGCGCGGCCAGCAGAATCTCCTGAGCGATACGGATGCCTTCCTCGCGCGCCGCTCCCCGCTCGTCGGCCGCCTCGATGCGTGCCATGATCGGGTCGGGGATAGTGATGCCCGGCACCTCGTGGTGGATGAAGCGGGCGTGGCGGGTGTTGTAGAGCGGCAGCAGACCCATGATGATGGGCAGCGGCGGCTGGCCGGCGAAGGGCTCCAGAAAGCGCGTCACCATGGCCGGGTCGAAGACGGGCTGGGTCAGCACAAATCGCGCGCCGGCCTCGACCTTCTTGTGCAGCACGCCGATCTCCCGCTCCAGGTTGGTCGCGCCCATGCTCAACGCCGCGCCCACCACGAAGCCGGTCGGCTGGCCGATGGACTGGCCGGCCTGGTCCACGCCCCGGTTCAGGTTGTGGTTGACCAGCCGGATCAGGCCGGAGGGCACCACGTCCTGCGCGTCGCTGGCCTCGGGGTAGTCGCCGATCTGCGGCGGGTCGCCCATCACCACGAACAGGTTGCGCACCCCCAGCGTGTGAGCCGCCAGCAGGTCGCCCTGCACCCGCAGCAGGTTGCGGCCGCGGGTGGGGAAGTGCAGGATCGTCTCGATCCCCACCTGCTGCTGGATCAGGTAGGCCGCGGCCCAGGGGCTCATGCGCATGCGGGCCAGCGGGCTGTCTGCCACGTTGACGAAGGTGGCGCCGGAGTCGACCAGACGCGTGGCGCTGGCCAGGATCTCGGTGGCGTCGATGCCGCGCGGCGGATGCATCTCCACCGTTACGATGAAATCCTTGCCCAACGCCTGCGCCAGCCTGGTGGGCGCAGGCGGCTCGCCCGGCCGGGGCTGGCTGATGGAAGAGAGTCGCGGCAACTCGGCCGGGTCCAGCGGCGCAGCGCGCAGCCCTGCGGCCATGGCGGCCGTGTGTTCGGGTGAGGTGCCGCAGCAGCCGCCGATCAGCCGGATGCCGGCCGCGGCTGCCTGGCGGGCGAAATCGCCGAAGTAGCCAGGGCTGGAGGGGTACATCAGCCGTCCGCTCTGCCGGGTTGGATAGCCGGCGTTGGGCTGGCTGGCGTAGACCAGCTTGGGGCAGGCCGCCTGCATGCGCCGCGCCACCCGCAACACCAGGGCCGGGCCCGAGCTGCAGTTGGCCCCGGCCACCGCCACGCCCAGCTCGCACAGCGCGTTGGCTACTTCCTCCGGCGAGTGGCCGGCAATCGTGCGCCGTTCCTCCACGAAGGTCATCTGGGCCACGATGGGCAGATCGGGCGCGACCGCGTGGGCCGCCTCCACCGCGGCTGTGATCTCGGCCAGGTCGCTGAAGGTCTCGAAGAGTAGCAAGTCGACCCCGCCCGCGGCCAGCGCGGCAATCTGCTCGGCAAAGGCGGCTTGGGCAGTAGCCGCCGACACCGGGCCGAAGGGGGCCATGCCTTTGCCGAGCGGGCCGATGGAACCGGCCACGAAGGCGTGCCGGCCGGAAAGAGCCACGGCCTGGCGGGCCAGCCGCGCGCCGGCCGTGTTGATCTCATCGACCCGCGCGGCCAGATCGTACTCCTCCAGCTTGATGCGGTTGGCGCCAAAGGTGTTGGTCTCGATCACGTCCGCGCCGGCTGCCAGGTATTCCGAGTGGGCGCGCAGCACCAGGCCTGGCTGGCTGAGGTTGATCTCGTCCAGACAACGCTCCAGCGAGACTCCGTAGCCGTGCAGCAGGGTGCCCAT
>JAAEKA010000664.1 GCA_014155705.1 Anaerolineae bacterium clx_CAG2 | reverse complement strand
CTGGGGGCTGCTCGCCAGTTGAGGTAGAAATCGATCAGGAAAATGATGCAGATCACGGTGTCATAAAACCAAAGCAACGTGAGGGTTGTCTCAGATAGAGGCAACAGCATCGCCACCATCACTGCCAAAGAAAGGATGGTGAGGACGAGGATGAAAATGCTGTAGGCGTTGCTGGTCTTGCGGAGTTTGGGCGTTTCCTGTGCCATGTTAGTGCTCCTTGTATTGCAGGACTCCAAGCAGAAACGATGAGCCACAAGTCCATAGGTCGATCAGTCTCACGTCCTCTCCGATTTAGGACGGGCTGGCCTGTGAGACTGCCCGCCCGTCATTCCTGTCCCCTTCGGGAGCAGGAATGACGGGTGAGCAGTTACCTAACAGAGTACTAGCGCAGCAGCCCGACGCCATTGCGGCGTCCGCCGACACCGCCGACAGGTCCTGGCGGATTCGGTCCACGGCCTACACCGCCGACTGGGCCCGGAGGATTGCCAGCGCCAACTCCGCCGACAGGGCCTGGGGGATTCGGTCCACGGCCTACACCGCCGACAGGTCCCGGAGGGTTACCGGCGCCAACTCCGCCAACAGGTCCTGGTGGATTAGGTCCTCTTCTACCTGGCATGATGGGTTCTCCAATCGTAAATCAGGTGCCCGGCACTTGGCCAGGCACAGACGCCCATGCACGGTTCGTCGCAAAAGTGCCGGGCACCGATGCGCGACTTATTGCGCTGCGCCGCCGTTGCTGAACAGCATCTTCTGTGCGCCGCCAGCCGTCTGGAGCATCAGGCCGCCAGCGCCATCCGAACCGCCAGCGGCGACATCATCCAGCAGGTTCAGGTATTGCTGATCCATAGAGCCGAGATCACAGGCCGCCATGACATCAGGGGTCACGCTGATGGTAAAGCCGTTGGCTTGCGAATAGGTTCCGGAGAACGTATTGCAGTCAGCCTGCCCGGTCGTTGTCCCATCGGCATAGAAGACAATGGTGTACTTGTCCGGATTGTCCACCTTCATCGACGTCCCAGCTGCCACATCATTCAAGGTTTGCCACTTCCAGACGATGTTGGTGATTTCGCTGGACGGCGCAGGGGCAGCCGCGGGGGCAGTTGGCGCGGGCGGCACGCCGCTGACGAAGGTCATGCGCTGCTCGCCGCCGGCCGTCTCCAACGCCAGGCCGCCGGCGCTATCCGGGCCGCCG
>JAAEKA010000663.1 GCA_014155705.1 Anaerolineae bacterium clx_CAG2 | reverse complement strand
ACGATGCCCACGTGGCAGCCGCCGCACGTCCGGTCAGGGTTAGCGCTGGCCTTGGGCAGCAGACCGGTATGGGCCTGGGCTTTGTCGATCACGCCGGACGTACCGCCGTGGCAGGCAATGCAGCCGGGGGCGCTATGCACATCGTCCGTCAGGAACTCCTCATTCACCAAAACCTTTTGCCATGCCTCCACCGGAGGCAATTCGCCAGCTCAGCCCTCGCCGGCGGCCATCTCCGACTCGACTTTTTCGGGTTCGACCGCCAGTTGCTGTAGCAAGACCTGGTTGGTGTGACAAGCGATGCAGTTGTCGGATGACGGTGTATCGGCAACTGGCATCTCCTCACCGGATGTGTCCTCGGAGGCTGCCGTTTCAGCGGGCTGTAGCCCGACCGGAACGACTTCCGCCTGCACAACATCAGCCGTTACTGGCCCAGCGGCAAGATCCAGGGCTGGCGTCGCGGCCTGCTCGCCGCCAAAGACCGGCTGGAAAATGGCCACGCCTATCAGAATCACCGCCACAGCCGCCAACCCCCATAGCCAGCGTCGCTTTGACATTACTTGCATTCCAGGGTGGCTCCTTTCTCGAAAATGGACGTGCCTGCCTCGCCCGTTGCCGGGCGACGCAGGCGTTTCTTAGCCTGAAGAACCGCTCAGAACGCCCTGCAGGTGTTCTGAAGCAGAGATGATCATCATTCTCCGGTTTCGACCCGGAAATCCTTGGGGGTCGTCTCCGGATCAAAGCGCCTGACGTATACGTCAGGATCGTTGGTCCAGTCGCCCATGCCGTACACCAGATTGCT
>JAAEKA010000662.1 GCA_014155705.1 Anaerolineae bacterium clx_CAG2 | reverse complement strand
CCGCGCTGCTGGGCGCCCTTCATCAGGCTGTCCACGACAAAGCGCAGCGAGCCCTTGACACGCGCCGTCTTGGCTGAGGCGTCGATAATCGGGCTGCTCACCTCATCGGTGACAAAGGTGGCTGTGCCGCGCACCGTGTTGCTGGTCTCTTGCAGGCTTTCCAGCACCGGCTTCAACTCAAACAGCAGGAAATCGATCAGACGGATGACCTGCCATAGCATGACGATCAGAAAGACGTTCATCACCAGCACCACCAGCGCCAGGACGATGATCGAGATGTTGGTGGCCACCTCGGAAAAGACGGGGTGCGTGAACATGTACCACAGGACGAACGCCAGGAAGGCCGTGAACACGACGAGAAACACGCCGATCGCGATCTTACGTTGGGTGGTCAGTTGGTTCGCTAACATGACAAACTCGCTCTCTGAGTGAAAGGCTGGATATGATCCAGATTGTAGCACAGAATGCACAGAGTGGCAACGATGAAACCAGTTGTGAAAACATGATCTGGATCATTGACTTGTTGTCCAAACCGTGGTATAAACTGCCAACGATTGTTCGGAACCAGCCTGAACTGCAACGATGCGGACCATGTGCGACCGTGCTGCCGTTCTTTGCGCCTAAGCGGGCGCCAGACACACCCACACAGAAAGGATGAGGGGCTGCCACATGCAACCAACCAAAATTGAAACCGAACGAGAGAAACTAGAAGCTGAGCGCGTTGCCATCCTGGACGATATCGAGCACCTCAAGGAATGGCTGCAGGGCGAGGTAGACGTGGACGCCGACGAGGGCGACCCTGACCTGGCCGAGCGCGAGAAGAATCTGGCCTTGCTGATGGTCATGGAGCGCAAGCTCGAATCCGTCAATATGGCTCTGCGCGCGATCGACAAGGGGCGCTACGGCATCTGCGAACGCTGCGGCAATCCCATCGACCCGGCGCGGCTGGAGGTTCGGCCGGATGCCACCCTCTGCCTGGATTGCCAGCGCGAGGTCGAGCGCATTGCCAAGAAGGCTGCACTGCGCTATATGGAAGAGTGATACGGAGGTCTCGTGTGCCTGACGTTCATGTCTCAAATCATCCGCTGATTCGGCACAAGCTGACCCTGCTGCGCGATAAGCGCACGGAGCCTAAAAAGTTTCGTGAATTGGTGCGCGAGATCGCCATCCTGCTGGCCTACGAGGCGACCCAGGACCTGGCGGCTGAGCCGACGGAGGTCGAAACGCCGCTGGCCACCGCCCAGGGCTACGTGCTGCGCGAGCCCATCGGCCTGGTGCCGATCCTGCGCGCGGGGCTGGGCATGGTCGAAGGCATCTGGGAAATGATGCCCTCGGCCGAGGTCTGGCACATCGGCCTCTACCGCGACGAGCGCACGCTGCGGCCAGTGGAGTACTACAACAAGCTGCCGGTTGCGCCCACGGTGCATGTCTGCCTGATCCTCGATCCCATGTTGGCCACCGGCGGCTCAGCCGTAGCCACAGTGGACATCCTCAAGCGGTGGGGCGCCCGCCGCATCAAGTTTGTTGGCCTGATCGCCGCGCCTGAGGGCATTGAGCGGCTCAGCAGCGCCCATCCCGACGTGCCGATTCACCTGGCCGCGGTCGACGATCATCTCAACACTATCGGCTACATCGTGCCTGGCCTGGGCGACGCGGGCGACCGCCAGTTCGGCACCGGCTGAGCGTCATGACCGACCCCGACCGCAAGCGCCCCTCCTGGGACGACTACTTCATGGATATTACCTTCCAGGTGGCCAAGCGCAGCACCTGCGATCGGGCGCGTGTCGGCGCGATCATCGTCAAGGACCGGCGCATTCTGACCACCGGCTACAACGGCTCCCCGGCCGGGCTGCCGCATTGCGACGACGTAGGCCATTTGATCGTGGACGGCCACTGCGTGCGCACCCTGCACGCTGAACAGAACGCCATCATCCAGGCCGCGCAGCACGGCGTCAGCGTGCGCGGCGGGACGATCTATGTCACCCATCAGCCCTGCCTGACCTGCGCCAAGATGATCATCAACGCCGGCCTGGTGCGGGTGGTCTATGGCGGCGCCTACCCCGACGCCAACTCGGTGGCTTTTCTGGCTCAGGCTGGCGTGGCCTTGCAGAAGTTCGAACTCCACGCAAGCTAAACTGAGCGCACAAAGCAACCGGGAGTTTTCACGGATGCTTTGTACTCAATCAGGCCAGTACAAACTCCCGATTTCTGGTGGATACCAGTCTAAGACGCGCCAGGCTCCTGTGAGTTGCTCTGAGTTCCCAGGAGTTCCTCCCCCTGTTTTTCATCCGCCTGCCGCCGCAGCGCACGGCGCTCCAGGCGCCACACGCGCCGCTGCCCGGCCTGCTGATAGCGGCGTTGTTCAGCCTCAGTCTCCGGCAGCAGCGGCGGCACCGCCAGCCGGTTGCCGTCGCGGTCCAGGGCTACAAAGGTCAGGTAAGCTGTGGCTGTGTGGCGGCGCTCGCCGGTCAAGGGGTTCTCCGCCTCGGCCCTCACCCCCACCTCCAGCGACGTGCCAAAGGCGCGGTTGACGTGCGCCTTGAGCACCAGCACCTCACCCACGTGGGCCGGCGCCATGAAGTGCAGATCGTCCATCGAAGCAGTCACTACGATGTTGCGGGCATGGCGCATGGCAGCTACACCCGCGGCGATGTCGATCCAGGCCGCTACCTGGCCGCCGAAGACGGTGCCCAACGCGTTGGCGTGGGATGGCAGAACAATCTCGGTCATCTCGACCGCCGAGTCGGCGGCCCGCTTGGGTGTGGTGGGCATAGTATCCTCATTCATGTGCCCGGCGCCTGGAGCAAGGAGTCTATCATGCAGCAGATCGTCGAGTGTGTACCCAACTTCAGCGAAGGCCGACGTCAAGAGGTGATCGACGCCATCGTGGCTGCCATCGCCGCCGTGCCTGGCGCGCAGGTGCTGGATGTGCAGTCAGACGCCGACCACAACCGCACGGTGGTCACGTTCGTGGGCGAGCCGGAGGCGACGCTGGAGGGGGCCTTCGAGGGCGCGCGCCAGGCGGCTCAGTTGATCGACCTGAACCAGCACCGGGGCGAACATCCGCGCATGGGCGCTACCGACGTGATCCCCTTCATTCCTGTGCGCGGCGTGAGCATGGAAGACTGTGTGGCGTTGGCTCGCCGGCTGGGCCAGCGCATCGGCGACGAGTTGGCAATCCCTGTCTACCTCTACGCCAGGGCGGCCAGCCGGCCGGAGCGGGAAAGCCTGCCCGCCGTGCGCAAGGGCCAGTTCGAAGGCATCCGCGAGCTGATCGGCAGCGACCCGGCCCACGAACCGGACTTCGGGCCGCGGCGCATGGGACCGGCCGGGGCCACGGCCGTGGGCGCGCGGCCCTTTCTGATCGCCTTCAATATCTACCTCAACACAGCCGATGTGGAAATCGCCAAGAAGATCGCCAAGACGCTGCGTTTCACCAGCGGTGGGCTGCGCTTTGTGCAGGCCATGGGCCTGCTGGTGGAGGGCCAGGCTCAGGTGTCAATGAACCTGACCGACTTCCGCCAGACGACTATGCACACCGTGGTGGAGATGGTGCGCCGTGAGGCGGCCCGCTATGGCGCATTGATCACCCGCAGCGAGCTGGTCGGCATGTTGCCCCAGCAGGCGCTGCTGGACGCCGCCTGCTGGTACTTGCAGTTGGATGGCTTCAAGCCGGATCAGGTGCTGGAGAATCGGTTGATGGGGTAGACTCATCCTCCAACTGCATCTCCAGGTCCTCCAGCACCCGCAACACGTCGGTGCGCGAGATGACGCCGACCATCCGGCCATCTTCGTCCACGACCGGCAGCGGATTGGAACGATTGCTGACCATCACCGTGGCCGCGTCCTCGACGCTGGCATCAGGGCTGATGGTGTTGACCGGCGTTGTCATGATGTCGCTGGCCAGCACCGCAGTGATGCGGCGCAGGCTCTCGCGGTATTCCTTGGTGCGCAGGGGCACAAACACCCCCAACAACGGCAGAAAGGTCGGCATCTGCGGCCGGGCATGGCGCTTGACCATGTCCAGTTCGGTGATGATGCCGACTAACTCGCCGTTCTCGTCGACGACCGGCAGACCGCTCAACTGATGCTCGCGGAACACGCGCGCGATCTGGCCCACGCGCATATCGGAGCGCACGCTGACGATCTCGCGGGTCATGATATCTGCTACTTTCATCGATCCTCCAGGATTTCTTGAAAACAACGGCCCCAGCCAAACGCTGGAGCCTAATGAGGTGGGCCCCCCCGGATTCGAACCGAGGACCAACCGGTTATGAGCCGGCCGCTCTAACCGCTGAGCTAGGGGCCCTGGATACCGGGGTAGAACCGGGCTATTTTCAGTTAGAGCGGGCGAAGGGGATCGAACCCTCACGACCAGCTTGGAAGGCTGGGGCTCTACCATTGAGCTACGCCCGCTGACAGGTCGGGGCGAGAGGATTTGAACCTCCGACCTCATGGTCCCAAACCATGCGCGCTACCCCTGCGCTACGCCCCGAAGCCATTGCATTGTACCCTATCCCCGCGCTGCCGTCAAACTATCTGCCGCCTGCAACTCCAGAGATGGCATTTCTGGCCAGAAACGTCATTTCTGCCTGCCGCCTGGTCCTCTCACCGTCCCCAATCCAACTGCGCCTCGTACCAATCAGGCAGCGTGCCGGGCAACGTCAGAGCCCGCTGCGTCTGGCCGCTGGCCACGTCCACAACATAGATCGCCCATGCGCCATCGCGGTTGGAGAGGTAGGCCACCTGCCGGCCATCTGGCGACCAGACCGGATGGGCGTCGACGCCAGGACTGGCCGCCAGCGTGGCTACGTTGCCGCTGGCCAGTTCCAGCACGAAGATGTCCCAACTGCCGCCCCGTTCGGCCGAAGCGAAAGCGATGCGCGCGCCGTCGGGTGACCATGCAGGCATGGTGTCGCCTGGTACGTCAGTGATTTGGCGCGAGTCGCCGCCGCTGGCGTTGATCAACAACAGCCCGCAGCGTCCACTGGCCGCGCTGCAGCCCTGATAAGCGATGGTCGGACTGCGCGGCGACCAGGCCGGCCAGCGGCCATAGTCCAGGAAGACGCCGTCGCCGCCGGCTGCCCCCACGCGATAGATGCGCCAGCGCCGGTCCCCTTCACGGTCGGATGCAAAAGTGATCTGGCTGCCGTCGGATGACCAACGCGGGGTTGAGTCTTCGTAGAAAGTGGTCAGCCGGCGCCGGTCGGCGCCGCTGGACGACATGACGGCCAGCCCGGTCTGATCGCTGCGCTCAGAGCGCACCGCCAAGAAATTGCCATCAGGCGAGAAGACTGGCTGTGATGCCGCTTCGGCCACCGCCTGTGGCTGCCGTGTGCCCTGCAACGGCAGGCGGTAGACCGTCCAGCGGCTGAACAACGGATCGAAGGTGGCAAAGGCCAGCCGGCCCGATCCGACCGCCGCCGAACCTCCGGGTGCGACCGTGGCGCCGGGTTGCGCGGTGGCGCCAGGCTGCGCGGTGGCGTCATCTTGTGCTACTGCGGGCTGCACACAGATCGATTGGGCCTGGTCACGCTTCTCTTCGATCTCGTCCGATGCGCCCAGGGTCAGCGCTACGTCGTAGCGTTCGACCGCGGTGCACCATTGGCTATCGCGCACCAGCGAGTCGCCCCAGGCTTCGTAGGCCGCTCTCAGGCGCTTGTTCACGTCCAGGAAACCGGGCCGGCGCTCCTGGATGGCCTGCAAGTTGCGAATGACGCCGGGCCAGTCCAGCCGCCAGCGCCCCAGCGCCTCCACATAGAGCGCAATCAACTCGCGCGTGGTCTTGATCTCCTCGTCGTCAGGACGGATTACCAACGCCTGGTCGAAGGAGCGCAGCGCCTCCTCATAGCGTTCCTCGCCGATGAATGCCTGGCCCTGCTGGGCATAGGCGCTGAAACGCAGCGCGCGCACCTCTTCCGGCTGGTAAGCCGGGTCCAGCGCGGTCAACTGGTTCAACAGCGCGATAGCCTCAGGCCAATCCTTGCTCTCAAGCGCACCCTCAGCCTGTTCGAAAATGCTGTCAGTAGGCATGACGATGGGCGCAGCCGTAGGCAATGAGGGAGCCCCTTCAGGGGGCACCAACAACAGCGGCGCGACCGAAGGCGTCGGCCCCGGACTGGCGCTGATCTGCAATTCCTGCAGGTAGCCGCTGGCTGCGACGTTGGCCGGGTCGAGCTGCAAGACCTGCTGAAACTCGGCCGCAGCCAGCTCGGCGTTGCCAGCCTGCATCTGCTGGATGCCTGCGGTCAGCCGCTGGCTAATTTCCGCTTCGGCGGCCGCCTGCCGGTCGGCCATGCCGCGGCCGAAGCCGGCCAGCGCGGCCACCAGCAGTCCGCTCAACGCCAGAATGACCAGCAGAGATACGAAAGCCAGCCAGCGGCCGCTAGGACCGCGCCAGGTATAATCGCGCCAACGGCGCCGGGGAGGAGGTGATGATGGTGTCATGGAAGTTGCTCATAGTGTAGCACTGACGCGCCAGACTGGTCAAGAAGGCGCACAGCGACGCGGGCGCAGCCTGCCAGCCACACAACCAGCAAGAAAGACATCGCCCTGGGTATAGACAACTTGAGCACGCAGAACTCCTGAATTGGATCAGACTTGCCGTCTGTCATTATAGCCCGTGCAGGCCAGAGCTGTCCAAAGCAGCAGCGCGGAAATTTTGTTGCCATAAAAGCATGAACGTGCTACAATAGTGACCATGAGCATCGAAATTCGTCTTGGCGACGTGGTGCGGTTGCGCAAGCCGCATCCCTGCGGCGGCTACGAGTGGGACGTGGTGCGGCTGGGCGCTGACATCGGCCTGCACTGCACGACGTGCCGCCGCCGCGTGCTGCTCACGCGCCGCGAGTTCGAGAAGCGCGTCAAGACCTTTGTGCGCAGAGGCGACCCGGCCAGCGGTGCAGCGCCGCACGCCAACTTGCCGCCGCCTGCGGCTTAGCTGCTTCCCCTGGGTGCATTTGGCCCGGGGAAATTGTTGTCTGGCGGTTTTTGTGATCGTACAAAAATCGCTGATGCTGGGCGGATGGCGCTTGTTTTTTCGTCAAGCGATGCTATAATGCCGCTTGATTGCAGAACCGGTCAGGCAAGACACGATCACACCATCATGGCTATTGTCAACACCTCTCAGGGCTTCTGGCCTGTCCTGGCCAACCGCTCGTTTCAACGGCTATGGACCGGGCAGTGGCTGTCACAGATCTCACAGAACACAGTCAACTTCGTGTTGATTGTGCTGGTCGAGCGACTCACCGGCTCCAGCATTCATCTGGCCCTGATCATTCTTTCCTTTACGTTGCCAGGCGTGATCTTTGCACCTATCAGCGGGGTAATCATCGATCGCTGGCCGAAAAAATACGTACTGGTTGCGTCCAATGCGCTGCGGGTGCTGCTGGTCCTAAGCTACCTGGTGCTGCTGCGGCTGGCTCCTGACCATAACAACGGCTGGGTCTTGCTGGCGCTCTATACGCTGACCTTCGTGATGTCGACTGTTGGCCAGTTCTTCAATCCGGCCCATGCAGCGATGCTTCCTCTGGTGGTGGGCCGCAGCCAACTGCTGGCAGCCAACTCGCTCTTCAATCTGACTCTGGCGCTGTCGCAAGTCATCGGGCTGATCATCCTCGGCCCCTTGGCGGTTAAGCTGATCGGCATCGATGCGGCCTTTGTGGTGGTGGCCATTCTGTATGGCATCGCCGCTCTGCTGCTGAGCGGGCTGCCGCGCGACGAGCCAGGAACCCAACACCAGAACGCTCAGAGCGGTTGGCAGCGGGCCAAACTGGAGTTGAAAGAGGGAGCTTCTTTTGTCGCGCGGGATCGCTTCGTGCTGACCAGCATGATTCACCTGACCCTGATCGCCAGCCTTGTGATGGTGCTGGCAATGCTGGCTCCTGGCATCGCTGCCCGTGTATTCCACCTGTCGCCGGAAGATGCGATCATCGTCTTTGCGCCGGCCGGCCTGGGCATGCTGCTGGCGGCCGTGCTTCTGGGACGCTGGAGCGGGCGAGCGCCCAAACAAAGGCTGGTGCGCGGCGGGCTGGCGGCGATGATCTTTGGTTATGCACTCTTTGGCGTGCTGGCCTGGCGCTTTCAGGTCACCAACCAGCGCCTGGTGCTGGATGCCTCGATGATGGACCTGCCTGTGATCAGCGCGGCGTTGATCCTTTCTACTGTGGCCCTCAGCCTCTTGCTGGGCCTGGCTATGTCGACCGTCAACATCGTGTCCCAGACGCTCCTGCAGGAACACACGCCCGATCAATTGCGCGGCCGCGTCTTTTCGGTGCAGTTTATGCTCAACAACCTGGTCGGCATTCCCCCCATGCTGGCCATCGGCGCTCTGGCCGACTGGATTGGCATCCCCCAGATGCTGGTGGGCATCAGCCTGGCCATCGTCGTGGTGCTGGGCATCACGCTGCGCTTGCAGAGACAGATTGGCCAACCGGAGACGCCGCTGGGCCAACGAGAGGGCGCAGCCAACTCAGGACGCCCAGCTTCGGTCGACGCGGCTCCGGATACGCCGGTCGCTACATCCACCGAGTTCACCGGCGATGATCGCCCGCTCCCGCGACGGCGGACGCCGTTGGCTACCGACTCGTAATCCATTCCTCAACGCAACCTGGAGACGGAGCTATGCAACGCGATGAATTAGTTCGTTATCTGGATCGTTATCTCAGGATCGATGCGATCCCCGACTACGGCCCACAGGGTCTGCAGGTGGAAGGCGCCAGCGAGGTGACGCGTATCGTCTTTACCGTGGATGCGGGCCAGCCCTGCATCGACGCGGCCGTCAAGGTGGGCGCTCAGATGCAACTGGTGCATCACGGCCTGTTTTGGGGCACGCAGGAGCTGATCCGCGGCGCGTTTGGACGCAAAGTGGCTCGCCTGCTGCAGGCCAACCTCAGCCTGTACGCGGCCCATTTGCCCCTGGATGCGCATCCCGAGGTGGGCAACAACGTGGAACTAGCCCGTCTGCTGGAGTTGACCGTGGAGAGCTGGTTCTGTAACGTCAAAGGCACCGACATAGGCGTCATTGCGGCAGCCCCCGACGGGACAACGGTAGAGGCGCTGGCGGCCGCGATCAAGGCGCGGCTGGGCGTCGAGCCGCGCACGCTGGCCCACGGTCCTGCACTGGTGCGACGGGTGGCCGTTGTGTCCGGCGGCGGCGTGAGCTACGTCAAAGAGGCTGCAGCGCTGGGCGCCGACACCTTCATTACCGGCGAGACTTCCCACGCCCACTTCTACGAGGCGCAGGAGCAGGGCATGAACGTCCTCTTCGCTGGCCACTATGCCACGGAGACGGTAGGGCTGAAGGCGCTGGGCAGGCACCTCAACGGCAAATTTGGGTTGGAGACGGTGTTCATCGATCTGCCAACCGGCATGTAGCCTCTCCTTAAACACGGAAACGGCTCTTCCTGACAGGAAGAGCCGTTTCCGTGTTCCCTATGAGTGCTGTCGCGCTGGTTTAGCCAGGAGGCAACCTCAGCCAGCTATGCAAACACGTCTGGAAAGCTAGGCCCGGGCCTGGGGCGCCCTGTGGCGGTAGACTATTCGCCCGCGCGTGAGGTCATATGGCGACAATTCGACACGTACAGCGTCGCCGAGCAAGACGCGGATATAGTGCTTGCGCATCTTGCCGGACAGATAGGCCAGGACTGCGTGGCCGTTCTCGAGCTCGACCCGAAACGTCGTGTTGGGCAGCGCTTCGATGATCTTACCTTCGAGAATCAGCTTATCGTCCTTGGACTCAGCCATTCGCCATCACCTCCTTCCAAACGTGGCTATGAAACGAATTGGGTTGTGTCAACGTGCTTTGTGTGCCGGACAACGGCATCAGTCCGCCATTCTGTCGCGCTTGCGCTGAGCCTGGCGCGCCTTGCGGACGGCTTTTTGTTTCTTGATACGGCGTACTTCGCTGGGCGGTGTGAACCAACGCTTTTTGCGCGCGGTCGACAACACCCGACTCTTAGTCACTTCCTTGCGAAAGCGCTTGAGCAGTTGCTCCTGAGATTCGCCGGATCTGAGTTCGACATTGGCCATTTCTAAGTCGTACCTCCTTGATTTGGATAAAAATCCGCTTAGGACTGACAGTCCTAATTCATCGCCATTCGCTAACAAACAAATGCCCCACTGCATGCGCAAGTGAGGCTGCTTGAAACTACCGGTGTAGGATGAGTGGCTTCAAGGTCGTTAGTTTCGTAACTTGCCTCTCTTATGCAGTGGGTAGATGCGAGACTGTGCTCACGCCGTCCCTGGAAAACCAGCCTGAGACACCAAGCTGACAGACATGATTATACCCAGACCAGAGAGGCTGTCAAGACGGCAGGCTAACGAAACCACAGGAGAAGATGGCCGGCTGGGTTCCGACACCGCACAGAAGTCTACTCAACCAACAGCACTGTGGTGAAATCCCTACCCTTGCCAAACATTGGCGTTGGCCGTGAGAGATTGCGGCAGCAATACCTCGAAAGTCGAGCCTTTGCCCGGCTCGCTATCCACGGCGATGGTTCCCCCGTGCGCCTCGGCAATCGACTTAGCAATGCTCAGGCCAAGCCCGCTGCCGCCGGCCGCGCGGGTACGTGCGCGATCTACCCGCCAGAAGCGATCGAAGATCTGCGGCTGGTCCTCGGGCGCAATGCCGATGCCCGTGTCCGTCACCGTAACCCTCACCCACCCGTCGGGCCGGCAGTGCAGACTCAACGTGACGGTGCCGTCCGGCGGGGTATAGGCGATGGCGTTGCTGAGCAGATTGAGCAGCAACTGCTTGAGCCGGTCGGCATCGCCCTGCACTTGGGCCTGATCTTCATGGCCCAGCCGTACCTTGACTCGCCCATTGGCCATCAGCAGCGCCTCGCGGTATACCTCCAGCAGCAGGGTGTCCAGTTCCACGGGCTTGAGGGTGAGCTGCACACCTGCGTCAGCCTCGGCCAGCAAAAGCAGGTCGCGCACCAGCCGGCTCATGCGGGCTACCTCCTGACCGATAGCTTCCAGTCCCTCGCCCAACATAGCAGGATCGCTGGCTGCGCCGCGGCGCAAAAGATCGACGTTGCCCTGGATGGTAGCCAGCGGCGTGCGCAGCTCGTGCGACACATCGGCCACCAATCGCTGCTGGGTGTTGAACAGATCCTGCAAGCGCTCCATCATCTCGTTGAAGGTGTCGGCCAGTTGCCCCACTTCGTCGTCGGGATAAGCGCCTTCGATGCGTTGGTCCAGGTCTTCAGCCCGGGCAATGCGGCTGGCAGTGTCCGCAATCTGGTTGAGGGGGCGTAGAGCGGTGCCAGAGATGATCGCGCCGCCGAGAGCGGCCAGCGCCACCGCAATGCCCCCCCCGATCAGCAGCGCCAGACGCGCCACTTGCAGCATGGAGTTGATAGCATCCAGCGACTGGGCCACCTGCACAGTGGCTACCACAGTGCCATCAGGCGAGCGCACAGGCGCACTGTAAACCCGCATCGTCGCCCCGCCGCTCAGCCAATCATAGAATCCGGCTTCCCCTTGCAAGTTTTGCTGCAAAGCGGTGTCGGGCAGGGCAAGTTTCTCCTCGCCCAGGCTGGGTGAGGTATCGATGACAACGCCTTCAACCGAGGTGGCCTGAGCGAATACCTGCGAAGCAAAGACGATGGCTGTGGTGGGAAGCCGGCTGCGCATAGGGTCGATGTTGACCTCAAAGACGGCCACGACTTGCTCAGCCTGGCTGCGGATGGTGTCATCCACCTCGTTGTACAGCGCTTGCGCCACCACCATGTGAAAGCCGAGGGCAAAAATGAGCAAAACAATAGCCAGCAGGACCGTA
Source organism: Anaerolineae bacterium clx_CAG2 (assembly GCA_014155705.1). Classification (GTDB taxonomy): domain Bacteria; phylum Chloroflexota; class Anaerolineae; order JAAEKA01; family JAAEKA01; genus JAAEKA01. Next base: position 4,923 of record JAAEKA010000662.1, on the reverse strand, counting down.
TACCAGAAGGTCAGCCGAAAACGCAGGGTCATGGGTGGGGTTGTGGAAAGAAAACGTGGTGACACATACTAACTGTGCATCGTCAAGCTTAAGCGCAGCTTATGCCAGCATGAGAGTCTGATAAAGGGCTACTTGCTCAGACGTGACATCAGAACCCGGCGTTTTGTCCCACAGCCCCAGACCCTGGCGCCATGTGGGGGGGGGGGCGCAGCCAAGGACGTTGGCAACGCACAAAAAAACGGGGGTTCCAGACTTGTGGCTGGGCAGTTATCATCGGTTCTGCTAATGACGCAGGCGCCTTTTCAACCAGCGACAGGCGGTCACTCCTCGCGCAGCACGTAGCCCACCCCACGCACGGTGTGCAGCAAACGCGGCTCGCCTTCCTGCTCCAGCTTGGCGCGCAGATAACGAATATAGACCTCAATGATATTGCTTTCGCCGCCAAAATCGTAGTTCCAGATGCGGTCGTAGATCACATCGCGCGTCAACACTTGGCGCGGGTTGCGCATGAACAACTCCAGCACGTCGAACTCCTTGGCGGTCAGCTCGATGCGACGCTCCCCGCGCGTGGCTTCACGGCTGGCAGGGGAGAGGGTCAGGTCGGCGAAGCGCAACACCTCTTGGCGCACTGGCGGCTGGCGGCGGCGCAGCAACGCGCGGATGCGCGCCACCAATTCCTCGAAGTGAAAATCGGCCTTGACCAGGTAGTCGTCGGCGCCGCTGTCCAGGCCCGCCACCTTGTCGCCCAGCGTGCCGCGTGCAGTCAACACCAGAATAGGCACATCGCTGGCCGCGCGCAGCCGCCGGCATACCTCCAGCCCATCCAATTCGCCGGGCAACATCAAGTCCAGCACCACCAGATCGGGCATTTCCTTGCGCGCTGTTTGCAGTCCAGTCTCGCCATCGCCCACCAGTTCCACCTGGTAGCCCTCGAATATCAGGCCGCGACGCAACAGGTCTGCCATACGCGGGTCATCTTCCACCACAAGAATTCGTTCAGCCATGGCGAGATTATAGCATAGTAGGTGTATGCGCCGCAAAGCCAAACTGGTGGCCAGCAGAAACCGGGTTTGCGCTGTTCAAGCCAGGTAGTCGGCGTCGAAAATCACACCCACTTTGCTGCAAACCGTCCGATTTTGAATACACCCGTGTCAATTGCCCGTTCAGCTACAGTCAGGGTATAATCGGGATGCTAGACTTGTAACAGCTTGTTCGTGGAGGTCATAAATCGTCATGCCCGACGTTTCGATAGTCAAAAACGTTGCCGACCGCATCTGTGACAACGTAGAAAATGTGATCATCGGCAAACGCAGCGAGGTACAGACAACTCTGCTGGCGCTGCTGTGCGAAGGCCATCTGCTGATTGAAGACGTGCCCGGGGTGGGCAAGACCATGCTGGCGCGAGCCATCTCCCGCTCGATCGGTTGTGACTTTCGCCGCATTCAGTTCACCCCCGACATGCTGCCCTCAGATGTCACCGGCGTCTCGGTCTTCAATCAGAAGACGATGGAATTCGAGTTTCGGCCCGGCCCCATCATGACCCAGATCGTCCTGACCGACGAAATCAACCGCGCCACACCCAAAACGCAGTCGGCGCTGCTGGAGGCGATGGAGGAGCGCCAGGTGACAGTGGACGGCACCACTTATCCGATGGAGAAACCCTTCCTGGTGCTGGCCACCCAGAACCCCATCGAGTACGAGGGCACGTTTCCCCTGCCTGAGGCGCAGCTTGACCGCTTCATGATGCGCATCACGCTGGGCTATCCCCAGCCGCATGAGGAGATGCGCATTCTCGACTCGCAACGCCAGCAGCACCCAATCGGCGCATTGGAACAGGTGGTCAGCGCCGCAGAGCTGGTGGAAGCCCAACGGGCCGTGACTGACGTCTACGTGGACGAGCTGATCAAGGAGTATATCGTTACTTTGTCGAACGCCACCCGCAAGCACCCTGACATCTATTTGGGGGCCAGCCCGCGCGGTTCTTTGGCGCTCTACAAAACCAGCCGCGCCCATGCGGCTGTGCGCGATCGTGACTACGTGATCCCTGACGACGTCAAGGTCATGGCCGAATCAACACTGGCTCATCGTTTGATCGTCAGCCCCTCGGCCCGCATCAAGAATGTCGATCCGCGGGCTGTGCTGGGTGAGATTCTCGACTCGGTGCCGGTGCCAGGCACCCGGGTTCGCGCCAGGTAAGGGAACGCGGGTGGTGACACACCGCGCTCCAGGATGACACCCCATGCGTCGCTCGTGGTGGTTTATTGTTCTATGGCTGCTATCGCTGGCCTTTGCCCTGTTGGGCGCGGAGCGCAACAGCAGTGTGGCATGGTCAGTCGCATACCTGATGACCGGCATCGTGGTCATCTCTTTTGTCTGGTCATGGCTGAACCTGAAATGGGTGCGCATCGGCCGCTACACCCGTTCGCGCCGTTCCCAGGTCGGCCGCGTGGCCGAGGAGCAGTTCGAGGTGACCAACAGCGGCCGCCTGCCCAAGCTGTGGCTGGAGGTGCGCGACCACTCCGACCTGCCCCAGCATGACGCCAGCCGCGTGTTGAGCTCTATCGGCCCGCGTCGTAAGCGCCGTTGGATGGTGCGCACCTATTGCCTGCGCCGCGGCCGCTTCCGCCTGGGACCGATGACTCTGACCAGCAGCGACCCGCTGGGGCTGTTTCCTCGCCAACGCCAACTGCCGGCCACCTCAGTAATGATCGTCTATCCGGCCACGCTGGAGTTGCCTGGATTCACACCGCCGATGGGCATGCTGCCAGGCGGTGACGCCATGCGCCGCCGCACCCACTACGTAACCACCAACGTCTCTACCGTGCGCGACTACGTGCCCGGCGACAGCTTCAACCGCATCCACTGGCGCTCCACGGCGCGCACCGGCCGGCTGATCGTCAAGGAGTTCGAGCTGGACCCTACGGCCGACGTGTGGATCATGCTGGACCTGGACCAGGCTGTCCACGTGGGAGCGCTCTGGACGCCGCCCGTGCAAGAGGTGGGTCCTGCCTTTGTGCGCCCGGAGAAACTGGCGCTGCAACTACCCCCCAGCACCATTGAATATGCAGTGACAGCCGCTGCCAGCCTGGCTCGCCATTTTCTGTTGGAAGATCGATCGGTGGGTTTCATAGCGCACAGCGGCCATCGTGAGTTGATCCAGGCCGACCGTGGCGAGCGGCAACTCACCAAGATTCTGGAGACACTGGCCGTGGTCAACGCCACGGGCCGCATTCCCTTTGCCCGGGTGTTGACCGCTGAGATGGAACACTTGCCGCGCCACACAACGCTGGTGGCCATTTCGCCTGCCACCGACCACATGTGGGTCGCGGCGATGCGTGACATACGGCGGCGCGGCGTGCATGATCTGGCTGTGCTGCTGGGAGCGAATACCTTCGGCGACGCACCCAGCCATCAGGACACCCTGGCCGATCTGCTGGCAAGCGGCATTCCCACCCATCTGATCACCTGTGGACAGGACATCTCTGCAGCCCTGAGCCAACGTGTCACTTCGTTGGACTAAAGCGCCGGCCAGTGGCCCCAGGAGGCAATCCATGAAAACACGCACCGTACTAGAGGCAAAGCGATTAGGCATTGTGAGCTGTAAGGGTTCAGACCCATTGGAGAAGATCGCCCAACGCATCGCCGACGACGACATCAGCGCCCTGGTAGTGACTGATGAACAGGGCTATCTGTCTGGCGTCATCTCCCGCAGCGACCTGCTGCGCGCCTATCTGGAGTCGTACGACTGGCGCGTGGAACCGGTGGAGCGATTCATGACCCGCGAAGTCATCTGGGTCTTGCCTGACACGCTCATGTCAGATGCGGCCCAACTGCTGCTGGGTCGACACATCCACCGCGTTGTCGTGGTGCGCCAGGAAGAAGATGGTTTGCGGCCGATCGCGGTTGTCTCAGACAGCGACCTGGTGTGCGACATGGTCGCCGCCCGGTGAGACTGCGGCCTGACGCTGACTTGCGCTTCCAGCCTGCCCGGCGCCGCAAAGCCTATTGCCTCGCAGGCGAAAATTCGCCAAAATTGGGCGGGAAAATATGATCTAACGCATACTCTGATCGCCGTTTTCGGAGTAAACTGGGGAGTATATGCACGCAGATAACTGGCGCCGGCCGGACAGTCGTGGTTGCCGACTGCGTAGATCGAGGTGTGCTTTGATCACAAGTGTTGCCGACATCATGACCACCGATGTGGTCACCATCGAACCCCAAAACAGCATTGCAACTGCTATCCGCCTGATGCGCCAGGGACAACTGCGCCGCTTGCCGGTAGTGGAAAACGGCGTGCTGGTGGGCATCGTCACCAGCGGCGACCTGCGACGTATCACCGGCCTGGCCTCGATCCTCAGGGATCCCAGTCAGGACAACTTTCTCTGGCACCACATCCCGGTGGCCAATGTGATGAACCGCGAGGTCCACAGCCTGTCGCCTGATACTCCTATCTCCGAGGCGGCGCGTCTGCTGGTAGAACACAAAATCGGCGGACTGCCGGTCGTTGACCAGTCTCATCTGGTTGGCATCATCACCACCAGCGACTTGCTCGAAACGTTGATGACGGCCACAGGCGAGACCGAGGACGCCATCCCTTGCGGATTTTAATCACTGGAATCAGCGGTTTTATCGGGAGTCACTTGGCCGAACGCTTGCTGGCAGAAGGGGCAGCCGTACGCGGCCTGGCGCGGCGGCCGGACGAAGCCGCATGGCTGGCCGCGCAGGGCGCACAGATCGTGCAGGCAGACCTGGCGCAACGCGCCGATTTGAACGACGCCATACAGGGCTGCGATGCGGTGCTACACACGGCCGCCTGGACGGGCGGGACCGGTCTCAGCGAGCAGCAGGCATGGATTGTCAACGTGGCAGCCACCGGTTGGCTCTTGCAGGCTGCACAGGAGGCAGGCGTGCAGCGCTTCGTCT
>JAAEKA010000661.1 GCA_014155705.1 Anaerolineae bacterium clx_CAG2 | reverse complement strand
GCCGATTTCACTCAGGCCCAGGCCGACACCCGCACTCAACTCTGCCGCCTGGAAGTCGTCAGCCTGGCCGGCGACCGCTGTACGCTGGCCGGCGTCGTACTGGACCAAGCAACCCTGGCGGAGTTCCGCAACGCGTACGTCTGATCCAACTGGTGGCGCGCATCAACTTACATCCCGTCTCGGAGGAGAAAAGATGAAGAATCTCAAGCTAGTCTCTCTGGTGGCCGTTTTGGTCATCGCTTCGATGGTCCTGGCCGCATGCCCGCAGCCTGAGGCCCAGGTGGTCCAGCAGGAAGTGACCCGGATTGTCGAGCAGGTGAAGGAAGTCGAAGTCGTGCAGACGGTCGAGGTCGAGGTCGAGAAGATCGTCGAGCAGGTCGTGACCGAAGTCGTCGAAGTGGCGACCGAAGATTACACCACCCCCCACCCGATCCTGAGCGATCCCAAAGTCCGTCAGGCCATCTCCCACTGTATCGACCGCGACGCCCTGATCGCCTCGGTCTATCCCTA
>JAAEKA010000660.1 GCA_014155705.1 Anaerolineae bacterium clx_CAG2 | reverse complement strand
GACCTGCGCAACTCGCGCGGCGAGCCGCTGTTGTCGGTGATCTACACCCAGGTGAGCTCCGAAGATCGCATGGATATCGCGCGCCAGCAGATCGAAGAGGTGCTGCGCGAGCGGCACAACATCCAGTTCCGGGGCGAAGACGACTTCACTGTCATCAATCAGGCTGACCTGGTGGCCATCTTTGGCCAGATCACCGGCGTCATCACGCTCTTCCTGGGCGCGATTGCGGCCATCTCGCTGCTGGTGGGCGGCATCGGCATCATGAACATCATGCTGGTGTCGGTGACAGAACGCACACGCGAAATCGGCATCCGCAAGGCCGTGGGGGCGCGGCGTCAGGACATCCTGCTCCAGTTCCTGATCGAGGCCATGGTGCTCTCGCTGATCGGTGGGCTGATTGGCATTGGCCTGGGCTGGGCGGGCGCAGTGCTGATCTCGAGTCTGCAGAGTGATCTGACGGCGGTGGTGACGTTGCAGAGCGTGTTGCTGGCCACGGGCTTCTCGCTGGCT
>JAAEKA010000066.1 GCA_014155705.1 Anaerolineae bacterium clx_CAG2 | reverse complement strand
GTTGCGGCTGCCTGGCTACACACCCGTTGAACTTTCGGTCGACGACCTGATCCAGGACCATCCGCCGGGTGAAGCTATACCCAAAGCATAAGACGGGCAGAACAACCCTGCAGCGCAATCCAGCGGATTGCGGTACAGGGCGCAAAACAACCCTGCAGCGCAATCCAGCGGATTGCGGTACAGGGCGCAAAACAACCCTGCAGCGCAATCCAGCGGATTGCGGTACAGGGCGCAGAACAACCTTGTAGCACAATCCGCCGGATTGTGCAGGTATCTGCAATCAATCGGAGGACATACCATGACTCAAGTAAGCGATGCGGCGCGCGCCTACTCGCGCGCGAACAGCGACAAGTTTCTTGACGAACTGAAAGCCATGCTGCGCATCCCCAGCCTCAGCGGCGACCCGGCCCACGCCGGCGACGTGCGGCGCATGGCCGAGTGGCTGGCTGAGCACATGGCCGGCCTGGGCCTGGACCAGGTCGAGGTCATGGAGACGGCCGGCCATCCGGTGGTCTATGGCCAGTGGCTGGGCGCAGGGCCGGACAAGCCCACGGTGCTGGTCTACGGCCATTACGACGTGGTGCCGGCCGAGCTGGCCGACGGCTGGGACAGCGATCCCTTCGAGCCGCTGGTGCGCGACGGCAAGATCTACGCCCGCGGCGCCACCGACGACAAGGGCCAGTTGTTCGTCCACGTCAAGGCGCTGGAGTCCTACCTCCAGACCAGCGGCGCTGCCCCCGTCAACCTTAAGTTTCTGATCGAGGGTGAGGAGGAGGTCTCGTCGCCCAACCTGAAACCTTTCATCGTGGAGCACCTGGAGTTGCTGCAGGCCGATGTGGCCGTGATCAGCGATACCTCCATGCGCACCATCGAGGAGCCGGCCATCCTGCACAGCCTGCGCGGCATGACCTATATCGAGGTCGAGGTGCGCGGCCCGCGCGACGACCTGCACAGCGGCCTGTGGGGCGGCGCGGTACACAACCCGGCGCTGGCGCTGTCACAGATCCTGGCCCGGATGTTTAACGACGACAATTCCATCGCCGTGCCTGGCTTCTATGACGACGTCGTCCCGCTGACCGAGGCCGAGCGGGAAATGATCGCCAAGACCGACCTGAGCGAGGCGCAGTACAAAGCCTCCACCGGTGTGCCGGCTGTCTGGGGCGACGCGGCCTATAACATTCGCGAGCGCATCGCCGCGCGGCCCACGCTGGACGTCAACGGCCTGTGGAGCGGCTGGTCAGGCCCCGGCCCCAAGACCATCGTGCCGGCCAAGGCGGGCTGCAAGCTGAGCTGCCGGCTGGTGGGCAACCAGGACCCGCACAAGATCTTTCAGCAGCTTAAGGCGTACATCGAGTCGCTGGCCCCGCCCACCGTCACCGTCGAGGTGCGGCTCCTCACTACCGGCAAGCCGGCGCTTTTCCCCTTCGACAGCCCGGCCATGCAGGCGGCGGAGCGCGCTTACGTCGCCGGCTGGGGCGCGCAGCCGATCTTCACCCGCGGCGGCGGCAGCATTCCGGTGGTGGCCGACATCGCCGACCTGATGGGCATCCCGGTGGTGCTGATGGGCTTCGGCCTGGCCGACGACGGCCTGCACTCGCCCAACGAGCGCTTCAGCCTGGAGATGTTCCAGCGCGGCATCGAGACGACCATCGTCTATCTGGAAGAGCTGGCGAACGTGATACGTAACACGTAATACGTAACTTGTAACTCGTAACTCGTAACCCGGACAAACGGGAGTCGTGTCCGAGATTCCGGGTTACGTGTTACGTGTTACGTGTTACTCTGCCCTCCACGGGAAAGGACAACGCACGGATGAACAGCGCATTTCTGTACGGGCTCGAAGAGCGCTTCCTGCGCCATGTCCAGATCGACATCACCGTCGATCCGACCTCGCCAATACAGGCGCAGCCGTCGACTGGACGGATGCGATATAAGACTGCGAAGGTTGCCATCTTTCAGAAAAGATGGCAACCTTGCCCCTTGACATGGAGGCTGAAATGACAGCGAAACCTGCTGTAGAGCCAAGCGGCCCCTCATTTATGGACAAGTTGCTGAACACCGTCGAACGGGTTGGCAACAAGGTGCCTCATCCGGTGCTCATGTTCTTCTATCTGATGATCGGTGTGATTGTCCTCTCAGCTATCCTGTCGCTTTTCGGCGTCAGCGTCACTGAACAGGTCGCTGTGCCGGTGCCGGTGGAGGTGACGCCCGACTTCTATGAAGATGTCAGCGAGTATACGCTCTCAGGCGCGGGTATTGGCGATGTTGAGTTCGTCATCCAGGAACAAACCATCACCATCAACAGCCTGCTGAGCATCGATGGCATCCGTTTCCTGTTCACCTCCTTTGTCCCGAACTTCCAGGCCTTCGGCGCGCTGGCCGTGACGCTCATCGCCATGATGGGCGCGGGCGCGGCTGAGGTGGCCGGGCTGATGGCCGCCCTGATCCGCAAGCTGGTCAAAGTTGCCCCGCGGCCGCTGATCGCCTACCTCATCGTCTTCATCGGCGTGTTGGCCAGCGTGGCGTCGGACGCAGGCTACCTGATCCTGATCCCGCTGGGCGCGGCAGCCTTCCTGGCCGTCGGGCGACACCCGATTGCCGGCCTGGCGGCCGGCTTCGGCGGCGTCGCCGCAGCCTTCATGGCCAACCTGATCCCAACGCCGAACGACGCCATGCTGTTCGAGATCACCAATGAGTCCATCGCGCTGGCCGGCGGCGCGCCGATCTCTATCACGGCTGATTACTTCTTCCAGGCCGTCTCAGCTCTCTTTCTGACGGTGGTCATCGGGTTCGTCATCGTGCGCGTCGTCGAGCCGCGCCTGGGCAAGTACGACCCAACGCAGGCAGGCGATCCCGATCAGGCCGCCGCGGCCGACGAAGTCGAGCCCGAGCTGGAAGCCCTCGGGCTGCGTCGGGCCGGCATAGCCTTCCTCGCCGTGCTGGGCGTCGTCCTGCTGGCCACCCTGCCGCCAGGCGCGCCGCTGCGCGATCCTGACACCGGCGCGATCATCGGCCAGACTCCCTTCATGCAAAGCCTGCTGTTTATCGTCATGCTATGCTTCTTCGTCCCCGGCGTGGCTTATGGCTCTGCCGTGGGCAAGTATAAAAGCGCTAACGACGTGATAGCCGCAGTGGTCAAGACCTTCGCCGGCTTGGGCGGCCTGATCTTCATGCTGCTGATGATCAGCCAGTTCATTGCCTACTTCAACTACTCCAACCTGCCGGCGCTCATCGCCACGGTGCTGGCTGAATGGCTGGGACAGGCTGGCATTCCGGCGATCCCGCTGTTGATCGGCTTCGTGCTGGTGATCGTGGTGCTGGACTTCATCATGCCGGGCTCGCTGGCCAAGTGGGCGATCTTCGCGCCCATCTTCGTGCCGCTCTTCATCCGGCTGGGCGTGCCCGCGCAGACCGTGTTCGCCGCCTACCGCGTCGGCGACTCGCCCATCAACACCCTCACACCGTTGATGGTCTACTTCCCGGTGATTGTCGCCTTCGCCCAGCGCTATCAGAAGAACTCAGGCGTCGGGTCGCTGGTGGCGCTGATGCTGCCGATCGCAACCGTCGTGCTCGTCGCCTGGCTGCTCTTCCTCATCCTCTGGTTCGTGTTGGGCATCCCGCTGGGGCCTGGCTACCCGGTGCGACTCTAAACTGATGTCCTCTAGGCAGTTGCCGAGATACGTCGTTTTTTCTCCCTTTCGGGGGTTGAACGCCAGCAACGGCGCTGCTATACTCTGGAAGAATCGCTGCCATGGATGGACCGGAGCCTGCCGTTGGCGTCCAATACATCTTTAGTCAATTGATAGCTGGATTGCATCAATTGGAGTCCAGTTCTTTGAACAGTCTGGCCTTAGAAGGTATGATATCGGGTACTAACCGCAAAGGCGAGCCGGTCTTCGCGGCATGCTTTAATGATCAACGCCTGTCTACCGATGCGCCGATATCGTCGCGGCTCCTGCGTCGCGCAGCGGACCAGACAGGCAAACAGTAGAAACACTGCATACAGAAAGGACCCAACTACTGTGAGAAACATCTCCAAACTCTCCCTTCTCCTGATCGTCTTGCTGGTGGCAGCGGCTTGTTCGCCTGCCGCTGCACCCACCGACGCGCCTCCGGAAGCCATTGCCACGGCCGCTCCTGAGCCCGAGGTCGTCGCTCCTCCCGCGTTTGAGCTGGCCGGCACGAACTGGGTGTTGAGCTCGTTGAACGGCCAACCGCCGCTGGAAGGAACCACCGTAACCTTGAGCTTTGGCGCTGACGGCTCTGCGTTCGGCAGCGACGGCTGCAACCGCTTCACGACCACTTTTGCACAGGACGGCGCTAACCTGACCATCAATCCTGCCGCCGGCACGATGATGATGTGCCCGGAGCCGGAAGGTGTGATGGAGCAGGCCGTTGCCTACACGGCCGCGCTGGCTCAAACCACGACCTTCAATGCTAACGAACGCCAGTTGGCGTTGTTGGCCGGCAATCAGATCCTGGCTACCTTCGTGGCCGACGTGCAGGAGTTGTCCGGCACTGACTGGGACGTGACCATGTATAACAACGGCCGCGAGGCCGTGGTCGGCGTCATCGAAGGCACGGAGATTACCGCCCTCTTTGGCGAGGACGGCGAGCTGAGCGGCAACGCCGGCTGCAACCAATACATCGGTAGCTACACGATCGGCGGCAACACCATTCAGATCGGCCAGCTTGGCTCAACCATGCGCTTCTGCGCCGAACCAGAAGGGATCATGGAGCAGGAACAGGCTTTCCTGGCTGCCCTGCAGAGCGCCGCCACCTTCCGCATTGAAGGGGATACGCTGGAGATGCGCACGGCTGCCGACTCCATCGCCGTCATGATGACCCGGCGCGTGGAGATTGACCTACCCGAACCGCCGGCTGATCCGGCCACCCCCACCGGCCGCGTCGTGGGCACGCAGAGCCTCAACGTGCGCTCTGGGCCTGGCACGGCCTTCCCGGTGATCGGCGTCGCCCGGTTGGGCGATGAGGGTGAGATTGTCGGTCGCAGCGCCGATGGTCGTTGGTGGGCCGTCTCGGTTCCGTCGGCGCCCGGCGGCATCGGTTGGGCGTCGGCCGATTTCGTGCTGGCTACCAATGCAGAAAACGTGCCGGTGATCGCC
>JAAEKA010000659.1 GCA_014155705.1 Anaerolineae bacterium clx_CAG2 | reverse complement strand
GGTCGGCAGAGGACATCCACCTGTACGTGGACGCAGCCGGCGGCTATCCGGTCGCGCTGAGCGGCAGCTACAGCGGCGCCTTCGAACCTCTCAAGTTCGAGGGGGAGTTCGACGTGCAGATCGAATTGACCGACGTCAACACTAACAACCGCATTGACCTGCCGTCCTCCTGTAACAAACCGATCTCGCGTTAAGCATACCCTGGACCGTCACACCGCAGGCTTCGGAAGTCGCCGCATGAACCGTCGACTTCCGAAGCCTCTGACGCGCTTTCGTGTTTGGCTGCCGCTGCCAGCCGTGCTAGAATGGCGTGTCCTATACTCCCACGTTTTAGGGCGTCTGGTCGCCACTTCAGCCGTCCCTGAGGCCGAATCCGTCCAACGATGCAGCGAAGAGAGCTCGGCTATCGATTTGAGTGGAATGGCGGCGTCAGGAAGCGGCGTTGGCGTGCTGGCCTGCGCCGCAAATGCTGCGAGCGTGGCTGAGGAGAGGGCTGGTCCGGCGCCGCTG
>JAAEKA010000658.1 GCA_014155705.1 Anaerolineae bacterium clx_CAG2 | reverse complement strand
ATGCAATGGATCGAAATCAGCGTCCTGTGCGACGGCGAGGCAGCCGAGGCCGTAGCTGAACTGTTCAACCGCTTCAATAGCCGGCCAGGCGAGGGCCAGGGCGGCGCGGTCATCGAGGTCGGCGGCTTCGACGCCTACGGCGAGTTGACCGAGCCGGTGGTGACAGTACGCACCTATCTGCAGGCTGGCGACACCGACCGGCAGCGCCAGATCGAAGAAGGGCTGTGGTTGCTGGGCCGCCTCTACCCTATTCCTGAGCGGGTAATTCGCTAGCTGGCCGAGGAGGACTGGGCCAACGCCTGGAAGAGCCACTACCGGCCCACGCGTGTCGGACAACGCCTACTGATTGTGCCTTCATGGCAGGCGGACGAGTTGGGCGAACAAGGGATGGACGAGACCGGCAGGCCGTTGTTGCCTGTCATCCTGGACCCTGGCATGGCCTTCGGCACCGGGCTACATCCCAGCACGCGGCTATGCATGGCCGCGCTGGAGCAGCGCCTGCGCCCAGGCG
>JAAEKA010000657.1 GCA_014155705.1 Anaerolineae bacterium clx_CAG2 | reverse complement strand
CGGCCGACCCGGCCATTGCCGCCGCCGATCTGCTGGCCCAGGCCGAGCCCGCTCTGCTGGCTTCGGCCATCCTGCTGACCCCGTCGCGCGGCCTGGCCGAACAGGTGCAGGTTGAGGTGGGGCGCCAGTTGGAGGCGCTGAGCCGCGCCGGGATCGCAGCCGCCTCGTTGGCCGGCCGCGGCGGCATCGTCGTCACCGCCGACCTCGATCAGGCCGTGGAGCTGGCTAACGCCTACGCGCCGGAGCATCTCTGTCTGTTGACGGCCGATCCGTGGGCGTTGGTGGGGCGCATCGAGAACGCCGGCGGCATCTTCGTGGGCGAGCACAGTTTCGAGGTGCTGGGCGACTACGTGGCCGGCCCCAGCCACGTCATGCCCACCGAGGGCACCGCCCGCTTCGCCAGCCCGCTGAGCGTGGCCGACTTCGTCAAGCGCATCAGCCTGATTGCGCTGGGAGCGGACGAGGGCCGCCGCCTCAGCGGCCCGGCCGCGCTTCTGGCTGACGGCGAGGGA
>JAAEKA010000656.1 GCA_014155705.1 Anaerolineae bacterium clx_CAG2 | reverse complement strand
TCCTTGCGCCGCCGCGACGGCAGCCGGCAGAACGACCTGCCCGTAGCCGGCTTCATCGCCGCGACGCTGGAGCGGATTCGGACGCGGTCGAGTGAACTGTGACAAGGAGCAGAACGTGACGAGCGGACTTGGTCCAATACAAATCCACCGCCGGGCCGGCGCCGAGCACTTTCACCAGAGTGGCGAAGATCTTGGCTTTGATCTTCTCAGCTTCTGGCAGTGGAGCACATCGGATCTGGTCAGCAACGCCACGCGTGGCGTCCTTGCGGAGTACATCGTTGCACGCGCCCTCGGCCTACAGTCTGAGGGCGTGCGCAACGAATGGGCAGCCTACGACCTTGGCACGAAAGACGGCATCAAAGTGGAGGTGAAATCGGCGGCCTTCGTGCAAAGCTGGCATCAGGATAGGCTGTCCTCGGTCATTTTTCAAGTCCCGAGGACACAGGCTTGGGACCCGGCAACTAACCTGCGCAATCAAGAGCGAAAACGTCAGGCCGACGTCTACGTCTTTGCTTTGTTGGCGCATCAGGATAAGTCTAGCATCGATCCGCTGGATGTTGGTCAGTGGCAGTTCTATGTGTTGCCAACATCCGTGCTGAATGCTCGGCAGCGCAGCCAACACTCGATCACCCTGAGATCATTACAACGCCTGTGTGGCGCGGCAGTGAGCTACGAGGAATTGGCTGAAACTGTGAGGCGGGCAGCTACAGCCAATGCACAGGCTGAGCACGTCAAAGAGACATCGATGTTTGTGACTGAAGACTACTTGCAGGAACGCGCCAAACGCGGCAGCCGACTAAGCTATGAGGCAGCTTTGGCCCAAGTGCCCGATGGTGAGCCATATCCCATGGACAAGATCGACCCCGCTGAAGGTAGCTTTCAACAAGGATGGGATGAAGCCATGAGTGGGGAGACGAAATCAGCATCCGACCTCTGAGAAGATGTCGATGCTGGTTAAGGCATGCGGCCTTTGGTGCAGCAAGTAACCGCTGGATTTGTCAGATGGCACCCTTCGCCCCCTTTGTCCCAATTGCGCTCAAACAATTCCTCCTCACCGAGCAGCGCTGCCCGCCGGAGTGGCGGCCGTTCGACCTGTACTTGTTCCGTGACGACACGGTGGTGTTCTACGTGGGCCAGTCCTACGTGGCTTTCGACCGGGTGTGGCGGCACATCCTGGACGGCTACAAGGGGCGCTCGATGGTGGGGCGCTTCATCCACTGCAACTGGCCGGCGTCGATGCGTTCCACGGTCGAGCTGCTCAGTTCACGCGCCCAGCAGTTCGCCGACCTGGGCCACGACCTCCCTGCGGCCGAGCGGCGGCTGATCGAGCAATATGCCCCCTGCTTCAACGTGTCGCTGAACCGCCAGCCTACCGCGCTGCCGGCCTGTTACGCCCCGCCAGGCCAGCGCATCACCTCTCCGCGCAGCCTGACCAGGCTGATCAGTCAGGCCAGCATGGCCGTGCAGGCCGACAATCGGCGCGCCTGGGCGCCGGCAGAGGACGACTAATGCAGGGTGAAATGGGGCGTCAGGCGACGTTGTGCAGGGGGATCTTGCCATGCCCCCCGCTGCGGGCATAGGTGCAGCGTTCCTTGACCGAGCAGAAGTCGCAGTTGGTCAGCCCCTCCACGCCCAGCGGCTGGCTGCCCGCGCCGCACATCAGCGACAGCGACTTGAGCGGGGTCATCAGGTAGCTGTCGCTGAGGCTGACGCCGATCTGGCTCGCATTCAGCAGCTTGAACAGGACGCGCTGTTCGCGCACGCTCCAGGCCGACTCGCCGGGGGAGAGGAAGGTGCTGGTGCGCCAGCCGCGCGCCTGGAACGCTGTGCTCATCTGCGCGTAAAGTTGCTGCCGCACCTGATCCACCGCCCAGGAGGCCAGCTCGTCCAGCACCAGGGCCTGGAAGCGCTGACGCGTGGCCTGCATCTCCTTCAGCCGCACATCCACGGCTGGCCCGACGGTGACTACAGCCAGAGCCAGCGCCTCGGCCCCGCACACCACCTCCACGACGGGCCCGCCGCCCAGCGTCGCGCCGCCGGCCAGCCTGACCCGGTCGTGTACGAAACCCTCGATGGGGAAGACATCGTAGCAGGCGGCCGGCTGCACTACGTCGCTCACCTCGGCGAAGACCTGCGCCACCTGTTCGCGCACCCCCGGCCGCGCCAACAGTCGCGCGAACTGCTCCCGGCGGAAGCTGATGTACTCGTCCAGGTCGAAGGTCAGGGTGAAGTCGTGGGTGATGTGCATGGGATGGTCTCGCTTGAGATGACAAGGTGACAGGGTGACAAGGTGACAAGGTGACAAGGTGACAGGGTGACAGGGTGACAGGGAAGCGTATCACATGCTCGCCGGCTCACCAATTTACCACCCTACCTCTCCACCTTGCTCAACCTACACCCATACGCAAAGCTGCGGGCGAAGCGGGGGTGGGTAGCCAGTTCCAGGTAGGTGATGCGGCTGCGCAGGGCCTGGGCGTGCTGTCGCATGGCTGTGGACAGGACGGCCAGCTTGGCGCCCGCGCCAGCCGCGTTGCCGACCTGGCGAAAGCGCTCGGCTGGCAGGTCGGGGAACATGCCGATAGCCACGGCGTTGGGCACGTCGATGTAGGCGCCGAAGGCTCCGGCGATGATGAAACGCTCGACCGCGTCCAGGGCGACGCCATGCTCGGCCAGCAGCAGTTCGATGCCGGTCTGAATTGAGGCCTTGGCCAGTTGGATCTCGCGCACGTCGTGCTGGCTGATGCTCACGCCGCGGCCGCTGCCGTCTGCCGGCGCTTCCACCAGCACGAACTCACGGTCGCCGTTGCGCTCGCGCAACCGCGGGTGCCCGTCCAGCGCCATGCGGCCGGCCTCGTTCAGCACGTCAGCCAGCCGTAACTGGGCCACTGCATCCAGGATGCCGGAGCCGCAAATGCCGGCCGCCGGTGCGTCCCCGATGGTGCCGATGATCACCGCGTCGCCATCGATACGCACCCGCTCTACCGCGCCCGGCCGTGCTCGTGTGCCATCCTTGATGTGATAGCCCTCGAAGGCTGGCCCGGAGGCGCAGGAGACGCTGCTCAGCCGGCCGTCTGGCAGGGCCAGGGAGATCTCGGTGTTGGTACCCACATCCAGCGCAATGGCGGTGCGGCCTTGCCATTCAGGCTCGGTAGCCAGCAGCATGGCCACGTGGTCCGCGCCCACGAAGCCGGCGATGTTGGGCAGGATATGCAGCGCAGCGGCCTCGGCCAGATCCAGCCCCACCGAGCGGGCGTACAGATCCAGACTCTGATCCACCGTGGGCGTGAAGGGCGCAGACGTGAGCTGGCGCGTGGGCAAGCCCAGCAGCAGGTGGTGCATCGCCGTGTTGCCTACGATCACCGCGTCCAGGATGTCGTTGCGGCCGGCGCCGGCCTCGGCGCACAGGCTGCCGGCCAGTTGGTTGAGCGCGTCCAGCACAGCCTGACGCAGTTGCTGCGCGCCGTCAGGATGCTTGTGCGCGTACACCACTCGGCTGATGATGTCCTCGCCAAAGCTGATCTGCGGGTTCATCGCCCCTTGCGCTGCCAGCGTCTCGCCTGTCTCCAGGTCGACCAGATAGCCGGCCAGGCTGGTGGATCCCAGGTCGACGGCGAGGCCGAGAGGGGCGTGATGCGCAACACGTACTGCGTAACTGTGCCCGTCCTGCGCCGAGCTCTGATCAGTGGCCAAGGGGCGTACGGCGATGACTTCGTCGCCGCGGACGATGGCCTGGCAACGCCAGTTCCAGGCGCGCAGGTTGGGAGACAGATCGCGCAGCACACCCAAGTCGCAGCGCTGCACGTCGAGACCGTAGACTGCGCGCAGTTGGGCCAGCAGGTTGGCCGCATCGGCCACGGGCGCATGCAGGGTGGGCGGCTGAAGCTGCACCAGGTAGGGCCGCACGGCGGGCGCCAGTTCGACATCAGCGTCGATGCCGGCGACGTGGATGCGCATAGGCGCACTGAGCGACTCCGGCGGCACGGCCAGCTTGCAATCGCTCAGCGGGGAGGCAGTGCAGGCCAACCGGTAGCCGGCGGCCAGTTCTTCGGCGGTCAGCAGATCCTGCTCCGCCCAGGTGAGGTCCGAAAGCTGTCCTTCGACCACCTGCAGGCGGCACTGACCGCAGATGCCCTGGCCGCCGCAGTCGCTCGTCAACGCTACCCCTAGCTCGCGCGCCGCGTCCAGCAGCGTCTGGTCAGCGAGGCACTGCCCGCGCCGGCCGACAGGTTCGAAGTCGAGGTGGAAGTGAGACATAAGTGGATGGAAAGGAAAGAAAGGAAAGAAAGGAAAGAAAGGAAAGAAGGGAAAAGAGGGAAAGGGAGGGAAAGAGGAGACTGGGGTCCCTCATTTCCTTTCTTTCCCTCTTTTCCCGCTTTGCTATCGGTAAACGCCGTATTGGCGCGTGAACTCGAACATAGCCTTGACGTTTTCCGGCTTAGCCTCGTCCAGCATCACCGCGGTGTCCATGATGTAGCCGCCGTCCTTGCCGGCCACATCGATGGCCATCTTGCAGTAGTCTTTGACGTCGTCGGGGGTGCCGGCCAACAGCAGACCGTTGGGCACATTGCCCATGATACACACCGTATCGCCCAGCACGGCCTTGGCCTTGGCGATGTCGGTTTGGGCGATGTGATAGATGGCCTTACCTTTAGGGATGTCGACGATATGCTCGAGGCGACTCTCGATGTCGGCCTCCCAGTAGACCATCGGGATGACGCCCTTGTCGATCAGGGCCAGCATGCCCGCGCGCAGGAATGGCCAGTAGAAGGTCTTGAACTGCTCGTCCGACATGAAGTTGCGCGTGCCCTTATGGACCCAGATCCAGCACAGCGGCAGGTCGGCCCCGGCCGCGCCTGATCCGTACTCGACGAAGATCTTGGTGGCGATCTCCAGGGCTTGCAAGAGCTTGTCCGGCCGGCGGCGGATGTCGCCCAGGATGGCGCGCGTGCCGCGCAGGGTGTCGCCGATGATGTCGAAGGGGGGCCAATCGAAGGAAGCGTAGGCGATGGGGAAGCCCTTGGCCACAGCCTCGTCGTTGTACTGGCCGATGGATCCCCACCACTCGTTGACCTGCTTGCCGGCCTCGACTGCAATGCGGAAGCTTTCCTGCATCTCGTCGCTGGCGAAAGCGCCCAGCCCCATCCAGCCCGACCACATCATGCGCCGCTGGGTGGGGAAACCGGCGAAGCCCTTCAGCCCCTCGAAGGAGCGCGGCACCCACTTGGTCAGCATGAAGTCCGATGGATCGTAGATGAATTCATCGTACTCGTCGGCCGTCATGTATTCGCCCTCGACGAACTGGTAGATGGTGTTGTCGTCCAGGCCATGGCCGGGCCATTTGAACCACTTCAGTCCCAGGGTATCCATGGGCTTGGCCGGGTAGGCCAAAATCGGGCCGAAGTCGCAGTCAGGTTGGAAATCGTCCAGGAACTGATGGCAGGCCCGCCGTGCGGCTGCGTAGTCGTTCATGGCTTCCTTGAGCGTCACGCCCGCGTACAGGTAGGGGAAGAGCTGGTAGGGCCCAAAGACCGGCACCTGGTCGGGGGTTTTCAGGGCGACGGCGTCCTTGATGCGCTGCAAACGCTCCTGGTACAACTGCTCTGGTGATTTTTCCATCTCACTTACCTCCTGTCCAGCCCTGAGCCAGCCTGACGGCCGCCGTGGCGTCAGACCCGTAGGCGTCGGCGCCGATGTAGTTGCGCACGGTGTCGTCCATGATTGCGCCGCCGATCATGATCTTAACCTGGTCGCGCAGGCCGGCCGCGCTGATGGCGTCCACCGTGGCCTTCATCTGGTCGAAGGCCAGGGTCAGAAAGCCGCTCAGACCCACCACCTGCGGTTTGACCTCGTGGATCTTGGCGACGAAGTCGCTGGCCGGGACGTCCACGCCCAGGTCGACGACCTCGAAGCCGTTGACATCCAGCATGAAGCCCACGATGTCCTTGCCGATGTCGTGGATGTCACCTTTGACTGTGCCAATGACCACTGTACCCTGTTTGGCCGCGCCAGCAGTCTGGACTTGCAATAAGGGCTTGATTTTCTCGCCGATGGCTGTCAGCATGTCGCCGGCGATCACCAATTCGGGCAGGAAATACTCGCCCTTTTCATAGCGCTGGCCGACGACGGCCATTGCGTCCTTGCAGGCATCCAGAATCGCCTGCGGCTCCTCGCCGTCGTCCAGCATCTGTTGGGCGACCAGCATCGCCTCGTCCTCTTGCATGTCTGCAATGGCGTCGATCAGTTGTTGCTTCTTGCTCATGAGGGTTCCTCGTCGTTGGGGAAGGGGGGCGAAGATCGGTTGAACGGACGTCTCAAGCTCGCCCAAGGTGGCTTGGGGCGTCCAACAAGGCTCATTACGGATTCTGCAGCGGGCCAGCGCGTTGAGGATGGCGCTGTCTGGGTGCGACATTCATTAGTCTAACGGTTTGTCTCATTTCGCGCCATGATCTAGATCATGTTTTGCGGCGCATTTTGTCGCTCTTGCTGTGACAGAGGGAGGTGCGTCAAGAGCCATGGTCTTGAGGGTGTCAAGGATCGCCTCGCGCTTGGGCGCTTTGGTGCTCCCTGTGCTAGAATGTCGGTCATGCAAACAGGACAAGACGGAGGCTCTACGAAGGACTACTATGCAAAACGCAGATATCGACAAGCTTTTGGAAACTTTTCAATCCATCCCGTTGCCCCCCTATGTGGCGCCGGCCCAGCGGCCGGTCATGGGCCAGCACAATGACCGCATCTACGGTTTGCAGCAGGCCATCTTGCAAGGCGAGCTGGATCAACTGGCTGCAGAGCAAGGGCTGGCCGCGGCCCTGCGCGCGCTCTACGACCAACAGGTGGACATCGGCTTCATCCAGGATGACCTGAGCCAGGTGAGCTATTTCCGCTACCGCGCGCCGGGCGACAACGGCCAGCACTTCTTCATCGTCCAGTTCAATCCGCGCCGCGCCGAGCGCTTCAAGGGTGCAGGTCGTAAGGCTCTGCCGCGCGGCGCGCACGTGCAGGGCGTCGCCGACACCTCTTGCTACCTGTGCATCGACAACATTCGCTGGCAGCACCGCGGTGTGCAGGGCTACTATCAGTACAGCGTCAACGGGCGGACCTACAACGCGCTGTGCAACCCCTTCCCTTTTACCCGTACTCACCTGACCATGGCGGCCGGCGAGCACCTGCCGCAGTCTTTTCACGTCACGGAGAGCCCAGAGCAGACGCAGGCCCGCATCTGTCGCATCGTCGAGGACCTCTACGGCATCGCCGAGCAACTCCCCGCCTTTGTCGGCTTCTACAATGGCGCAGGCGCAGGAGCCAGCATCGAAAAGCACCTGCACTTCCACTTCTTCGAGATTCCCGACGGTCATGGCAGTTTCCCGATCCAGACCGCCGCGCGGTTGGCGACGCGTACTTTGTTCGGCCACGCCCACAGCGGCCAGTCTGCCCAGGTCGTGCAGATCCCCGACTATCCCCTGACCGCTTATCAGGTGCGCGGATCCAAGGCTGAGGCCACAGAGGCGGTAGTTGATCTGGCTGTGGACTGGGACCGCCGGGCCGGCGAGGCCGCCTCAGCCAACATCATCGCTCTGTGGGAGGATGGCGCGGTGTCGCTTTACTTCGTGCCGCGCAACAAGTTTTACACCCGCTCGCCCGGCCTGGCCGGCATGGTCGCGGGGCTGGAGACCCTGGGCGAGTTCATTTTCTCCACCGACGACGAGCAGCGCGCCATCAACGAACAGCGGGTCAACTACGACTACCTGCGGCGCATTCTGGAGGCCGTGCGGCCGTCGGAGGACGGCGAGCAGGGTTGATTTCTCATGAAAAAAAGCTTCAAACGACGCCTTTACCCCAGCGCAGGAGACTTCGCGCTTGATCTGCGAGCCACACTGGGCCGGCCGCGCCAGATGCGCGCTGTAATGCGCGGCGGCAGCCTGGATCCCGCCTTCCGTGAACGGCTGATGCTGGCCGTCACTGCGGTCAACGGCTGCCGCTATTGCAGCTACTACCACGCCCGGCAGGCGCTGGTTGTAGGCATTCCATCCGAGGAGGCCGACGCGCTGGCGGCCGGTGTGATGGACGGCTGCCCGCCTGAGCAACTGCCGGCTGTGCTTTACGCCCAGCATTGGGCCGAAAGCGACGCCCGGCCCGACCCCATGGCGCGCCAGCGCGTGGTCGATTTGTACGGCGCGCAGACGATGGAAGCGATAGAGTTGGCTTTGCATACCATCCGTATGGGCAACATGGCCGGCAATACCTTCGACTATGTGCTGCACCGGTTATCTTTTGGCCGTTGGAACGTCGATCCGCGCACGGGCAGGACAAAGCAGCCAGCGCCCCATGCGCGATGAGCCAGGTCTGCTGGTGACCTGGCAGTCAATCCGTTCGCTGCCACCCATCCTGCCATGTCGATTCCCAATGCGCCCGTTGTCCCACTGCTTTCGTGGCTTGCAGCCCACTGGGAAACGCTTCTGTTGATGGTGTTGCTGGGGGGAGCCGGTCTTTGGGTCTTTCGTTCGACACTGGCCGTCTATGGCCACATCTTCTTCCCGGCGCGTGCCGTGCGCAACGCATTCATCAAGACCGTGCTGATGGTAGCATTGCTCTACGCGATCTACGCAGTTCCTTACTGGCTCTTTCAAGCTCTGTTTTCGCCTGGCTGGACGCGGTCGTTGTCGTTTCTGCTGTCGTTCGTGCTTTTCGATGTGCTCTGGGAAGGCGCAGGACGGCTGCGGGACCGACTATTGGTGGGGCGTTAAGGCTGCGCTGGTCGCAGAGCAAGTTGGCTGCGCAGGAAGGCAAAGCCCTGACGCACGAAGGCGACGGGGTCAGGACAGACGTTGTGGAACATGCCGCGGCGCTGGGCGAAGTCGCCCTGGGCGGAGTTGTAGCTTTCCAGCAGCACGTAACCGTCGAAGCCGTTATCGGCCAGGCCAGCGAAGACCTGGTCCCAGGGCACCAGCCCGCCGCCCGGCGCGCCGCGGTCGTTCTCGCAGGCGTGCAGGCCCCACAGTTTGGCGGCCGTGGCCAGAATAGCCGCGCGAAAGTCACGCACCTCGGTGAGCAAGTGGTAGGTGTCCAGCGCCACCCGCAGGTTGGGGTGATCGGCCCTATCCACCAGGCGCATGATCTGTTGCGGGGTGTTGGCGATGTGGGTGCGAAAATGGCTCATGGGCTCGACGACAGTCAACACGCCGCGCTGTTGTCCATACCCGGCCAACTGGTGCAGCCCTTCGGCGATGCGTTCGTACTCTTCGGGAGGCGCGATCCGGCGCTTGACCACGCCAGGATGGCCATAGAGCGCGCCGCCGTAGGCCATGGCGCCTAGCTCAGCGGCCAGGTCCACCTGTCGTTGATGCCAGGCCAGCCCCAGCTCTCGCTCCTCGGCCAGCTCCGAAGACAGGTCGCATGCCAGTGGCCAGACGTTGCCCGGTCCCAGACACAGCGCCAGTCCCAGCGCCTCGGCCCGCTGGCGCGTCAGTCGCGGCGTGAACTGCACATCGTCGCCCACGCCGATCTCCATGAACTCGGCCCCCAGCCCGCGCGCCGTGTCCAGGATCTCCAACACATCGTCCGACCATGACTCCGTGAAGAGGTAGCTGTGCACCCCCAACCTGACCTTCAGACATCTCTTTCGATCCGCGCCATTCGTGCTCATCCGTGAGTCTCTTCCCCCTCACCAACGACCATCCAGGGCCGGCCTTGGGCGCGCGTCAGAAAGATGGTCACCTCTGGGCCGCCCGCCGTGGTCTTGAGCCGGCGGCGAAAGTCGTCGGGATCGATGGCTGAGCCGCGCTTTTTGACGACCACTGCGCCCGCGCCCAGCTCGCGCAGCCAGCGGTTGAGCGTCTTGAGGTGGAATGGGCCATGGCGCAGCACCGCCCAGCATCGGGCAAACGGCGTCTGCACCGGCCGTTCGCTGGTCAGATAGGCAATGGTGGAATCGATCTGCGCTGCGCCGATCTGCGCGGCCAGGTGCTGCACCAGTGTGGCGCGCATGATGGCCGCGTCAGGTTCGTAGAAGTAGGTCAGCGGTGCGTGGACGGGCACGTGGCCTGGCGGTGCGTTGCTGTCCAGGTGGTGCGGGCCTGGCAGCAGCGTTGCCCGGCGGGTTGCACCGGTATGCAGACCGCCAAAGCGTAGCAGCGCCTCTTTCATCTGCCCGCGTTGGGAGATGAACTCCACCTCTGCGTTGGGTGGAATGTCCTCGTCGGCGATCCCTGGCAGGGTTTTGATCGCCAGGGTTGGGATGTGTTCCAGCAGCGCCAGCACGGCCGAGATAGGCGGCTCCATCGCGTCCAGACGAAAAATGCGCTGCTCGCCCGCGCGGCGGCTGGGGTCGATGAAGGCGGCGGAGATTTTGTCCTCTCCCCAGAGGAGAGGGCGCGCGCCCGTTGGCCTTCTCTCCCCCGGGGAGAGAACGAGCCAGTCGTCGCACAGCACCTTCGCGCGCGACGCCAACCCCAAAGCCGCCACATTCTCCGCCGCAAGCCTGGCCCGCACGGGGTCGCGCTCCACTGCCAGCACGTGCAGCCCGGCCTCGGCCAGCGCAATGGTGTCCGCGCCGATGCCGCAGCCGAGGTCAGCAACGGTGACCGGTAAATCCTGATCAGTTATCATTGGCCCATGAAAGGCCGCCGCAAATTGTTGCGCCCGGTAGACGGCCACGGCGCGGCTGCTGGCCTGCTGCAGGGCATCGTCGATGAAAAGCAAGCGTTCGGGATGGGGAAACTTTTCGCCAGCCTTGCGGCGCAGGCGGGCCTGATCCAACAACGCAGCGGCCCGGTCAGCCGGCCATGTACGGCGTAGGCGCGTCAACAGATCGAGACTGGCCTGTTCGCCCAGATCCTGGCCAGCCAGTTCGTGCAGCGCGACCTGCGCCTGCGGGGTCAGGAGGAAATCGACCAATTCCAGTGTCAGCGGATTCATGATCTTGCGCCGGATAGATCCCGAAATGGTTGCATGATCATCTTGGCGTAGATGTGAGCCATGCGTTCGGGCGGGTAGGGCCGGCCATGCTGCAGCCACCACCCAATTAGCGTCATTATCGAGGTTACCAGATGATGGGCCAGTATGTCGGATGGCACCATCGGATCTGACCGGCCCCCAAGACGATGCAACACCTCTGTTTCGGCCGTTGCCCCGATCTGAGCCATTAAGCTGCTGGTCCCCTCGCCGCGCAGCAGGATCAGGTAGAGTTGGCTGTTGTCTGCAGCGTGCGCAAAAATGATACGGCCCTCTTCGACAGGATCAGCCTGGTCGTCGGGCGGCAGCAGCCGGGCCAGCTCCTCAATGGAGCGGTTGAGCAGGTCCAGCAGCAGCGCGTCTTTGGTGCGGTAATGGCGGAAGAAGGTCGCGTAACCAGAGTCCGCTCGCGCAGTGATGTCACGGATGGTGATGGACTCGTAGCTGCGTTGCAGGATCAAGTCCGCCAACGCCTGACGCAGACGGTCTCGTGTTCGTTGAATCCGCCGGTCGGTTGCCATTTCTTCCCTCGAACATCGAATTGTGCTGCACACCACTTGCACAACGACGCCAACGAGCGTATCATACGTTATGATACATAGTAGATCATATTTATGCCAAATTGACAGGAGAAACAGCTATGTCCAAACCGACACCGCCCGTTGTCTCAGGCGCGCTGCCTGGGCTGGGACATGCCCTCGAGTTTCGCTCTGACCGCACGGCGCTGATGCGCCGTGGCTTTGAGGAACATGGTAACACATTCGCCATCAAGTTGGCCAACCAGAACGTGGCCATCCTGATCGGGCCGGAGAACCACCGGACCTTTTTCATGGAGACCGACAAGGCGCTGGGCATCCAGGAGCCCTACCGCTTTCTGCGCGCCATGTTCGGCGAGGTGCTCTTCCTGGCGCCGCACGACGTCTATCTCGACCAGCGCACGGTGGTGCTGGAGGCATTCCGACGCGAGAAGATGTTGCACTATGCCGACGTGATGCAGGAGGTGATCCAGGTATGGCTAGACCGGTTGGGCGACTCCGGCGAGATCGAGTTGGTAAGCGAGATCACCCACCTGGTGCAGGAGGTGGCCGGCAACTGCTTCCTGGGCCGGGAGGTACATCAGCAGTTAGGCCGTGAGTTTTGGGACCTGTACATCGATCTGGCCAAGGGATTGGATCCGCTGCTGCCGCCCAATCTGCCGCTGCCCAAGTTCGTCCGTCGTGACCGGGCCAAGGCCCGTTTGCAGAGCATCCTGGAGCCGGTGATCGTCGAACGTCGTCGCCATCCGGAACGCTACGACGATTTCCTGCAGGACCTGGTCAACAAGCGTTATCCCGACGGCCGGCTGGCCGAACAGGATTTGATCGTCAACCTGTTGCTGGGGTTGATGTTCGCCGGCCACGAGACCACGGCTGGCCAGGCGGCCTGGACCATCATCCTGTTGTTGCAGAATCCGGACTACCTGCGCCTGGTGCAGCAGGAGGTCCAACAGGTCGCGCCCTATGGTGTCCACATCGACCCACGCCGCACGATGCAGCTCGACCATATCAGTTGGGCAGTGCGTGAGGTGGAGCGCATGCGGCCTTCGGTGGACATGCTGATGCGCACGGTGGAGCAGGACGTGGAGGTGGGCGATTACCTGATTCCCCAGGGCTGGCTGGCCCAGGTGGCGCAGGACGTGGCCCATAACCTGCCCGCGCTTTTCGATGACCCGGAGACCTTCGATCCGCTGCGCTACGCGCCGGGGCGGACCGAGGATAAACAGGATCGCTTCGCCCTGATCGGTTTTGGCGGCGGCACGCACAAGTGTACCGGCATGAACTTTGCCAACATGGAGATGACCCTCATCACGGCCTTGCTTTTCCAGCAGTTCGACCTGGAGCTGGTGACAGCGCACCCGCAGGTACAACGTGGGCTGGGCGCCAGCCGGCCAGGCCGAACCCTCCTGCGCTACCGCCGCAAACCACAGAGCGAGCTGCTCGCGCAATCCGCACTTCAGCCAGCGGAGACTGGCGCTGCGCCATCTGCTACAACATTCAGCCGCAACTAGCGAGCCAATAAGGAGGCCAACCATGCGTATGATATCCAAGCCGCTGCTGGCCGGCGGCGCGCTGGCCGCAACGGCCACCGGACTGGTGTGGCGTCAGGTGCGCGAACAGCGCCAGACCGGCGAGCAAAGCGCCCCTGGCAACAAGTTTCTGCGGCAGTACGGACCCTGGGCGTTGGTGACGGGCGCCGCACGGGCTGAGGGGCTGGGCTATAGCTTTGCCCGCCATCTGGCCGGTCGCGGCTTCAACCTGGCGCTGGTGGACATCGCCGGCGATGAACTGGCGGCGCGGGCCGAGGAACTGCGCGCCAAATACCTGATCAAGGTGCGCCCGATTGTGCTGGACCTGGGGCGTGACGACTTCCTGGACGATCTGTTGCCGCAAACGGCCGACATCACCGTGGGCCTTCTGGTCTGCAACCACATGTGGACGCCCAGGGACACGCCGATGATCATGGAGATGGACCTGGACACTCACCTGGCCATGCTCAACGTCAATGCCCGCGCTTACACGGCGCTGGTCCACACCTACGGTCGAGAGATGGTCAAGCGGGCGCAGGGCGGCATCGTCATTGTGACCTCTGGCGCTGGCTTGCAGGCCACGCCCTACACCGGAGCGTATTCCGCCAATAAAGCCTTCCAGCGGACACTGGGCGAGGCGCTGTGGTACGAGCTACAAGGCAGCGGCGTCGACATCCTGGTGACTGCGCCCGGCCTGATGTCCACGCAGGGCGACGCCTTGGCCGGCTATCCCCAGTGGATGATCAGCGACGCCGACCCGGTGGCCGTGGAGACACTGGACACGCTGGGGCATGACGGCCCGGTACTCATTCCGGGTTTGATCAACAAAGCCTTCATGGCCACCCAGACGCGCCTGCTGCCGCGGCGGATGGCCGTAGAGAGCGTGGGGCGCTTTATGGCAGCCGGCCTGCACAAGCGGCAGTAGCGCTGAGCCGGTCATCAGAGCAAGGACCGGCGCAGAGGTGGAAAGAAGGCCGGGTCTCTACAGGTAGGCGCTTAGGTCGGCCTTGGGCAGGGCGACCCGCTGAAATTCGTGCAACCGCGTGCAGCGATGCGGCTCGTCCCAGGGAATGGTCGCATCCAACCCCATCTTGGCGCTGCGCGACTTCTGGCCGGGCACGTGGATGGCTGACGGATCCAGCGACGATGACGGTTCGTTCTCCCACACCAACAGATCGCGGTCGGCCTGGAAGCGAGTGGCGATGGCCCACTCCACATCATGCGGGTCGTAGAGGTCCACATCTGCGTCCACCACGACCACATGCTTGAGCGATGGATGGCCTCGGAAGGCGGCCTCGGCCGCCTTCCGGCCATCGTCCGCGCGCTGCTTGTCGATCTGCACCACGGCGTGCAGCCACGACGTGCCCCCAGGCGTGATGCTGACATTGCTACAGCGCGCCACCTGGCTGACCGCGGCGTAGATGCTGGGCTCTTTGGGCATGCCCATCAGCATCTTGTGTTCCAACATGCCGGGCAATAAGGCGTGGTAGATCGCGTCCCGGCGGTGGGTGATGCGGTCAATCTCGATCACTGGCTGCTGACGCACGATGTCCCATGTCTCGGTCAGGTCGACGAAAGGCCCTTCGGCCACGGTGTGGTGGGTGATACGCCCCTCCAACACGAACTCGGCCTCAGCCGGCACGAACAATGAAGAGTTGGTCAGGCACGGGACCACCGGCGTCGGCGCCAGGGCCTGGGCAATGGCCAGCTCGTCCACGCCAGGATCAGGGGCCATGCTGGCGGCCAGCAGCACGTGTAGCGGCAGGCCGATGCAGATGGCCACAGGCAGGTCGTCGGGCGTCTTCTTCAGCGCCGTATCGGCGCCGCGGCGCTCGACAATGCGCGCCGCCAGCCGCGTGCTGTCCAATCGCAGACAGCGATGGAAGCTGACGTTGGGGCCGTTGTCGGGGTCATTGACGATGGCGATGGCGGCCGTGGCGTAGGGTCCGGCGTCGCCATCGTAGTGGGTCAGGAAGGGCAGACGCAGCAAATCCACTTCGCCGTAGCCGGTTTTGTCCGGCTGCGGCCCGGCCATCAGCGCCTCCCAGTTGGGCGCATCGACGGCGGCATCCTCTGACGCTGCCGAACCGCCCTGTTGACCAACACTCCGTGAGCCGGTGTAACCGGGCTCGTCAGCATCGTCGCCAATCACATCGTCGACTCTGGTGCTGCTGGGTGCAATCTGCGCCAGTTGTTCCAGGTCCTCGCTCACTTCCTGTCCTGGCGGTCGGGCCGATACCACGGTGACAGCCAGCAGCATGGCAAGAAGAACCGATGCCATCACGGGAAGAACACGTACACGCTTGTTGCTCATTTGATCGCCTCCTCGTCGTCGATCAATGTCTGCTGAAAACCCTGGAAAGGCCAATCTGCCCTTCTACAGTATTAAACGACGCCAGCCCAACCTTTTCTTGCGGATTCGCGCTCTATGAACGGATTTCGCCCGTTTCGCTGCGCACCGGTTGCGAATTTGACAATTAGCCAGAGTTCAGTTAGAATTTAGTCATTCCTAAATTATAACTTAGATCATGTTAATTTCTGACATCTCACAAGCCCACCAGGACTATCTCAAAGCCATTTACATGCTGGTCAGTCGCGGCCAGGAGGCCTCGAACTCGGCCATCGCCCAGGCGTTGGGCGTAGCGCCCGCCTCGGCCACCAACATGGTCAAGCGACTGGCAGAGGCCGGCCTGATCGAGCACGTCCCCTACCACGGCGTGCAGTTGACCGGAGCCGGCCAGCAGGTGGCGCTGGAGATGGTGCGCCACCACCGGTTGATCGAGCTCTTTCTGCACGATATTCTGGATATGCCCTGGGACCAGGTACACGTCGAGGCCGAGCGGCTGGAACACGCCATCAGCGAAGAGGTCGAGGAGTCCATCGCCCGCAAACTGGGCTATCCGGCCTTCGATCCGCATGGCGACCCCATCCCTGACCGCGACGGCCGGCTGGCTGAGACCGCGCACGGGCTGCCCCTGACCGAGCTAGATCCGGGCTGTTCGGCCCGGCTGGCGCGGGTGCACGCCCAGGACGCCGACCGGCTGCGCTATCTGGGCGAGCTGGGCCTCTACCCGGGCGCTCAGGTGGCCGTGCTGGAGCGATCCCCCTTCCAAGGGCCGCTGCTGGTCGACGTCGACGGCGCTCAGCGCATGCTGGCCTTCGATCTGGCCGTGGAGTTATCGGTAGAACTGTGCCACTGATGCTCTGGCCGGTCTCCTGACCGAGCCAGCGAAGACGCGAAAGGGACTGCTATGCCCAATCCATTGATCGCATTGACCATCGGTACGCTGCTGCTGGCGGCCGTGCTGGCTGTCGTCTGGCCTAAGCGCGGCTTGCTCGCTCGCTGGCAGGAGGCCGGCCGCGTCAACCAGCGGGTGCGCACCGAGGACGCGCTGAAACACATCCACAAGTGCGAGATGCACGGCCGCCGGCCCACGCTGGAGAGTCTGGCAGGCGCTTTGCGGCTTTCGACTGACGACGCTGCTCAACTGCTGGGCCGCATGCAGAGTCATGGCCTGATACAGGCGACCCGCGGCGATTTTTCTCTGACCCCTGACGGGCGTGACGCGGCTTTGCACATCATCCGCGCCCACC
>JAAEKA010000655.1 GCA_014155705.1 Anaerolineae bacterium clx_CAG2 | reverse complement strand
CAGCGGCGCAAAGACCGTGGTGCGAACAGTCTGGGAGGCGGCCAGCACAGGCAACAGCACATGCGCTGCATTGCCTGCGCCGCAGACGGTGACGTGAAACATCGGTTGAGCAAACCCCTAACGCCGTCGATTGGGATGACCCAGCCGGCAGCACGATGGGCCCGGAGCGGGCTATTCTAGCAACAGATGGCGGGCGTGAAACTCGGCGTCGACACGCCGCAGCGATGCTGTGGAGCGGGCAGGGTCGTGCAGTGAAACCCCTGCCACCAGGGCATTCATCAGCGAGACAATGGCGGTAATTGAAAGACTGTGGGCGACGCCTTCAGCCGTGACCTCGAACGCGAAGTCAGCCTGACGGGCCAGCGGCGACACCAGGCTGTCGGTGATAGCGATGACGCGCGCGCCCTGGGCCTTGGCGCGTTCCAGGGCCTCGACCGTGGAGCGCACGTAGCGCCACAGGCCGACGCCGACCACCACGTCTTGTGAGGTCAGGTGAGCCAGATTGACCGCCAGAACGATGTCTCCATCGGAGACAGCGCGCGCGCGACAGTTGATGACTTGCAAGGAATAGGCGAGGAAGTGGGCGGCCGGCGCGGTCACGCCCGACGCGACGATCAGCACGTGGCGCGCCTGGGTCAGGGCCTCAACAGCCCCATCAAAGACGGCGCTGGAGAGCGCATTGCTGGTGCGCTGTAAGTTGGCTATGTCGGTCGCCAGAACGCGTTGCGGCAACTGCTGCTCGTTGGTTGTCGCCGTCAGTCGCTGCTCCAGCCGCTCCACTGCGGTCAGATAGCTGGGCAGCTCATCCCGGATTGACTGTTGCAGGTCGGGCAGCCCCTCGTAGCCCAACTCCTGGCAGAGACGGACCACGGTCGCGGCGCTGGCATCGACCTTCTCCCCGATTTCGGCAGCAGAGGCAAAGGAAGCAAAGTAGCGGTTGTCGAGGATCAGACGCGCGATGGCGCGCTGCTTGGGGCTCAGCCCTTCGAAGCTGGCAAGGATGCGGTCTTCAAGGATCGAGGGATACGGCATCGGTGGTTAACCTCTCGACAACCAGGGGAAAAGAACAACTTGCGGGGAAGTATAGCACCGATGCGCCAGCTATGCAAATTTTATTGCATAAGCCTGCTACTTTGCAATGTTCATTGCGTCACAAAGTCCCAACACCCCTATCACGGCCCCAGCACCATACGCACGTCCACTGCCAGCGCGCCCTGGCCGGCAGAGTAGATCACGCCGGCTCGCTGGTTCAGAGGATAAGCAATCAGCGGATTAACGTCGATCTCCTGGATTCGGGGGTGTTCCAGCGCCAGGCGGGCCACGCGTTCGATCACATCGGCCACGGCGTCGATGTCGGCCGGGGGCTGGCCGCGCAGGCCGTGCAGCAGCTTGCCTGCGTGGGTCTCGGCGATCATGGCCAGCGCTTCGGCCCGACTGAAGGGCGCGATGCGAAAGGCCACGTCCTTGAGCAGCTCGACGTAGATACCACCCAGGCCGAACATCACCAGTGGGCCAAACTGTGGATCGCGCCGCATGCCCACGATCAACTCATGACCGGCCGGCGCCATCTGCGTCACCAGCGCGCCCTCGACGCGCGCGCCGGGCAGCCGATCCCGCACACGC
>JAAEKA010000654.1 GCA_014155705.1 Anaerolineae bacterium clx_CAG2 | reverse complement strand
GGGTCGATCCATGCCATCAAAGGCGTCGAGATTGGGCCTGCTTTCGAGAACGCAGAGAAATGGGGGACGGAGGTGCATGATGAGATATTCTTGGAAGGGGAGGAGAAGGAAAGCGGGAAAGTGGAGAGGAACTGGCAAGAACCGGGAGGAACTGGACGCAGCGGACGGCGGGTGCGGCGCACGAACCGGGCCGGCGGGCTGGAAGGCGGCATCACGACCGGCGAGCCGCTGGTGCTGCGTGTGGCCATGAAGCCGATCTCGACCACGCTCAACCCGCTGCGCAGCGTCAACCTGGCCACGGGCGAACCCGGCGCCACCAGCTACGAGCGCAGCGACTTCAACGCCGTGCCGCGCGCGGGCGTGGTGGCTGAGGCGATGGCGGCTTACGTGTTGGCCGACGCGCTGCTGGAGAAACTGGGCGGCGACAGCCTGGCAGAGATGCAGCCCCGCTTTGCAGCCCTGCGCCAGGCGCGGCTGGAAGATCTGCCCATGGACGACATGCCGTGGCGCTTTGGGTTTGAATAGGACATGCCCCATAACGACATCGCTAGACGGCTCGGTCAGGAGATCGGCCAAAGCGGGAAGTGTGAATTCAGCTCATACCGCTGTCCGGTCGCACCCGCACCACCCGCTCCCCATCCACTGTGACCATCCCCGGATGGCGTTTGCCCGGCGGGCGCCGTACGCGCCGTTTCTCGGCCACGATGACATCGACCCACGCCTCCCCCTGCGCTCTGGAGTAGAACGCAGCCAGCCCGGCCGCCTGTTGCACGGTCTCATCGCTGATCGGCCGGCCGCCGCTGCGGATCAGCACGTGCGACCCCGGCCAGCCGCGCGCGTGCAGCCACAGGTCATCTGGCCCAGCCAGGTCGAAGGTCACGTGCTCGTTCTGCCGGCTGTTGCGTCCCACCCAAATCGTGTAGCCCTCTGAACTGGTGAAGCGCCGCGGGCCTTGCACCTGGACTCGCGCTGGTTCCACCGCGGCCCCAGGCTTCTGCCGCCGCTGCCGCATATAACCTGCCTCGGCCAACGCGACCCGCACAGCGTCGATTTCGTTGCGATCGGCGGCCAGGGCCAGGTCGACGCTCAACTGCTCCAGGTAGCTCAGTTCCGCGGCCAGCGCCTCCAGCCGCGGCTGGCCCATCTCGGCTGCGCGGCGGGCCTTGCGGTAGCGCTTGAAGTAGGCCGCGGCGTTGTCGCCAGCCGACAAGGCCGGATCGAGACGGATAGGCAGCAGCTCGACTCCCTCGGGCAGGGCCAGTTCGGCCTGACGCGGGGCGATCTGGGTGGCCAGGGCCAGAATCCACTCGCCGCTGGCCCGCATGCGCTCGATCTCCTCGGCCGGCCGCAGCTCGCGTAGGATCGCGGCCTGACGTTTCTCCAGGCCGCGCACGGCGCGCTCGATGCTGGCGGTCACCTGTCGTCGTGCGGCGGCATAGGCGTCGCCCGTCGACTGCGACTTTTCGCCATAGAACTGCTCCGCGACCTCGCTAATGCTGTCCAGCAACTCCAGCCGGGCGTCACTGCGATGAGTCAGCGGGTAAGAGGCGAAGGCCACAGGCGCGCCGGCTGCGTTGCGCGCGAGGCAGGGCTGCCAGCGGCCGCCTGACAGCATCTCCACCCACTGAGCCACGGCCT
>JAAEKA010000653.1 GCA_014155705.1 Anaerolineae bacterium clx_CAG2 | reverse complement strand
AGTGGTCGCCGAGAACACCGGCCCTGGCTGCCAAGCTGACCGACCATATTTGGACTGTTAAGGAACTCTTGACAACCATTCCCTTGCCAAAAGGTAGCAACACCTGACAGGGAGACTACCGGATTTTGAAAGACTGTATAACTCACCAGAAATATTGCCTTTTGAGTTAAATTCCTTTGATGTGATCATAGGCAATCCTCCATGGGGCTATCTCAAAGAAGGAGAAGGCACAGCTGAACTTCGCAATGCTCAGGACCATGTACTACGGTTTTGTAAGGTCTTTAATTGGTCTATTGGCGATCAAGAACTTTCACAGGCTTTCATAGCTCGCACTCTTAGTTTTCTCAAACCTGATGGTGAGTGTGGATTGCTTGTTTCAACTGGTGTATTTCTCAAGCGCCACGAAAACAGTCGGAAATTTCGTGAACGTTGGTTATCAGAAGCCATTATTAACAAAGTAGTGAACTTTACGCATGTGAGGGATGTATTTTTCAATGAGGCCATCTCCCCGTTCTGCTTCGTACAGTATAGACCGGGATCAGTTAGCCCAAACCATCGCGTCTCTTATTGGTCGGCGAAAAAAACTGAGTTAGTGGATAGAGTTCGATCAGTGATCTTAGGCTTAACTGATCTTCACCAAGATAGACAAGTAGAATTTTCGGAAAATGAGTTCCTCTGGAAGGTTTACTGGTGGGGTAGTCATCGGGATGCGTCTCTAATAAAAGCCCTTAGTGTGAACAACAGTCTTCAGGAATATGTCAATGAACGTAATTTGCCTAAGTCCAGTCGTGGTTTTCAAGGTTATCGTAAGGATGCTGATAACTACCCAAGTGGCTGGCTCAGATCCTACAGCGAATTACCTGTAGATGTATTCTCAAGGTATGGTGAAATTAGAAGTGAGCTCTTAATCGGAGTTCCTGAATTGGTTCACAGACGTGGCAATCGTGAGATATATGAGGGTTGGCGATTACTAGTCAAACGTGGAATCACCCAGGCCGATGGGCTTAATGGCAGAATAGAAGCCAGATTGGAAAACAAAGCATACTGCTTTCGAAATTCTATTCACGGTATTAGTCTAGATGATGTCGAAGATTGGGAACGTAAGCTGTTAACAGCTATTCTATGGTCTTCTGTCGCGAGGTACTATTTTTTCATGACTAGTAGTTCTTGGGGACCGTGGCATCATGAAATCCACTTACAAGATGGTTTAATGAGCTTGCCGATTCGTTTTACTGACAATCTTGATTTGCAGAAGCATATTGTGAAAATAGTAGATGAATTAAGAAATTGGAACCCCATAGAGCGTGATTTCTTTAACCCTGATGGCTTATCCAAAGAAGAGATTAAGGAAATGCAGAACCTCTTAGAGCAAGATCTGGATAAGGCCATTTTCGAACTTTATGAACTTACTGAGGCCGAACAGGATCTGATTTTTGATCTCTGTGAAACAGGATTAGAATTTTTCTATCGGCAGGGGGCAAGTGAAGCGGCAAAAAGGGTAGCTATCTCCTCCCTTGTTTAATCAACTCGCCGAGGATTTGTTTGGCGATGCGCATCTTCGCAGTTGTGTCCTGCAAGTTACCTGACGGAACAGGGACCGCGTGCTGAGCGGCCGAAATAAAGGAGGCTCATC
>JAAEKA010000652.1 GCA_014155705.1 Anaerolineae bacterium clx_CAG2 | reverse complement strand
GGCGCAACCGTGGGGCGCGGCGAGGCGGTGGCGGCGGCCTGTTGCACGAAAACAATCTGCACCGGAGGGGAGGTCGCGCCGGGCGGGCCAAAGCCGGCCTGTTCGTCCAGCTCGACCTGGTGGAACAGATTCCACAGTCCCAGCTCGCGCGCCAGCGGCCGCATATCCTCCAGGCGATTGAAGATGCGAGGCGGGGAATCCTGCTCTATCACAGCCCCCTGGCCAGCTCGCACCGTTCTGACAGTGGCTGGAACCGCCAGGTTGTTGGTCTCTACCTGGCCCCGGAAAACGCGCACCACTGTGGTGCGCGTTGCGGGATGATACTCCAGCATGAGCGAGGTGCCGGTCAACACCACCCGACCGTTGCCGGTACTGAACTCAACCCGCTGGCTGAGTGCGGGTGCGGCGCTGATGTGGGCGGCGCCTGCCACCAGGCCCAAATGCAGCCAGGTGGGTGTAGCATCCAGCAGCTCCATGCCGCTGTCGGCGCCATCATCTGTCTTCAGCCGGATGTAGAGATCAGGCCAGCGAAGCAGCGCCTGGCCCTTCTTGCGCGCCCAGATTGCGTCGCCCTCACGTCCCTCAACTGTGCGCGTGATCTCGCTTTCGCTGCCGCCGCTTGGCTGGCGCCATACCTGGCTGAGTTCACGGTCAATATACATCTGGCCACTTCCGGCTGGCTCTGGCCCGGCGCGACCTCCCCTCCGGTGCAGATTGTTTTCGTGCAACAGGCCGCCGCCACCGCCTCGCCGCGCCCCACGGTTGCGCCAACGCGTAAGCCAACCTCTACGCCTGAACTCTGCCGGCCAGGCGTGGTCTACTGCTAGGACTGTGAGCGCGGCAGCGCTGCCGGCTGGCGCCTGGACGCCGGCTGGAAGGGGGCGCGCGATGGAAGCAACTGGGGAGTGAGCGGCAGCAGGCACGACTGGGCTGCGCTCCTGAAGCCAGGCTGGGACGATTACCGCGCCCGCTTCCGCTTGAAGCTGCTACGGGGCGTGATCCACCTGATCTATCGCCTGACCGACGGCCCGACGCGCTATTTTGTCGGCTTCAGCGAAGAAGGGCTGTACTTGGGACGCCAGGACAGTGGGAGATCAGCCGAGCCCAGTGTGGAGACACCGGGGCGGTATTATCTGAACCGCTGGTACGATGTGGAGATTGCAGGTCGCGGCGGGCATATCCAGGTCTACGTCGACGGCAAGTTGGCGCTGGACTACACCGACCGCGCACCGCTGAGCCGCGGAACGATCGCCTTTGAGACCCTGGATAACTCGGCCGCGTTAGTGGACGATGTTGAGATACTGCCGGCCGGCGCTGAACCTGTCCGCACGCCAACGCCGACGCGTATGCCAACGCGCGCCCCAACCCGGACGCCACCGCGCGCCCCCCCCCGGCCGCCGACACGTCCCCCAGCCCGGCCCCCGCCGCCAACAGTCTACGTGCCCGCCATCGAAATGCGCTACTGGGCCGATCAGGAATGCCTGCTGGACACAGACTGCACCACGCTGCATTGGCAGGTGGACAACGCACAGGCCGTGACGCTTAACAGCCAAGGGGTTTGGGGCTATGACAGCCGGCTAGCCTGCCCGCCGGGACAGACAGGCGAATACACACTGCGCGCTATGCGCAGCGCGCAGACCATCGAGCGGACCATCGTGCG
>JAAEKA010000651.1 GCA_014155705.1 Anaerolineae bacterium clx_CAG2 | reverse complement strand
GACCTGCCAGCGCTGGGCGAGTTGGCCCAGCACGTGCCGCCAGATCTGCTCCTGCTGCGCGCCGCCGCCCATGTAGCGAAAGCCAAACTCGTAGATAGGATCGTTGGCCCGGGCCAGCGACTGGATCTGGCAGACGGTGACGCCCTCCTCGTCCAGCACGCTGAAGGTGTTGAAGCCCGATTCAGGGTGGCCGTCGGGCGTCATCACCGAGAAGCTCTCGTCGTCGGCGTAGAGGATCAGAACGCCGGTGGAGACCGGCACCGGCGGCGCGCCGAACATGGCCGGCAGCGTGGCGTTGATCAGCACCACCTCGCCGGGCTGGACGCCGGTCATGGAGGGGTAGAAGCGGCTGTCGTCCGGCATCAGCTCCGGCAAGTGCGCCTTCCAGTAGGCCATCACCTCCTGGGGGGTCACATTCACACCGGTCAGCGGCAGGCGGTAAGTCTTCTGCCACATGGCGCCAAAGCCTTGCAGCGGGCCGGTCAGGCCCTTGCCGGCCACGTTGAGGTTCAGCGCGCCCGGCCGCTCCCCGTCAACGGCCAGCTTATCCACCGGCCGCGCCCAGTTAGCCGCATCGCGTGCACCCGGTACAGTCGACGTAGTCGCAGCAGTCTCAGTTGTTGGCTCAGTCGTCTGTTCAGTCATCACACACACCTCCGCAACCACACCGTCTTTCCGTGTTACGCATTACGAGTTACGCATTACGAGTTACGCATCAAGCACACCGTTTTCCGGGTTACGCATTACGAGTTACGCATTTTGGGGTCAGACCGTCGCCACTGCCTCAGCCTCGCTGTCATAGATGCTGATGGCCTCGTTTAGCCGTGTCAGGGCGAAAATCTGCTGGTAGTGCTCGTTCAACCCACAGGCCAGCAACTTCTGTTTGGCCCGCTGGGCGCGGATCAGGATCGTCACCAACAGCCCGATGCCGGAGCTGTTCATGTACTCCATACCGCTGAAGTTGAGTACCACGGCCTTGACGCCGCTCTGGCTGGCCTCGGCGTAGGCCGCCGCCAGAGCGTCTTCAGCCTGAGCATTGACCTCGCCGCCGATATCGATAACGGCGACGCCGTTGATCCGGCGCACGTGGGTGGTGATGTTTGCCTTGGACATTCTCTGTTCTCCTGTAACGATTGTCATGCTGAGGGCCGCCGAAGCATCCCGGTCCTTGCCTGTCATGCTGAGGGCCGCCGAAGCATCCCTGGACCTCATGCGAAGGGGATGCTTCGCTGACATTGGCCGCGTTCTAGATCTTTGTGTTACAGAGTGAGGCCGCGCGTTAACCGGGTTGGCCGTTCGAACCGCTCAGCATGACAGCGCCCGCTCGCGTCGCTCACCGCTCACCGTTCACCCCGCCAGCGCCGCGGCCTCGTCGTTGACCATGCCCATGAAATCGGCCAGGCGAGTGATCTTGAAGATCTCCTGGTAATGAGCGTTCAGCCCGTAGGTCACCAGGGCGATGCGGGCCTTGCGCGCCTGGGCCAGCAAGCCAACGATCAGGGCGATGCCGGTGCTGTTGATGTAATCGACGTCGCCGAAGTTGAGCAGCAGACGGCCGGGCTGGCCCTCCATGGCCTCAGCGTAGGCGCCGTTGAGGACGGTCTCGGCGCTGGCGTTGATCTCGCCATGGAGATCGATGATAGCTGCG
>JAAEKA010000650.1 GCA_014155705.1 Anaerolineae bacterium clx_CAG2 | reverse complement strand
GCTCCGCCGCACCTGGGCCATTGCCCGCAAAGAGCTGCGCCACATCGGCCGCAACCGCCTGACCCTCTTCCTCGTCACCCTGCGCCAGGGTCTCCAGGCCGACGCCTTTGAGGAACAGACCGCGAGTGATAGCAATATAGTGGGTGGCAGGCAGTGGGGTACTCAAGGCTATCGCCACGGCCGATTGCCGGTCGATGGGATCGATCAGCCCGGCCAGAAAAAAGCTGGGTACGAAGAAGATCAGCATGGCCAGCATCATGGCGGTCTGTTGGCTGGAGATGCGACTGGCGATCAGCAGGCTGACACCCATGGTGGCCAGGAAATAGGCTATAGTCAACGCTACCAGCAGACCCATCTGGCCGCGAAAGGGAACCTGGAACCAGGCTACAGCCATCAGCCAGCTCAACAGCAGGCCGGCGAGGCCCGTGACGATGTAGGCGCTCATCTTGCCAGCCAGATAGGCCAGGCCTTCCAGCGGCGTGGCCATCAAGCCCTCCAGCGTGCCCAGCTCTTTTTCCCGCGTCAGGCTTAACGTCAAAGCCAACGCAGGCAGGGATAGCACGATGCCCAGCAAGCCAGGCACCATGCTGACCTGTGAGGCGAGGCCATCGTTGTACCAGGCCCGGCTGCGTACCTCGAACGCAGGCGCCAGGGAACGCAGGGCAACTCCGAGGTCGGCGCTGGCTATGCCGGAGGCCTGGCTCACCATGGCCATGATTTGGTTGGCGATGATCGGGTTGCTGCCATCCACCACCAATTGCACCTGCGCTCTGCTCGGACTGACCAGTTGCCGATCGAAATCAGGCGGGATCACCAACGCAGCGTCCACCGTTCCGGCCACCAATAGCCGGTCGATCTCCTGGTAGCTGGCGGCGTCTGCCACATGGCGCAGCGCTCCGCTGGCGGTAATGCGGCTGACGTAGTCGCGCGCGTCCGGGCTGCGGCTCAGATCCAGCACGGCCAGGTCGGCTTGGTCTACGTTGAAGGCGAAGACATAGGCCAGCAGAAAGAGCAGCATGGCTGGCGACAGGGTGACGAGGAAGAGGGTCAGGCGGTTGCGGCCGATGTGGCGCAGCTCTTTGCGGGCAATGGCCCAGGTGCGGCGGAGCAGCATAAGACGGTCTCTTTTATCGGATCGCCGGGCAGCAAAGTGCAGACGTGATCAGAAAGCGTCTCTCATCACGCTCGACCTCTGTCTTCCCGGCCCGTGGTTATCTGGCCACACACCGCAGCGGCCATGCCCAGCAAGGCAAAGGCGAGCGCATAGCCACGCGGCGCCACCAGCGGCGCGTCTACAAGCCCATGGGCTGCAAGAGCCAACAGACTGCCGAACACGCCAACGGCTAAGGCCGCCAACGGTTGGTTGGCTGTGCTATGGGTGGACCAGCCGCGGGTCGAGACGGCAATGCTGGCGCTGCTACCCAACAGTAAAGCGATCAGCGCCACCGGCCCCAGGACGCCGAAATCAACCGCCATTTGCAGATAGAGATTGTGTGCGTGTTGAAAGCCCCCTAACAATCCGGTGAAAAAGGGAGGATAGAGGACCATGACCACCTGTTCGAACTGCCCTGGGCCTGAGCCGGCCAGACCGAAATCTTGTAGCATGATCAACGCCCGCGTCCACAGCTCCAGCCGGCTGGGCAGGGTATTGATGTTGGCGGTGATCTCGTCGCCGGCTACCGCGGGGAAGAGCAAGTCCTGCAGTCGTTCGGGGCCCAAAGCCAGGGCCGCCGCCGCCCCGACCGCCGCGATCAGAAGCAGGACAATCCACCAGCGGCGGTAGCGCAGTACAGGTATGACCAACAGGGCCAGCGCCGCCCCCAGCCAGGCTCCGCGCGACTGGCTCAGCAACAGGGTCAGACCGAGCAACAGGACGGTCACGCCCGCCAGTGTTTGCATGCGCCGATCGCCAGCCCACAGCGCCAGAGCAACGGCTGGCAGCAGCAGCCAGGCCATGGCGCTGCCGCTCAGGTTGGGGTGGATGCCCTCCGCGCGCCAGGGCAGGCGCAGCGTCGGCAGCAGATCGTAGACAGCGTCCGACACCCAAGGCAGCTTGGCGGTGGCCCAGTTGGTGCCCAGCAGCACCACCACCGCCAGGCCGGCCGAGGCGAGCAGCAGCAGCCAGGGCAGGGTGCGTGTCCAGCGTGAGCCGGCCAGGCCAGCCAGACCGTAAAAGATGGCGAAACCGGCGATGACCTTATAGACCACCGGCCAGCTTGCTGACGTGTCCGTGCTGGCCCATAGTCCCAGGGGCAGCAATAACAACAGCAGAATATTGGGCCAATCGACGGCAGTGCGGGGCAGCCAGGCGCGCGTGAGCAGTCCGCGGCCAATGAAAACTGCCAGCAGCGCTACCAGGGTGGCTGTCAACAGCCCCCGTGGCAGGCTCGCGGCGAAGAGCAAGGGCATGGCCAACAGGCTACAGGCTGCGAGGAAGGCCAGAGCCAGTTGGTTGGAGCGCTCCGCGCCGCGTGCAGTCAACTCAGATGTTGTGCTGTCGGGTTGAGCGGTGGAGAGTGGGTCAGGCTGCATCATGGTCGGATTTATTATAAGCCGCGCAGCGCCTAGCCGCAAACCGGCGCGGCTGTGCAGCACAAGCTACAGTAGGCGGGTGGCGCTGCCGGTTGAAACAGGCGTGCGGCAGCATCGGGTCGCGCAGTTATGTTTAGTGATATTAGTTTGACACTGTTGGCAGAATATGCTATAGTTGCGCCGTCACTTCTAAGTGCAAGGGGCGGCGCCAGCCGCTCTCCTCGTCCCAACATGCAACGCCGTTGCCGCCGTTGTTTCACCCGCCGTTTGTCTGGCGCAACTGACCAAACCGTATCGAGATGTAGTCGTCCATGGCGTCATCCTGCCGTGGTATGCGTGACGCAGCGGCCTGGTAAACGCCAGGTCTCGGTAGGGTTAAGAGGCGTTTCGACGTCTTTGCAACCGTATCTTGGCTTTGCGGAGGAGGTGAACAGAAGACAAAGACCTATCGATCACTGAACAAACGTTGTTGCTGGCAATCCGTTGAATCTGTTTCGGTTTCACCCCAAGGAGGAGTATCCATGCGAACCAAGCTTTCTGTTGTGCTATCTGCCCTGATAATCCTGGGCTTGTTGGTCACGGCCTGTGCAGCGCCAGCCGCGACTCCTGCCCCGGCGGCTGAACAACCGGCTGCCCCGCCGGCCAGCGCTGAAGAACCGGCTCAGTCTGAGCAGCC
The DNA here is from genome assembly GCA_014155705.1 of Anaerolineae bacterium clx_CAG2. Lineage (GTDB taxonomy): Bacteria > Chloroflexota > Anaerolineae > JAAEKA01 > JAAEKA01 > JAAEKA01. The sequence goes on along the minus strand of JAAEKA010000650.1, from coordinate 14,378 downwards.
GGCTGCTCCCGCGGCCCAGGGAATAATGGACACCGTCAAGGCGCGCGGCAAGGTCGTCTGTGGCGTTCACACCAGCCTGCCTGGCTTCGGCTATCTGGACTCTGAAGGCAAGAACCAGGGCTTCGACATCGACCTGTGCCGGGCTGTGGCTGCTGCGGTGTTTGGCGACCCCAACGCGGCTGAGTTTGTGCCGATCTCCGCCGCGGAGCGCGGCCCTGCCTTGCAGACGCGCGAGGTTGACATGGTGCCGCGCAACATGACCCAGACCTCAAGCCGCGAGATCCAATGGGGCAATTTCGTCCACGTGATGTTCTACGACGGCCAGGGCATGATGGTGCGCGCTGACAGCGGCTTCACCACACTTGAGGACATGGACGGCGCAACGGTCTGCGTGACCACTGGCACCACCACTGAGCAGAACCTGGCCGACGCCTTCCGCGAGCGCGGGCTGACTTTTAACGCTGTGACCTTCGAGGATACCTCAGCGGTCTACAGCGCTTACGAGAGTGGCCGTTGCGACGCCGCCACCAGCGACAAGTCGCAGCTTGCGGCTGTGCGCAGCGGTTTTGCCAGCCCGGCCGACCACCTGATCATGGAAGTAACCATGTCCAAGGAGCCGCTGGCCCCGGCCGTGCCGGCTGGCGATGATCAGTGGGCGGACCTGGTCAGAACGGTCATGTGGGTGTTGATCAACGCCGAAGAGTTGGGCGTCACCTCGCAGAACGTGCAGGAGATGAAGGTCAGCGACAACGTGGTGATCAAGCGTATGCTGGGCGGCGAGGGCAGCTTCGGCCAGGAGGACTTAGGTTTGGCGACGGACTTCGCCGTCAACGTTCTGGCGGCGGTCGGCAACTACGGTGAGATCTACAACCGCTACATGGGACCGGAAGGTCTCTCGTTCACCCTGGATCGCGGCCTGAACGACCTGTGGACCGAGGGTGGCCTGATCTATGCGCCGCCGCTGCGATAAGTAATTTCGGCTAGTGCGGGTTTAGCGGTGTCACCGTGGGCGGCTCGCAATGCCGGTGTGAAGCGTTCAAGCATTTTCCCGGAGGAGCTAACCTGGCTCCTCCGGGAAAACAATCCCTCGATTCCAAACCATGACGACTTCATCCTCGTCCCTTCCCCGTTTTCTAACCCGTAAGGGCGTGCCCCTGTGGCGCGATGTTGTGGCGTTGCAATGGGTTGCCCAGATCGTCTCGGCGATCATGGTGCTTGGTTTCCTCTGGTTCTTTATCAGCAATGTGCTGCAGGCCGCTGAAGCGCGCGGGCTGGGGTTGGGGCTGGGCTTTCTGCGCGGCGCGGCTGGCTTTCCTATCGCCGAGTCAGTGGTGCCCTACGATCCCTCACGCACATTCGGCTATGCCCTGTGGGTCGGCTTTCTCAACACTCTCAAGGTCTCAGTCGTCGGCATTGTCCTGGCTACCTTCCTGGGATTGGGAGCAGCGCTGGCTCGGCTATCGCCCAACTGGCTGGTCAGCAATATTGCCGGCCTCTACATCAACATCATCCGCAATATCCCGCTATTGGTACAGCTTTTCATCTGGTACTTTGCGGTTTTCCAGAAGTTGCCCCCGGTGCAAGAGGCGCTGACTCTGCCAGGACCGGTTTACATCAGCCAGCGCGGACTGTTCATGGTCGGCCCCCAGCCGACAGAGACCTTCGGCGCCTGGCTGCTGTTTGTGGCGGTCGGTCTGGTCCTGGGCTATCTGTTGAACCGCAGCTTGTTGAATTATCAGGTGCGCACCGGCCGCAGCACCTACCCGCTGTTGATCGGGCTGTTGGCGTTGGTGGGCGTGCCGTTGCTAGGCTGGTTCCTGGTCGGCGCTGCGCCCATGCAGCTTACGACGCCGGAGCTGGCCCGTTTCAACTTCGAGGGCGGCATGCGTCTCACGCCAGAGTTCGCTGCCTTGCTGGTCGGTCTGGTGGTCTACACGGGCGCTTTCATCGCCGAGGTGATGCGCGCAGGTATCCTGGCGGTACAGAAGGGCCAGGTCGAGGCCGCCAAATCGCTGGGGCTGAACGCCTTCCAGACCCTGCGGCTGGTGGTGCTGCCCTTGGCGTTGCGGGTGATCATCCCTCCGCTAATCAGCCAGTATCTCAATCTGACCAAAAATTCTAGCCTGGCCATTGTCATCGGCTATGCCGATCTGTTCTTTGTCGGCCGCACCATCATCAACCAGGCCGGGCAGGCAGTGCCGGTTTTTCTGCTGATTATGGCCATCTACCTGGCTCTGAGTTTGCTGACCTCGGCGGTACTCAATGTCTATAACCGCCGCGTCCAACTGGTGGAGCGTTAGCCATGAGCATCGCAACCGATATCGTCATTGGCCCACCAGATCGTCCCGGCGCCGTGCTTTGGCTGAAGAAAAATCTCTTCAGCTCCTGGCTCAACACGTTGCTGACTATCCTCTCGACTGCGGTGATCGCCTTTGTTGTGGTTGGACTGGGCCGCTGGATTCTGTTCAATGCCGACTGGAGTCCGGTCGTGCAGAATCTGCGCCTCTTCGCCGTCGGTCCTTACCCCGTCGAGCAAATGTGGCGCATCTGGGCCATTGTCTACATGGTGTCCTTTTTAATGGGGGTCAGCGGCGGTCGCTGGCGCGGTTCAGTGCAGACCTTCGCCCTGGCTATGGCTCTGGCTTACACGGTGCTGGCGATTCTGCCCATCAGTCTGGAGTACCTGCCGCTGGCCAGCCGGCTGCGGCTGCTGGGCAACGTGCTGGCCGCCGGCCTGGGCTATCTGCTCGGTCGCAGGGTTGCGATCAAAGGTCGTTGGTTGGCGCTGGCTTGGGCGCTCTCATTCGCGCTGACGCTGCTGCTGCTGGGGGGATTGCGCAATGCCGCCGTTGCTCCTTACCTGCCCTTCGTTGAGAGTGGCCGCTGGGGCGGCCTGCTGTTGACCTTCCTGTTGGCGCTGGTGGGTATCGTAGCCTCGTTTCCCATCGGCGTGCTGTTAGCGCTGGGCCGGCAGAGTTCGCTCCCCGTGGTCAAGGGCATGTGCATCATCTTTATCGAGACGGTGCGCGGCGTGCCGTTGGTGACGATCCTCTTCATGACTTCGATTCTGCTGCCCCTGTTCTTGCCGCCAGAGGTGCGTATCGACCGGGTACTGCGAGCCATGCTGGGCATGACTCTGTTTGCGGCCGCCTATATGGCGGAGAATGTGCGCGGCGGCCTGCAGTCGATCCCCAGCGGTCAGGTCGAGGCAGCCAAAGCCATGGGACTCAACGGCTGGCAGACAATGCTACTGATCGTGCTGCCGCAGGCGCTGCGGGTGGTGATTCCCGCCATTGTGGGCCAGTTCATCGCCCTTTTCATGGACACTACGTTGGCCATCATCGTCGGCCTGCTGGAACTGCTGGCCATCGGCCGCGCGATCATCAACAGCAATCCCCAGTGGCTGCTGCTGGACATGGAAGTCTACGGCTTCATCGCCCTGATCTTCTGGGTCTTTACCTTCTCGATGGCCTACGCCAGCCGACGCATCGAGACGGCGGTGGGGCTGGGCAAGCGATAACGACGGGTTACTGCCAGGAATGCTAACACTGAGCAAAGGGTACTCACATGCCGGACACAACCAACGTGAGTTCAGACGAGATCATCATCTGCCGCGATGTGCATAAGTGGTTCGATGACTTCCACGTTCTGCGCGGCATCAGCGTGACAGTCAGGAAAGGCGAGGTGGTAGTGATCTTTGGGCCATCAGGTTCAGGCAAGTCTACCTTCATCCGCACCATCAACCGGCTGGAGAATCACCAGAAGGGCGACATCATCGTCGACGGCATCGAGCTGACCGATGACGTGCGCAACATTGAGGCCATTCGCAGCGAGGTGGGCATGGTTTTTCAGCAGTTCAACCTTTTTCCTCACCTCAAGGTGATTGACAACGTCACCCTGGCGCCAATCTGGGTGCGCAAGTGGCCCAAGGCCAAGGCTGAGGCCATCGCTATGGAATTACTGGAGCGGGTAGGCATTCCCGAACAGGCGCAGAAGTATCCCGGCCAGCTTTCTGGCGGCCAGCAGCAGCGCGTAGCCATTGCTCGCTCGCTGGCCATGCAGCCCAAGATCATGCTCTTCGACGAGCCGACCAGCGCGTTGGATCCGGAGATGATCAAGGAGGTGCTGGACGTGATGAAGAAGCTGGCCGGGAGCGGCATGACCATGCTGGTGGTAACGCACGAGATGGCCTTTGCCCGCGAGGTGGCCGACCGCATGATCTTCTTCGACCAGGGAGTCATCGTCGAGCAGGGTCCCCCCGAACAGATATTCACTGCGCCCCAGGAGGATCGGACCAAGCTGTTTCTGTCGCAGATCTTGTAGCTTCTGCGCTTTGCTTGTGCGACTACACAAACAACCGGGCCGGCGCTCTTTGCGCCGGCCCGGTTGTTTGCTAGGCGGCAGCCTCACCTTCGACGGTGGGCGCTTCCTCTTCCGGCGGGGGTGGACTGCCGGCCATGCGGTAGGCCTGTCGCACGCGGTCGAAAGGCACCTTGTTGGTGCGGCGACAGCTTGGGCAGGTCACATGCGTCGTTTTGGGGCGCTTATCGCCTGCCTCATGCACCGCCTGCGCCAGGTCGCCGTCGCTCAGGTTAATGGGAGCACGGCAATACGTGCAGGAAATGTTCAACATGGATTTGTCTCCTTCGTGGTGCGTCAGTTGGCCGCAACGCTTCGGTAAATCGCACCGTACACCAACTGAGCGGGCTTGTCAAACAAGATGGGAGGCCGGAGCTTGCCGTCGATCTCCACCGGGTAAGGGGCGTCGTTGGAAAAGCAGCCGTAGGCTTGTGGATGCGATAGAAGGCAATGGACTCAGGCGTTATTGTAGCGTGATGACTTGCCAGATGCCGTCGGTCAGGTGTAGCACCGACATGCATTCTACGCACGATGCCTCGTCGCTGGCCAATTTGCGGGCACCATGGCCGCAGGAAGGACAGACCACCAGGGCGCGCTGGGCGGCCTGGCGCAGCAGCGTATGCATCACCTCCGCAGGGGTTTCAAGGCCCATCTCTTGCTGGAGGGCGCTGACTGCCTGTTGTTCCTCGCTGTTCAAGCTCAGCCACATCTCGTCAGTGGTTCGATCGATCATAGAAGCGTTGCCTTTCTGAAGGTAGGTCTCGACTGGAAACATAGAGCAAGTATACCGGTGAAAGCGCACTCTGCCAAGCCAGCGCCCGGCCCAAGGTTACTGGCGCGAATCCGGCGTTGGCTCGACCAAGAGATGGAAGCCCTCGCGAGCCACCACGACCAGGTGCGCGTCGATCGGCGCCGGGCCGGCGGCGTTGCGCAGCTCGGCGTCCCATAGCTCGCCTTGTACCAATACTTTGCCCTGCGGGTTGAGTTCGCTGCGCGCGATGGCTGGTTGTCCCAATAAGCTCTCGGCGCCTGAAGCGGGTCGTTGTCGTTGGGCCCTGAGCGCCTTAGTCATGACGAAGCTGAAGAACAGCACCGTGATGACCGTCAGTGCGATGATGGTGCCCCAGGGGACGGCCACTCCAGTGCCGCGGAACAGCACCACCGATCCCATAATCAGGGTGACGACGCCGCCCAATGTCAGCGCGCCGTTGGTAGGGGTCACGACTTCCATAATGAACAACAGGAAGCTCAGCGCGATAAAGGCCAGACCGGCCCAGTTGGCGTTCAGTATGCCCAGTGCGAACAGGCCCAGCAGCAGGGCGATCGCTCCGGTGATGCCCGCCACGTAGCCGCCCGGCTGGGAAAACTCGCTCATGATCCCCTGTACGCCCAGCACGATCAGCAACACGGCAATGCCAGGAATGGCAATGGCGTTGATGACAGTGTTGAGGAAATCCTCGATGTTGGTCGTGCTCACGTCCACCATCTGGGCGTCAGCCAGGTCCAGCGTGCGCGCCTCTCCCTGCACCTCGACTGAGAAGCCATCGAGCTGGCGCAGCAGATCGTCCACGTCGCTGGCGATGACGTCGATCACATTCAGCGCCAGCGCCTCCTCCGCCGTGGCGGCTTTGGCCTCGATCACCGCCTTCCTGGCCCACTCGACAGCTTCCTCGCCACGCCGGGTAGCCAGGTTTTCGATGTCGGCCGCCAGGATGTTGGTGACCTTCTCCTGCAAGGTTTGTCCCAGGTCTTCGCCGCCGCCGGATACGGGGCTGGCCGCGCCGATGCTGCTGCCAGGGGTCATCGCGGCAGCGTGGCCGGCCAGAGTGATGAAGGCGCCGGCTGAGCCTGCCATCGCGCCGGTGGGCCAGACATAGACAATGATCGGCACCGAGGCGGCCCGCATCATCTTGACGATGTCCTGGGTCAGGTCCACCTGGCCGCCGGGCGTATCCAGGCGCAGCACGATGGCCTGGGCGTTGCGGGCAGCGGCCTGCTCGATGCCGCGTTCCATGTAAGACACCAGCACCGGGTTGACAGGTCCGTCGAAGGTCATCACGTAGACGACGTTGCTGTCCTGCGCTGTCACCGGTGCGGTGAGCAGCCCCAGCACCAAAAGAAGCAGTCCTGCCAGACGCAGCAAGCGCCTGATTTCAATTCGATTGGATGTCCAGCCGGACGTTGGTTTAACCATGTGCGTATCCTCCCGGATAGATGCTCCAGCCGATTCCGGCTACTCAATACTCTGTCACCCAAGCCATCAGGCGCCCGGCGCCTGTGGTTGAACGGGCCATTCATAGTGATTCTATTGTACCCCAAGGAGCGCGCTGGATCAAGGGGGGAGGACACCAATCTGGGGACTGACAGGTGTTTTTGAGTGGCTGCGCGCTTGCGCAGAGCCCGTGGGGTGATCAGGCAAGGCTTTGCAGGATCGATGCGAAGCTGGCGTTGGCCAGTTGGATCTGTTCGGGGGTCAGTTCATCCTGCCATGCGCCGATCTTGCCCCGCCGGAAGGTCGCAGCGTCGGTGTCGAACGCGCGCAGACAGACATGGTCGATGAGCTTGTCGTTATGTTCCAGGTCCAGGTGCTGGCAGATAGCCCGTACTGCGTCCCGCTGCGCTGCTGAAGATCCGTCACCCCGCTCTCCGATCAGCGACTCGAAGCGCAAGAATAGCACGTCAGGTTCACGCTGCCAGGCCAGGACCGAGGCGAATGCCTGCCGCAAGCCGGTGATCTGGTAGCCGCTGTGCGGCCCGCGACCGCCTTCCATCGCCAGAATGAGGCGTTGGTCGGGCGAGAGGCTGCGAAAATCCTTACTCAGAATGTGTTCAGGTCGCAACACAAAATGCACGAACGACACCAGCACATCGCGCGGATCACGGATAATCATGAGGTGCTTGAGCTGGGCAGCATGGAGCAAGGTGGCCGTGGCCTCGGTCCACGGGACGTGACCAGAGAGGTAGTGGCCGGGCGGGATGGCCTGCAGCCAATGCTGAGCCAGCTTGACAGGCACCTGGATCGGCATGCTCACATCGATGGGGATCGTTTGCTCGTTGCGACGGCGGCCGCTCAACGCGACCAGGCGCCGCTGCCAGTTGCGCTTGACTCGCAGATGCGCCAGAACGACGGGTGTGCCGAGTCCTGCACGATCCTTCACGCGCGGCCACAGCCTGTCGTGCGCGCCGAAGTCCTGGTAGCCCAACAGATTGATCACCTGGGTCAGGAGATGCGTGCCGCTTTTGGGCATGGAGTTGAGGAGTAAGCGGTGCGAGGCATGCATAGGAGTTCGATATGTTAGCGCGTGTGGCGGCGGGCTGTCGCATACGGGACGCTGTAAACAGAACAATGGGCTTCCAGCATTCCTGGAAGCCCATTGTGTCGTGCGGATTAACTGGCTACAGGGTTAGGGCGTAACGCTGTAGGCGTTGTAACCTGCCGCGTAGCTAGCGCCAAGCGAAGGGTTGCTGAAGGCATTCTGGTACCACTCCGACACGGCCACCAGCGGTTGGTTAGACGTGATATACATGCTGCCTTCCCAGTTGTTGCCCAACGGAGTGAGGCTGCCGCAGTCCACGCGGGTGTGTCGGGTCAACGCCTGACCGGCCGCGATGGTGCGATTCAACTCCTGGGCAGCCAGGGTGCCATTGCGGTTGTAGTAATAGATGTCGACGTCGCTGGCGTTGTTCGCCGTCGGGTTCTGGATGCGGATGATGGAGAACCGCTGCCAGTTGAAGCCGGGGTTGGCGGCCGACTCGCACGTGCCGCGCTTGTAGAGCGTGGGCAGGTAGGTCGACAGACCAGCATTGGTAGTTCCGGCGCCAGAGAAGCCAACGGCGATCCGGTCGGTGGGGCGCTGGTTGTAAGCGACCACCGCCACATTCGTGCTGTTCCGGGTGCTCACGATGACTGAACCCGCCCATGATGCCTGATTGGCCGGGTCAGTATCGCGCCGGAGAGCGCTAAACAGCGCCTGAGGATAGTCGTTGCCGGCGCGCGTGCTGGCAGCCACAGCGGCGCCAGGGTTGATGGTCTTGGTCGGCAGCGTCAGGTTGGCCATATTGGAGGTTTGACCAATGAACTGCATGTCCACCTCACAAGGTGTGGCAGAGAGGCACTGCACGGTGACCACGGAGAGTCCTTGCCAGGTGAGGTCGCTGCCGGCTGTGGGGGGATTCCACGTGCAGTCAGTGCAGCGTCGTTCAACCGAAGGGACGTAAATTCGAGGCGCACCAGATGATACAGCGCTGTACGCTGCCGCCCACTGGGTCCAGTGGTTGGTGGCAGCGGCGGTGATCTTCTTGGCATTGGTGGACTCCACCAGAACAGCGCCGCTCCAGAAGCACTGGCCAGCGTTGCAGTTGTTCTGCCAGAAGGATGAGGTCTGAAGCGCCGGGAAGGAGCGCACGTCGTAGTTCTTGGAGCCGAGGGCAGGAATAGTGTCGGTGACCTGCAGGTCCTGGCCGCCTGTGCGGTTGCGGAAGGTCAGCCGGATGTTGGCCGTCGTGCTCTCCGTGTTCTGAACGGTGAACAGCGTGAACTGGGAGTTGATAGAATAGACGGCGTAGGGCAGGTACATGCTCGTGGCGCCAGCCGCAAATCCCGTATAGGCATCGGCGGTAGTGCCATCGCTGGAACTGCCGTTGACCCAGACGATCTCGGCCACGGCGGCCACTTCACCGGCAGACTGAACTACCATCGAGCCACGCCAGTTGTCGCCCAGTGGCGTGGCTGCACTGGCCGCAAAGCGGTAGGAGCCTTTGGCGGCCAGATTGGTATTGGCGGTGTATTCAGGGTTGCCGCTGGTGCTATAGTAGATCGCCGTGGCTGCGGCTGCGGCCGATCCCATGTTCATCACCACGACATCGGTGTTGCCGCTGCCCGGGTTCGGTCGGCGTCAGCATCGGCCATTACAGGGGTAACGGTCAGTGCAAGAACCATCACCAATCCCAGGACTTTCAGAAGGTTTTTCTTCATCTTAGATCTTCTCCTTGATCGGAAATTCACGTGTACAGGCTGTGAGAAGTAGAGACGCACAGCCTCTTACGAGCTTTCAAGTCCCAAGATAGCATAGAAAACAGGCAAAATCAATACCACTTTCGGGGTATTATGGCCAAAGTAACCTCGAAAGCAGCTAATATGCGCCCCGTCCGCGCACGACGACCCCAATGGTGCGCCACAGGATCTGTAAATCCAGCAAGGGAGAGTAATTTTGGATGTAATACAAATCGTCTTCGGTGTGCATGTGCATCAGCCGTTCGCTGCGGCCGTTGATCTGCCACCAGCCGGTGATGCCTGGCGGCACCGCAAAGCGCCGCCGCTGCCAGATCTCGTAGTTCTCCACCAGCCAGGGCAACTCCGGCCGCGGCCCCACCAGGCTCATCTCGCCTCGCAAGACGTTGAAGATCTGCGGCAGTTCGTCGAGACTGGTGCGCCGGATGAAACGGCCCACTCGGGTAACACGCGGGTCGTTGGGCGTCTTGTGAACAATCACACCGTCGCGGCCACGAGTGGTAACAATGTCATTCATGCGCTCTGCATTCACTACCATGGAACGGAACTTGTACATCCTGAACGGGTTGCCGTTTTCCCCCACACGCTCCTGCATAAATAGCGCAGGCCCGGGGCTGTCGAATTTGATCGCCAGCGCCACCAGCAGCATCACGGGCCAGGTAAGCAGCAGGAGCAGCGTCGATAAGACCAGGTCAAAGAAGCGTTTGACTACGCGGTCGAAGCCGGCAATGGCTGGATCGCGCAGGCCGACCAGAGGCAGTCCGTTGAAATCCTCGACTGTGGCCCGGCTCATGGCCAGATCGAGATAGTCAGGCACGACACGCACGCGCACGGGACAGTCTTGCAAGGCCAGAACGAGCCACTCGATGGTTCCATGGGAGCGCAGCGGCAGCGCAAAGATCACTTCGTCTACTGAACGGGTCTTCACCAGAGCGGGAGCGTCCTGAACTGCGCCCAGCAACGGCCCCGCTGGATTGTCAGCATGAAGCCCCCCGATCTCGTCGTCGACGCAGCCGACCAGACTGAGACCGGCCGCGCTTTGGGCGCGCACACCCTGCGCGACTTGTTGCGCCAGCCGACCGGCCCCAACGATCAGAATGCGTCGCGGCGTGGCATTCTGGCGCCCGGCAAAGCGTAACGCTGACCGCAGTGTTACCCGCAAGCTGATCAGCAGCGTCAAGTTGCTGATGACAAAGTAGAAGAACAGCCGGCGGGGCAGCTCGCGATAGGTCAGATAGAGCACGCCTGCGAAAACGAGATACGCCGCGCCTACCGCCCAGGCAATGACCTGAGCTTCGGTCGCTGCCCGCGCCGTATAGCGCGTGTCATAGACCTGCATCAATGTGAAGGTTACTCCCCAGATCAAGGCTACCAGTACGTACATCACCCATGGCTGCGCCACTTCGTTCCAGGTCAATTGGACGCCAAAGGGCAGCCAATAGCGGGCTTGCACGGCGGTGAAGAAAGCCACCAGGGTCACCAGGAGGTCTGCGATTATCAGAAAAAAGATGGTGTTCGTGTCAGGCTTACGCATGCCAGAGCGACCTTATTACCAGAACAAACGACAAGTATTCGAGCGAACGAGATTATACCACAGCCTGACGGCTGTGCTCAAGTCTTTCATTAGCGGCTGGCGGCGTCAGCGCGCCCTGAGGTGTGCATCGAGCTGGGGCAGGTTGGCGCCGCTGTAGGTGATCCGAACGACGCTGTCCAGCGGCCGGTCCTCGCGCAGGTGGACGCGAAACTCCCAGGCTAACTCGGGAATGAGCACGGTGGCCCGCAAGCCCATCTTCTCCACAATCACCCCCTGGCCGCTCCAATCGGGCTGTTGCTGCAAGTAGACAATGGTCCAGTGCTGGCGGGCGAGTGCTTCTGCCCGGCGCACGGCGCCTCCGATTGCCTCGGCTGCGCCTACCCGCTCCAACAGTGCAGGCTCGTCCAGCAGCGATTGACCGGCCAGCCAGGCCCGCAGTTGCTGATGGGCCACCAGGTCCAGATAGCGGCGCAGAGGGCTGGTCACACGTACGTAGGCCGGCAGTCCCAAGCCGGCATGGGGACCAGGCCGGGTGCTCTGCTGGCTGGGACGCATGCGTCTCCGCCCTGCGAACATGTCGGACAGGGTTTGCGGCGTGCCCATCGGTTCGCCTGCTTCCTGCAACGTGAAGGGCATAGCCAATTCGCGTTCGATGGCTAGCTGCGCTACGGCCTCGCCAGCCATCAGCATTAGCTCAGTGACGGTGTCTCTGCTGCGCAGCGAAAGCAACGGGGCAATGACCACCTTGCCATCGACGACCTTGATGCGCACCTCGGGCAGGTCCAGCGATACCGCGCCCTGCTGGCGCCTACGCGCCGCGTGCTGGCTCGCCCAGGCGTGGAGTGTTCGCAGCGGCTCCTGATCGATCATGCCGTCGGCCTTCTCGTAGGTCAGGCGCGTCACCCGCACCCAGCTTGGTGTAATCTCCAGATCGGCCACTGCGCCGTCGGGCGTGACGCGCAGGCCGAAAGAGAGCGCCGGCGAGACCTCGGCCAGCCCAAGCCCCAGTTGTTCCGTGGCCCGCCAGGGCAGCATAGTCACGACGCCCTCTGGCAGGTAAAGATTTGCGCCGCGTGCGCGCGCTTCCAGGTCGACTGCGCTGTTGGGCGCTACTAGCGCCGCTACGTCGGCTACATGCACCCACAGACGATCGCCGTCCAGGCTGATCGCGTCATCCGGGTCGCGGTTGCCTTCGTCGTCAATGGCAAAGGCCGGCAGATGGCTCAGGTCACGTCGTTCTTCAGCCGGCAGTTCGGGCAGGTCAAGCACTGGCGACTCGGTTGGCAGATCCATGCGTTGTGGATAGGGGTTGATGGCGACATCCCAGACGCCCAGTTCCAGCAGCAGACTATGCGCGCTTTCGGGCGTCTGCGTTCGCCCCAACTCGGCCAGCACTTTGCTTTTGTCGCGCCGCCCGTAGGCCATTTGCTCGACTTCGGCCAGGTAGCGGCTGTCTTCAGACTCGAAGCGCCGCTGATAGGCGCGCTCCAGGAAGCCGCTCCACGCCTGGGCCTCCGTCGCACGTGCGGCGCGCGTGGTTTGTTCCTTTTCCACTTGTGGGCCGGTGTGAACATAGATGGTTTCAGGGGCGCCGGAAAAGTACAGACCGTCGATTACCCACTCCCAGGCAGCCCACGCGCTGGCCGGCGTATAAGCGCCATAGGCTAACTCGGCCAGTTCAGCCAGGGTAGTAGTTGTGCCCTCCAGCAGTTCCCAGGCGGAGAGCACGTCGCCCGGCGGCGGCTTTAGTTCAGCAAAGTCGATGGGGCCGGGGTGCAGGACCACCAGATCCTTCGGGCGCACGCTCAGCTTTTTGCCATCCTGAAACAGAATCTCCAGCTTGTCGCCGCTGCGGAGTACTACGGCTGGTTTGGTCTTGTGCAGCACCAGGCTGTCGCAGCCAATTGTTTGCGTCATATGCCTCCTGGGCACGATCTCAGATAGGGGCTAGTGTACCACAAGCCCTGCGTCCTGCGTAGTAGCGCGTACCACCTGGCTTGGCAGCTCTCTGGTTCTCGGCTACAATCGAAACGACACTACCTGGAAGGTTGAGAATGACCAGCAGCACTTGCCAGTCGCTTGCGCTCTTTATCGAACAACATGCCATTGAGGCCGCACTGGTACAGCCAGACCAGGAGACGCCGACGGTGGCTCTTGCTGCGTTGGCCTTGGGCTGCCAGACCGATCAGATCGTCAAGTCGGTGTTGTTCCTCCTCAAAGACGGCCAGCAGGCCGATCCGGTTCTGGTGGTCACCAACGGCACGGCCCAGATAGATTTTCGCAAGCTGGCCGATCTGTTCCAGATCGGACGCAAACGCATCCGGCTGGCGCAAGCCGACGTGGTGCTGGCGCGCACCGGCTATCCCGCCGGCGGCGTACCCCCGTTCGGCTTCCCCCAACCTCTGCCAACCTACATCGATTGTCGCGTTTTCGATCAGCCTGTAGTCTATGGCGGCGGCGGCGACGATCACACCATGCTGCGCATCACGCCAGCCGAGCTGCTGCGGGCTACTGGCGGCCAGGTGGTCGATGTCCGCCAAACGACACCATAAGGAGTACATCATGGAATGTTATAACTGCGGCTATAAGCTGCCCTCTGACGCTGAACGCTGTCCGCGTTGTGGCCAGCGCTTCAAACCGCGTGCCTCCGTTCAACCCGGCCCGACCAAGCCGTCCCTGCTCGATCGGCTCAAGGGCAAGCTGGGCAAGACAGACGACGAAGATGCCAAGCCTGATGCGCAGTGATCTCAAGCATGCTTATGCCGCTGTTTTGTCGCAACATCTGGGTCGCGTTGCGCTGAAGATAACGGCTTCACGGTGCAGCCGGGGTTGGGAAATGTGGGAAAACACTAGCGGCGCTTTGATTGGCAGTAATCGCAACATCTAGTAGTATTTGGTTGTAAGCTTCCTGTATTTAGTGATGACCAGGTGCCTGTCTGTAAACACCCTGTTAACCTAACCTTAAAGATTTGCGAAATCTTTTGGCCTGGAAGTCAACCATAAGCAATGTGTTATGCTGAGTCGTGCGAAGAGCCTTGTGTTTCGGTGAAAGCGTAAACACTAAATGTAGCGTAAGACGCACGTTCTGGACCGGGCAATTTACAATAAATCTGCCTGTGGAGAGTAGAATCGTTTGGGGGGGCCAGTTGACGATGGCAAGCCTTGCGCGTACAATTACGCCAGATCACAGGCAGGATTGTGGGCCGCAAACCTCGCCCAGCATGGCAGCTTTAGCCGCCGTCCCGGTGAAGAACTGACATCGTTTCCAATGACGTGCTGGCTCGCCCACACAACAGTTGGACTGGCAAGTCACCGCAGCCATCATCGAACCTGAGCAGTCCAGGCTGGTTTCCCACTCCATCCTGATCGGTCGCCTCTCCGGCGCCATCAACCATGTGATCGAAAAATCTCCGCCTTTGGGCAGGAAAAACCAACGTTCTGATTTTGCTCTGATGCACACCGCATCTGGGTTTG
>JAAEKA010000065.1 GCA_014155705.1 Anaerolineae bacterium clx_CAG2 | reverse complement strand
CCAACATCAAGGAGGCCATTCGCCTTTCGCGTGTGCAGCCCGGCCAGCCCCTCTCTGAAACCCGCCTGTCCCGTCAACTGGGCATCAGTCGCACGCCAGTGCGCGAGGCTTTGCAGATGCTTGCCCAAGAGGGACTGGTGCAGATCATCCCGGGCCGCGCGGTGACCGTGGCCTCCCCCACCGCCCAGGACGTGATGGATGCCATCCACGTGCGTCTGCTGCTGGAGCCAGAGGTTGTCCGCCTGGCTGCCAAGCACATCACATCCACTCAACTCGAAACCTTACAGAGAGCACAGGCTGGCCTGGAGCAGGCCATCGCTGACAACGACCGTGCGGCCTGGTCGCGCGCCGACAACATCTATCACGAAACCATCAGCGCGGCCTGCCCCAACCAACTGCTGGGCGATCTGGCTATGCAGTATCGTAACCGGGTCTCCTACCTCTCTATCGACGCCCAGGGAAACTTCGAGCGGCTGACAGCCTGCACCCATGAACACCGCCAGATCGTGGAGTCCATCGCGTCCCACGACTATGAAGCGGCTGCTCAGACCATGCGCGATCACATCGAGTTGTTTCGCGAGAGCATCTTTCGACGATTGAGCCATCATTGAGCCGCGCAGCCGGGTCTTTCTCACGCGGCACTCTCCCTGGCAAACATGCTTGACTGCTACCCCTGAGTGCTCAGGGCAACAACGCATTCCTCTGTCGCACACGAGCACAACCGCATAGCACGACAACTGGATACGATCACGACGGCGTGGCCGTACCGAAGGAGGTGATCGGCTTAGATTGACCTGAAAGCACCATCAAACTCTCTGGCTGACCGTGTTGGGCAATGACTGACACCCTTTCCGTTGACTCACAGGAGGAGTCCAAGATGACGCGCAAACTCGCACTACCCCTATTGCTGATCCTGACGATGGTGATCCTGGCCGCTTGTCCGGCCCCAGCGCCTGCGCCTGCGCCGGCGCAAGAGCCAGCCGCTGAACAACCCGCACCGGCTGAGCAACCTGCACCGGCCGAGGAACCAGCGCCAGCGGCCGGCGCAATAGATGAGCTCAACATTCTCTGGGCCCAGTGGGATCCAGCCGACTTCCTGCAGCAACTGGTCGCTGACTACGAGGCGGAGACCGGGATCAAGGTCAACGTCATCCAGGAGCCCTGGGGATCCTTTGGCGACCGCTTCTTCACCGAGATGGCAGCCGGCGGCACCGCCTGGGACATGGTGATCGGCGACAGCCAGTGGCTGGGCCAATCGACCACGGCCGGCTACTACGTCGACCTGACCGAGTTCCTGACCAGCACGGGCATCAAGGACACCGTCACGCCCGCCACCCTCACCTACTATGGCGAATATCCGGCCAATTCCGGCACCTACTGGGGCTATCCTACCGAGGGTGACGCCAACGGTTGGGCCTATCGCAGGGATCTGTTTGAGGACCCGGCTGAAATGGCGGCCTTCGAGGCTAAGTACGGCTATCCGCTGGCCGTACCCGAGACCTACGAGCAATTTATGGACATCGCCCAGTTCTTCACCCGCCCGGATCAGGGATTGTACGGCGTGGCGGCCTACACCCAGAAGGACTACGATGGCATGACCATGGGCGTAGAGAACGTGATGTTCCCCTTCGGCGGTGATTGGTTTGGCGAGGGCTACGAGGTGATGGGTGTGGTCAACTCGCCGGAGAATGTGGCGGCCGCGCAGTTCTATCGCGACCTGTACGACTGCTGCCAGGGCCCCGGCCTGAGCAATGCCTTCTTCACCGAGACCAACGACGCCATGATCAGCGGCCAGGTGGCGATGAGCATGAACTACTTCGCCTTCTTCCCGGCGCTAGTCAACCCCGGCACCAACCCCAACTACTACGACAAGATGGGCTTCTTCGCCAACCCGGCTGGCCCCAACGGCGACCGCGGCGCGGGCCTGGGCGGCCAGGGCATGAGCGTCCTCAGCTTCATCAGCCCTGAGCGCCAGCAGGCGGCGCTGGACTTCATCCAGTGGTTTGCCCAGAAGGACGTGCAGGCTAAATGGGCCGAGCTGGGCGGTTACACCTGCAACAGCGAAGTATTGGAGTCTGACGCTTTCCTGAACGCCAACCCCTACAACCCCGCTTTCGCCGAGACGATGACCTTCGTCAAGGACTTCTTCAACATCCCGCCCTACGGCCAGTTGTTGGAGATCTCGCAGCGCGAGCTGGGCCGGTTCATCATCGAGGGCACGGGCACAGCCCAGGAGACGATGGACAATATCGCGACTGAATACGACAAGGTGCTGCGCGAGACAGGGTTCATCCAGTAACGAACGCATGACAGATGACAGGGTGACAGGGTGACGAGGTGATCGAGTGGCTGGATGGTACCAGTTGACCCATCAGTACTCAGTCAACAAATCTCTCCTGAACGACTCTCAATCTCCAAGTCACCCAATCACCCTGTCACCTTGTCGCCTTGTCACCCTATCACCCTATCACCTTGTCATCCTGTGAGGTCCTGCCGATGACCCCTCCGGGATGGGCAGCGGAAAAGCATAGTGCGAGCCAGGTTGAAAGGACATCATGCGGTTGCTCCTTTCGCGCCTGGAACGCGGCCTTTGCTCGTCTTGTGTGTCTTCTGGTAGGTGTCAAAGCCCACGGCAGCCAGCAGAACGACACCCTTGACCACCATCTGATAGTAGTCGCTCAGGCTCAGCAGTTGCAAGGCATTGTTAAGCACGCCGATGATCAGGACACCTGTCAACAGACCTGAAATCTTGCCCTCGCCGCCCTTGAAACTAATGCCGCCCAGCACGGCAGCGGTCATGCAGTCGAATTCCATCCCCTGGCCGGTGGTCACCTGCCCGGAGAAGACCCGCGACAGCAGGAGCAGCGACGTGATTGCTGAGAAGAAGCCGCAGATGGCAAAGACGAAGACCTTCATGCGGTTGATGTTGACGCCGGCCAGGCGCGCTGCTTCCTCGTTGCCGCCCAGGGCATAGATGTAGCGACCGAAATAGGTCTTGTTGAGGATGAAGCTGCCCACCAGTACCACCAGCGCCATGATCACCACCGGCACGGGGATGGGGCCAATGTAGCCCTGGCCCAGGAATTTGAACGACTGGGGCAACCCGGAGATGCTGTTGCCGCCGGCCGCGATATAGCCAAGGCCCTTGAAGATGGTCATCGTGCCCAGCGTGATGATCAAGGGATGCACCTTGAGCAAAATGCTGGTGTAGCCGTTGATCACGCCCAAAAACGTGCCCAGCGTCAGCGTAAACGCGATGGCCACAACGGGGGGGACGCCCATACGCGCCATCAGGAGGGCGGCCAGCACATTGGTCAGCGTGATCTGTGCGCCGATGGAGAGGTCCATACCGCCCGATATCATCACAAAGGCAATGCCCACCGCGCTGATGGCCGTGAACGACACCTGGCGCAACAAAATAATGAAGTTATTGGGCGTGGCAAAGTTGGGAGCAATGGCGGAAAACAGCACCAGCAGTCCCAGCAACACCAGCACGGTGACATATTTGGTCAGAAACGAGAAGGCGTTGCCTGAAAAATTCGAAACGAGGGTTGTATTGGCACGCATGAGGCACCTTCCACTTAGTGTTTTCCCGACGCCATGTCGAGGATGAGATCCTGACTGAACTGCCCGCGCGCGACTTCGCCGGCGACGCGCCCTTCGCTCAAAACAATGATCCGGTCAGACATGCCGAGCAATTCCTCCATGTCAGATGAGATCATGATGATGGCGATGCCGTCGTTGGCGAGTTCACGCATCAAGTTGTAGATTTCCTGCTTGGCGCCAACGTCGATGCCGCGCGTCGGCTCGTCGAAGATCAGGACTTTCGACTCGGCCGCCAGCGACTTGGCCAGCACCACCTTCTGCTGGTTGCCGCCGCTGAGGTTTTTCACCTGCTGGCCCAGGCCCGGCGTCTTGATCTTCAACAGCTCGCGGTATTTCTCGGCCACAGCCGTCTCCTGCCGCCGGTCCACCACCGCATAGCGCGAGATACGGCGCACCTTGCTGAAGGAGATGTTCCACTTGATATCCATGTCCAGGAACACGCCCTGGTTTTTGCGATCCTCCGGGATCAGGCCAATGCCCAGGTTGATAGCATCCTGGGGCGACTTGATGCGCACCAACTTGCCCTGCAGGAAGATCTCGCCGCTCTCAGCAGGCTCAGCCCCCATGATCAAACGCGCCATTTCCGTTCGTCCGGCGCCGACCAGCCCCGAAAAGCCCAGGATCTCGCCCTGACGCAGGCTGAAGGAGATATCGACGTCGCCGTTGCCGCAGAGATTCCTGACCTCCAGCGCCACCGAGCGCGGCGCCTGCTGCCGGGCGGGGTAGTTCTCTTTCAGCTCGCGCCCCACCATCAGGCTGATCAGCTCCTTGCGTTTCTTCTCCTGGATGCGAAGCGTGGCGATGTAGCGTCCATCGCGCAGGACGCTGACTTTGTCCGCAATCCTGAAGATCTCCTCCAGCCGGTGCGAGATGTAGATGATGGTTACGCCGTTTTGCTTCAAGCGGCGCACGATCTCGAACATGCTCTCCACTTCGCTCACGGTCAGCGGCGCCGTAGGCTCGTCCATGATCAGAAGTTTGACGTTCTTGGAGACGGCCTTGGCGATTTCTACGATCTGCTGCTGCGCCGAGGGTAGGTCCCGCACCAGCGCATAGGGGTCGATCTCGATGTTGAACTGGGCGAACACCTCCCTGGCTCGTTGCACCATCACCTTGGTGTCCATCAGGAAACCGCGGCCGGTCTTGTCTCCAAGGAAGATGTTCTCCGCCACCGGCAGCGACGGGACCAGGTTGAATTCCTGGTAGATCACCTCGACGCCGAGACCGCGCGCCAGGTGCGGGGTCATTCTTGCGTACTCCCGTCCGTCGATGTGCCATCAGGCCGGAGTTGTTGCGGTTGCTCGATGATCTGCCGCAACCGAAGCAGATCGAGCTGTTAAACTTCGCGCGTTTTCTGCGCCAGCAGGCCACGGACGACCCGCGTGGTAACTCCGTA
>JAAEKA010000649.1 GCA_014155705.1 Anaerolineae bacterium clx_CAG2 | reverse complement strand
CAACTCAACGCCTACGAGGCTATGCTGCACGCGCTGGGTTTTGCTGGAGAAAAGCCGCTGGCCGGGGACACACCTGTGGGACGCAGCATGGCCGAGCTGATTCTGGACGCCCCGCCGCATGGGCTGGATCTGACCCGATCCAGCACTGACTTAGCTGTCGTTGCTTTCACCAACGGCGCTGAGAACGGCCCCAAAGGCGCCTGCCTGACTCACAGCAATCTGGTGGCCAACGCCTTGCAGCTCCGCCATTGGCTGTACGACCTGCAGTACGGTCAGGAGTCATTCGTTTCGGTCCTGCCTATGCTGCACAGCTATGGCATGACCGCGGCTATGAACCTGCCCATCGCCGTGGGGGCAACCATGCTCTTACAGCCTGGTTTCGACATGAACGAGCTATTGGAACTGATCTGGACCCACCAACCGACCTTTTTTCCCGGTCTGCCCGCGATGTTTGCCGCCATCAGCCACGTCCCTAACCTGCGCTCCTATGGCTTTGGTTCGATCAGAACTTGTCTCAGCGGCGGCGCGCCCTTGCCGGTAGAACTGCACGAGGCCTTCGAGCGGCTGACCAGGACGCGGTTACTGGAAAGCTATGGGCTGACTGAGGCTTCCTCCATCACCCACGTCGATCCGTTGCAAGGCCCCCGCAAAGCCGGCTCGGTCGGTGTGCCGTTGCCCAACACTGACGCCCGTTTGATCGATCCGGCCAGCGGGGCTGAGCGGACGCCAGGCGAGGTCGGGGAGCTGATCATCAAAGGGCCGCAGGTGATGTCCCGATACTGGGGTGAACAAGATAGCGGCGATGTGTTGCGGCAGGGCTGGCTGCACACCGGCGATCTGGCGCTCATGGACAGCGACGGCTTCTTTCGCATCGTGGGACGCCAGGAAGATGCCATCGTGCGGCCCCAGGGTACCGTCTATCCGCGCGATGTGGAGGAGGTACTCTACGAGAACAACAAAGTGCAGGAGGCCGCGGCTATCGGATCGGTCGACGCAGACGGCGCGCAGCAGATCATTGCCTATGTGGTTCCCCGTCCCCGCGCCGTACTGACCAGCGAGGAACTGATCAATTTCTGCCAGCGGCGTCTGGAACCCCACGCTGTACCCACCAGTATCGAGTTTTGCCAGGAACTGCCCCGATCAGCCACGGGCAAGGTGGCGCGGCAGATGTTGGAAGCTACCTCAGCCGAACCGTAGCAGGTGGTAAGTTGCGGGTCGGGCAAACACACCTGCAACCGGCAACTCATTGTATTCCCATGCGCGCCAACTCCTGCTCGACCACGCTGTCGTCGAGCTTGACGAACAGCGCTTCTGGCTTGTTCAGCGTCTGGCCGGCCGGCAGGGTCGTGATCTGCCAGCGGCCCGCTGCCCCGCTGCCATCGTAGCGCAGCGCCAGATGCTGGCCGCGGCCGTCGGCGATGACCTCAGTGTACTGGCGGCCAAAGAGCTGACTGTCGTAGCCCAGGTAGTGATGCACTTGTTGCGAGCTGCCCGGCAGCACCGGCGCAAAGAACAGCTTGAGCCAGTCGATGGCCTGCAACACGACGTAGACGCTGGTTCCAGCCGCAGCGCGGTCGGTCTTGATCTGCTGCCAGGGGGCCTTGTCGTTCAGGTAGCGGTTGACCTCCTGGCTCAGGCGCAGCGCAGCGTCCAACGCAGCCTTGAACTTGCGCGCAGCGTAGA
>JAAEKA010000648.1 GCA_014155705.1 Anaerolineae bacterium clx_CAG2 | reverse complement strand
GATGAAATAGACGGCCCGGAAGAACTTCATGCCGGGCAGCTTGCTGTTGAGGATGTTGGACACCAGCAGCGCGGGGATTACGCTCAGCGGCACGGCGATCAGGCAGAAGACGAAGGTGTTGCGCAGCGAAATCCAGAACAGCTTGTCCTGCGCGCCGACGACGTAGCTGTTGCCGAACAGGTTGACGCGCAGCAGCTCGTCGAAGACCGTGGTGTCGATCACCTCGGCCGCCAGTTGGGTGGGCGAGCTGAGCCGGGCGAACGACATGCTCAACAACCTGGCGTAGTTGTCCAGCCCCACCCAGTCGCGCGTGCCGAAGGCGTCCCAGTTGGTGAAGCTGGTGTAGAGCGACAGCAGCAGCGGCCCGGCGAAGAAGAGCAGGAAGCCCAGGAAGTTGGGCGAGAGGAACAGGTAGCCGCTGATGGTCTCCGATCGGGCGTTGTTGGCGTGCATGGCCTCGGCGCTGGGTTGCCGAAACATGGCCCAGAACATGCCGCCGAAGAGCAACAATCCCAGCAGGAGCATCAGCCGCACCGGCTGCAATAGCTGGCCGGCCAGCGCAGGCAGTCCGGGCAGGTTGATAATGGCCAGGAAGAACAGCGCCAGCCCGACCAGCATGATGATCTTGCCCACCCGCTGGAAGGCCATCTGTCGCTGAGGGTATTGTTCGTAGCGGGCGGCGAAGGAGCGCACCAGGTAGCCGGCGAAAGTGATCAGCAGGAAGGGCAGCCCGCGGCCGAAGCGCTGCGCCAGGTCGTCGATGCCGGTAAACGCGCCGATCAGGTGTAACAACATCGCTGCGCAGGCGAGAAAGCCCAGGTAGTTGACCACCAGCGACAGCACGCGGCCGCGATGGTCGCGCCGCAGGATGAATGGCACGGCGGCCGCGCTGAACAGCGCCAGCAGCAGCAACATGCCAGCCGCTACGAAGCGCAGCCCCCCGGGCACGTTGGTCAATACGGTGACTGCGGCGATGATGCCCGCCACAGCCAACACACCATGCCACAGCATGAGGAGCAGCAGCCAGGTGTTGGTCTGGGGGCGCCGGGCAGGCAGGCTGATGGTTGTCATGGGGGGAGCTCCTTGCGTAGCGAGGTCGGTCGATGGGACCCGTGTGTGCGTAGGGACCGGCTGGAGCGATTAGGTTAGGCGATTGTCATGCTGAGTCGCATCGCCCGCAAGGGGCCTTCGGACTCGAACGACGATCCGGCGGGCCCGGTGGCTGCGCACAGACCGGCCTGAGCAGGTGTCAAGTGATCCAGCGGGCTTGGTCAGGAGGCCGGACCGAGCGCGTGTCATTAGCAGCGAGTCGGGCGGTCAGTCCTGTGAGCGGACGCACCGTGGCTACGTACAACGGCCTTGAGCCGCCCAGGGCCAGCGAAGCATCCCTCTGGGCAAGCCTGGAGAGATGCTTCGCTGGTGAGGCGCTGTAGCGGGAGTCGCGTGGCAGACCGCTCAGCAGGACAAGCCAGTCTTTACTGCGTAAAGGCCTTGTTGGCTTCGTCGCAGATGGTGGCGCCGAACTGCTCGACCGTCTCCTGGCCAGTCATCACCGCACTGACACGGGCGCCCATCACGGCGTCGAAGTCCGGCCAACTGCCAGCCCACAGCGGCCCTTCGGCCACGGCGTTGTCCTGCAGGCCGTTGATGAAGGCCTGGTTGTTGGCGGGCGGCGTGAAGGTC
>JAAEKA010000647.1 GCA_014155705.1 Anaerolineae bacterium clx_CAG2 | reverse complement strand
GGCAAAGATGTTGACGAAGCTGGGGCCGCGCACGCGCAGGCGATAAGGCTTGGCGCTGCCGTCGGAGACGATGTAGTAGCCCAACTCGCCCTTCGGATTCTCGTGGCCGAAGTAGACCTCGCCGGCCGGCGGCCGCAGGCCCTCGGTCACCAGCTTGAAGTGGTGGATCACCGCCTCCATACTGCTCTCAAGCTCGGCGCGCGGCGGCAACGCCACTTTGCGCCAGTTGATCTACGACTATGCTGGCGGCACCATCGACGACCGGCCCATCAAGTCGATCAATCCCGGCGGGCTGTCCATGCCGCACCTGGCGGCGGACAAGCTGGATACGCCCATGGACTTCGAGAGCATCGTGGCGGCCGGCTCGTCGCTGGGCTCCTGCGGCATCATGGTGGTCTGTGAGGGTGTCAACATCGTCGAGCTGGCCCGCCGCACGATGAGCTTCTACCGCGAGGAGAGCTGCGGCAAGTGTACGCCCTGCCGCGAGGGCGGCGGCTGGATCGAGAAGATCCTGGAGCGCATCGAGCGCGGCGAGGGCCAGCTCAGCGACCTGGACACCATCGAGCGCCTGACCTGGCCCATCGAGCGGCAGAGCTTCTGTCCCTTTGGCGCAGCCTCGGTCTGGGGCGTGCGCAGCCTGCTAAAGTTGTTCCGCGGCGACTTCGAAGCCTACATCCAGCAGACCAACCCCAACGGCAAGGCGCCGGAGCTGCCCGTGCGGCCGATCTACCGGCCGGATACCGGTGATGTGGCGCCGAAGGTCAGGGTATAAGGAACGGATGGTTTGATATGGTGAACTGGCACAGGTTCATCCCGCTGGATTTCGAGTACGACTTCGAGACTGATGAACTTGCTGATCATGGCATCACCTATGAAGAAGCTGTGGAGTGTTTCTTTTCGAGCTTCCAAGTAATTCGCAACAAATCTTATCGAGATCGCTACCAATTGATCGGCCGAACTGTTGGCGGCCGACGTCTCAAGATCATCTTCCAACTCAAGCGCAACGACGTGGTGCGTATAATTACTGGATGGCAAATCTGACCATGAGCAAGACAGCACGACTTACTGAGAGAGAAATCGACCGGATCGTTATCGCGCAGGCAGACGACGAGACTGCATGGGAAGCCCCGATCTTCGTGGAACGCGGTGACCAGGCATCCTTTTCTATTCCTGCTGAGTTAGCGTCACGCGCTGCCTTCTTTGCCCGCGTCCATCGAACCAGCGGCGTCGATCAGTGGTTGATGCGCATCATTCAAGAGCGTGTTGATCTTGAGGAAGCGGCATTTGCAGGTGCGAAGCAGGAGGCTGCCAAGCTGTCAAAGGCGCCTTGAGGTTATGGAACGTGTCTTGTTCGTCGAACCGTTGACCGGCTACCGCGTGCGATTGGGTTTCATTGACGGCTCGGTGCGGGAAGTGGATTTGGAGCGCTACCTGCACGGCCCGGTTTTCGAGGCAATCCGATCTGATCCACAGGTATTTCGTTCAGTCAGGGTCGACAAGCGCATGGGCACGATCGTTTGGCCCAACGGCGCAGATATCGATCCGGATGTCCTGTACGGATCACACGTGCCGGCGTGGATGGAAGCTGAGCTTGTGCTGACTGTATGAGAGCGCCAACCGGTATGAAGTGTTGTATCTCAACGAAGCAGAGATTGACCGCATTGTCAGCGGCCAAGCGGATGATGCTGATGCATGGGAAGTACTGATACCCGAGGCCACACCACTCTAGCAGGTGGTTGCGGTCTTAGAACTGCGTAACTGATTATGCCTGATCTCGTAACCATCACCATCGACGACGTCGAATACCAAGTCCCCAACGGGATGTTGCTGACCGATGCGGCCAAGCTGGCCGATATCGACATCCCCGTCTTCTGCTCGCACCCCAAGCTGGATCCGCTGGGCGCGTGCCGCATGTGCCTGGTGGAGCAGGACGTGCGCGGCCGCTGGATGATCGTCACGGCCTGCACCATCCGCGTGGCCGAGGGCTTGAAGTTCCGCTACGCCAGCGAGGCCGCTGTACAGGCCCGCGAGGACACGCTGGAGTTCATCCTGATCAACCACCCGCTGGACTGCCCGATCTGCGACAAGGGCGGCGAGTGCCCGCTGCAGGACCAGACCCTCAAGCACGGCCCCGGCGCGTCCGAGTTCCAGGAGATCAAGACCCACAAGGAGAAGCGCTACCCGATCAGCGACCTGATCATGCTGGATCAGGAGCGCTGCATCGTCTGCTGGCGCTGCATCCGCTACCTGGAGGAGTGGGAGGACAAGCCGCAGCTCGGCCTGTTCAACCGCGGCGGCGAGACGGTGATCGACTTCTTCCCCGAGCAGCCGGTGGATGCCAAGACCAGCGGCAACATCATCGACCTGTGCCCAGTGGGCGCGCTGACCAATCGCGTCAGCCGCTTCCGCTACCGCCCCTGGGAGTTGAAGCGCACCAAGTCGATTTGCACCCACTGCTCGCAGGGCTGTAACGTGCGCCTGGACGCGCGCATTCACCAACTGCGCCGGGTCGTGGCGAGCGAGAACATGGCCGTCAACGACGAGTGGATCTGCGACAAGGGACGCTTCATGCACGCCTTTGTCGACGCCCCCGAACGGTTGACCACGCCCATGATCCGCGATCACAAGGGCGGTGAGCTGCGCGAGGCCGGCTGGGACGAGGCGCTGGCGCTGACCGCGCAGCGGCTGGCCTTCACGGCTGACGTGCAGGGGCCGGCTGCGGTGGGCGCGATCGGCTCGGCCAAGCTGAGCAACGAGGCCGCCTACCTGTTGCAGAAGCTGATGCGCGGCCTGGTAGGCAGCAACAACGTCGATCACCGCGGCGGCGCGGCCGTGCTGGCCGACCCGCGCGGCCTGAGCAACATGCGCGATGTGGAGCAGGCCGACGTCATCGTGTTGGCCGGCGTCGATCCGGCCGAGGAACAGCCGGTGCTGGCCACCTTCATCCGCCGCGCGGTGCGCCGCCGCGGCGCGAAGCTGGTCATTTTGCACCCGCGCAAGATCGAGGACACGCGCTATCCCGGCGCCTATGCGTCCTACACGCCGGGCGAAGAGACGGCGCTGTTCGATAGCCTGAGCAAAGCGCTGCTCAAGGAGAAGGTGGTTCAGGAGCGGGCTGCTAAGCTGCCTGGCTACGCTGAACTGGCCGATTGGCTCCACAGCGCCGCGGTTGGCGACCCTGCCGCGGCCGATGCAGCCCGGCTGGTGCTCAACGCCAAGCGGCCCCTGGTGCTCTACGGTCCCGCCGTGGTCAGCGGCCGCAACGCTGCGGCCAACCGCTCCAGCCTGATGAACTTCGCGCTGCTGGCCGGCTGCGCCGAGCGCACATATTACCTGGCGCCGGAGGCCAACAGCGTCGGCGTGCGAGACATGGGGCTGCTGCCTGCCAGCCTGCCCGGCCATGCCCTGGTGGGCGATCTGCCGGCGCGCGAGCGCCTGGAACGTCTGTGGGGCGCCAAGCTGCCGTCCGATGCGGGCCTCGCCTGTGACGAGATGCTCAGCGCCGCCGCGGCTGGCAAGCTGCGCGCGCTTTACCTGGTGGGCAGCGACCCGGCCTCGCAAGGTCCGGCCGGGATGGCGGCCTTGCAGAAGGTCGATTTTCTCGTGGTGCAGGATCTGTTCCTGACCGAGTCGGCCAAACTGGCCGACGTGGTGCTGCCGGCTGTAAGCTGGGCCGAGACCGACGGCAGCTTCACCAACCTGGAACGCCGGGTGCAGCGCGCGCCCAAAGCCCTGGCCAACCCGCATAGCCAGGCTGCGGCCGATTGGTTGATCTTTACGGAACTGGCCAAAGTGTGGCCGGCCGTCAGCGGCGAGGCCAAAACCGAAGCATCCAGGAAGAGCAAACGCAAGATCGGCGACGCGCCCAGGCTGTGGAGTTACGCCAACGCACAGGCCGTGCTGGACGAGATCAGCCGGGCCGTGTCCATGTACGACAAGCTGACTTGGGCTGCCTTGGGCGACGAGGGCAAGCAGTGGCCGTGGGAACTGCCGAAAGCCGAGGCCGGCCGGCCAGCCGGCGGCGCGCTGCCCACTGCTCCGCGCCGCCTGGTGATCCCTGAGCGCCGCAGCGCGTCGCAGGTCGGCGCTGACTTCCCCTATACGCTGGCCACGGGCCGGGTGCTATTCGACGGCGGCACGCTGTTGCGCCAGACCGAGGTGGCCGGGAAGGTCGCCGCGCCCGTGGCCGTGGGCATCAATCCGGCCGACGCTGCGCGTGAAAAGTTGGCCGAGGGCCAGATGGCCACAGTTAGCTCGGCCAGTGGACAGCTTACGCTGGCGATTCACCTGGACGAGGCGGTTCGACCGGGAACGCTGTGGATTCCCTATTCACTGCCCGGCGCGCCGGTAGAAACCTTGTTGACCAGCGCCAGCGACGGCGCCGGCGTCCGTGTTCGCATCGCTTCCCAAAAGGCTGGTTGAGATGGATTGGATCACCCTTCTCGTCGTTCCCGCAATTAAGAGCCTGGTGCTGATCATCCTGCTGCTGCTCGGGTTTGCCTATCTGACCTACTACGAGCGCAAGGTGCTCGCGCGCTTCCACGCTCGCTATGGCCCCAACCGGGCCGGTCCGCTGGGCCTCTTGCAGCCGATCGCTGACGCTCTCAAGGCGATCTTCAAGGAAGAGATCATCCCAGGACACGTAGACAAGCCGATCTACCTGTTGGCCCCGGTGTTGGCTTTGATCCCGGCCCTGGTCGCCTATGCCGTCATTCCCATTGGTCCGTCGATTACTCTGTTCGGCCAGCAGATCAACCTGTTCATCGCCGATGTCAATATCGGGTTCCTTTACATCCTGGCGGTGGCCAGCGTGGGCACCTACGGCGTCATTCTGGCTGGCTGGAGCAGCAACAACAAATACGCCACGCTGGGCTCGCTGCGTACCTCGGCCCAGATGATCAGCTATGAGCTAGCCTTGGGCACCATGCTGGCAGCGATCGTGCTGACTACCTCCCTGGCCACCGGCACCGGCTCGTTGAGCCTGGTGGAGTTGGTGCAGACGCCGCGGCCGTTGTGGCTGTGGGCGTGGCTATGGCTCGGCTTCCCTATTGTCTTCATCTGCATGTTGGCCGAGACCAACCGCAGTCCCTTCGACTTTCCAGAGACGGAAAATGAGTTGGTGGCCGGCTTCCAGACTGAGTATGGCGGCATCAAGTTTGCGCTGTTCTTCATGGCCGAGTACATTCATATGATTGTGGCCAGCGGTGTGATGGTGACCGTCTTCTTCGGCGGCTATCGCGGACCTTTTGTGGATGAGTTGCCGCTGCTGGGTGTGCTCTACTTCGTGCTTAAGGTCATCCTGGTGCTGTTCCTCTTCCTTTGGGTGCGCGCCAGCGTCCCCCGCGCCCGCTACGATCAGTTGATGGCTTTCAACTGGAAGTTCCTGTTGGAACTGTCGCTGGTTTACCTGGCGATCACGGCAGTGATCGTGGCGTTTGTGTGATCATGAGATGCTGTGGAGTTTACGTAATGCGTAATTCGTAACCGCTTGCCATTGCGAAAGAACCTTCCGGTTACGCATTACTCGTTACGCAGTATGTCCGAAATGTGGAGATCTAATGTCTGGACTAGGTGATGTATTACAAGGCGCGGCGCAGATCGCCGGCGCGATGGGCGTGACGCTCAAGCAACTGACCAAGAAGCCGGTGACGGTAGAGTATCCCGAAGAACCGATCGCTGTCTTCCCGCGCTACCGCGGGCGGCACATGCTGCGCAAATATGACTCCGGCATGGAGCGCTGCATCGGCTGCTGCCTGTGTGAGGCGGCCTGCCCTACCGGCGCAATTTTCGTCGACGCGGCCGAAAACGATCCGGCCAACCCGCATTCGCCGGGCGAGCGCTACGCAAAGACCTACGAGGTCAATCTGTTGCGCTGCGTCTTCTGCGGCGACTGCGAGGAGGCTTGCCCGGTGGAGGCCATTGTCCTGACCCAGGCCATACCTATGCCTGAGCAGAACCGGCGCAGTTTCATCCTGACCAAGGAACAACTGTTGGAAGCGCCCGATTCGAATATTGCCATTCGACCGGAGGCATAGCCTGGTCATTTGGAAGTTGGCAAACTGGTAGCGTGCTGTTACGGTGAAATCGTTCATCGGTGATGCTGGATACCACGTGAGCCGGCAGGCTCAGCGATCTACCGATCACCCACCTGGAATCATCCCATGCAACTACTCTTTTTCCTTGCCCTGGCTGCTGTGGCCATTGCCGGCGCTCTCGGTGTTGTGCTGAGCAAGAAGCCGGTCTACAGCGCGCTGTCGCTGCTGGTCAATTTTGCCGTGGCGGCGCTGCTGTTCATCACGCTGCAAGCCCAGTTCGTGGCCGTGGTGCAGATCATCGTCTACGCCGGCGCGATCGTGGTGCTCTTCCTGTTCGTCATCATGCTCATCGGCGGCGACCTGACCGGCGTCGGCGGTCGCACACGTATGCGCAACGTGGCTTCGATCGTGGCAGTGGTCGCAGGTGTGCTCTTGCTGGCAGGCTTGGGCTACGCCGTCGTGGCGGGCCAGATGGCGTCTGCCAACGGCGACGTGCCCGGCCAGGGCAGCGTCCAGGCCATTGCCCAGATGTTATTTACCGATTACTTGCTGCCCTTCGAACT
Source organism: Anaerolineae bacterium clx_CAG2 (assembly GCA_014155705.1). Lineage (GTDB taxonomy): Bacteria > Chloroflexota > Anaerolineae > JAAEKA01 > JAAEKA01 > JAAEKA01. The sequence continues at coordinate 1,105 of JAAEKA010000647.1, read as the reverse complement.
GACCGCGGTGCTGCTGCTGGTGGCAATGATCGGCGCGGTCGTTCTGGCGCGCAAGCCGGCCGAGCCTAACACGTAATACGTAACTCGTAATACGTAACCCGGAAAGTGTTTCCGTATTGGGATCGGGTTACGCATTACGTGTTACAGGATGACAGCCGGATTTCATCACATAGCCATCTTTCACAACCCTTCACGTCCCATGTCACACCTACCCACCGAATACTACCTGATCCTTTCGGCCATCATCTTCGTCATCGGCGCGCTGGGCGTGCTGGTGCGGCGCAACGCGCTGATCATCTTCATGTGCGTGGAGATGATGCTCAACGCGGTCAACCTGTCACTGATTGCCCTGGCATTGCAGTTCGGCCAGTTGACGGGCCAGATCGTGGTCTTCTTCGTCATGGCCGTGGCCGCAGCGAGGTTGCCGTGGGCCTGGCAATCGTCATGGCCTACATCCGTCATCGCGATACCATCAACATCGATGAGATCAACCTGCTGCAAGGGTAGCTTCTGGAGTTCTCATGCTGAACTATTCGTGGCTCATTTTCATCCCACCGCTCGCTGCGCTGCTGCTCAATCTGTTCTTTGGGCGGCGCTATGGCCCGCGCGTGGCTGGCTTTTTGGGCGCGGCGGCTGTCGGGCTGTCGTTTCTGGTCGCTGTGGCCATCCAGCTCAGCCTCCTGGCCCTTCCTGTGGAGGAGCGCAGCGTAGAGGTTTCCTTGTGGCAGTGGATTCAGATCGGCCAGTTCCGCCCTGATTTCGCGCTGTTGATCGATACGTTGTCGGTGCTGATGGCGCTGGTGGTGACGGGTGTGGGTTTCCTGATCCACGTCTATTCAGTGGAGTACATGAAGCTGGACGACGAGCATCACACGCTGGACGTGCGGCGCTACGTGCGCTACTTCGTCTTCGTCAACTTCTTCATCATAGCCATGCTGGTGCTGGTGCTGGGCAATAACCTGCTGACGCTCTACCTGGGCTGGGAGGGGGTGGGCCTGGCCAGCTACCTGCTGATCGGCTTCTGGTTCCACAAGCCCTCGGCGCGCGACGCCGGCAAGAAAGCCTTCATCGTCAACCGCATCGGCGACTTTGGCATGGCCCTGGC
>JAAEKA010000646.1 GCA_014155705.1 Anaerolineae bacterium clx_CAG2 | reverse complement strand
CGGCGTGCAAGGCGGGATGGGCGCCGATGCCAACCAGGAGCAGATCGACGACCTGCTCGAGCCGTTCGCCCAGGTCGAAGGCAAAGTCCTCCTGGCACCAGATGACCAACTGCTGATAGTAGAGGCCCTCCAGCATCTGCGCCACCAATTGAGGATCGACGGCCGGATGAATCTCGCCGGTGCGTTGGGCCCGGCGGATCAACAACACGACCAGCCCCTGCAGGCTGAAGCGGCCGCCGGACGTGGGCGCCAGATGAGAAATCTTCATCGCCTTGTCCACAGCCAGATGCACCAGGTCCTTGTCCTCCTCCAGGCTGTTGGCCAGAGCGTGCAGCACTGTCTTCAGGGCCGGGATGGCGCTGCGCTCCTGGGAGATCTGCTTGCCCGTGCCGTTGCTCATCGCTGCGCCCAGCCGGGTCATGTGCCGCTCGCCGATGTAGAGCAGAACGTCTTCTTTGGTGGGGAAGTAGTTGAAAAAGGTACCTTTGGCCACACCTGCCGCCTGGGTGATCTCCTCGACGCGCGTCTCGTCGAAGCCGCGCTGCCGGAAGAGCGTCACGGCCGCCGTGTAGAGATTTTCCTTGCGCAATTCTTTGTTGTGGGCGCGCTTGCTCCAGGTTTTCTGTGTCATCGGTCGTCCTGCCATTCCTGTCGAGACAGGGGGTATGTTCATAGTGATTTCGTTGCCGAGAAGTGGTCCGTTTAGCATAAGCTTTCAATCCTTAAAGACGACCCAGGTCAGAAAATGGCACGCACAACGACAACGATATTTTCTGGATTCTCAATCGTAACGCAGATACACCGTACACATCAGGCGGTGTGCCGTCCATAGATTCGCTGCAAAACAATCCAGAGATGAGAGTCTGTAGGGGAGTGATGAAACAGCGGCTAGAGTCTCAGCCAGAGTATAGCACACTCTGGCTGCTGGGACAAGGTTCAACTATGTTTTTCTGAAGCAAAGTGAAATCGTTTGGTAGCAGGATTACACAGCCAGACACGTCCCCCCCTTCAAAGAAACGGTCGGATGCAGTAACTGTTCAGGCACGGCATTAGAAACCGGGTTTTTGTCTCGCAGACCAAGGCCATGGCGCCATGAAAGGCGTTTGCGAAGACGTGAACCATGCTCGCACGAGAAAAACCCGGTTTCTGACCGACCGGCTGAGCAGTTACCGGATGCAATCTACAGCGCGAAGGACTCGCCCAACTGCGGGATTTCGACGGACCGATAGCCTTCGCCCAGCAACAGCCCGCTCAACCCCATCAACGACTCTTGCTCGCCATGTACCAGGAAGATGCCTTGCAGGCGCTGACGGTCGAAATTGGCAGCCCAGGTCCGCAGCTCGTCGCTGTCGGCGTGGGCGCTGTAGCCCTCCAGGCGCGCCACCCTGGCCCGCACGTCGTACTCCTCGCCGAAGATGCGCACGCGCCGGTTGCCATCCAGGATGCGGCGGCCCAGGGTGTTCTCCGCCTGAAAGCCCGAAAACAGGACGGTGTTGTCGCTGTCCTCGATGTTGTTCTTCAGATGGTGCAGAATGCGGCCCGACTCGCACATGCCCGACGCGCTGATGATCACAGCCGAGTCGCGCAGGAAGTTCAGACGCTTGGAGTCCTCCACATCGCGCACGTAGGTCAGCCGCCGGAAGCCAAAGGGGTTGCGCGCCTCTTGCAACAGCGCCAGGGTTTCTTCGTCGTAGCACTCAGGGTGGGCGCGGAAGATCTCAGTAACGTCCACCGCCAGCGGGCTGTCCACGTAGATGTCCAGGCTGGGTATTTTCTGCGCCTCGCTGAGCTGGTTCAGGGCATACACCAACTCCTGTGTGCGCCCGACCGCAAAGGCTGGGATGATCACCTTGCCGCGCCGTTTGTGGGCCTCGACGATCACCTGGCGCAGCACCTGGCGGGCCTCGTCGCGCGTTTCGTGCCGGCGGTTGCCGTAGGTGCTCTCCATGATCAGAAAGTCGGCGTCGCCGATCGTCTCCGGGTCGCGCAGAATGGCCATGCCCTGGCGTCCCAGGTCGCCGGAGAAAACCAGACGGCGTTGCTTTCCTTCCTCCACGATGTCCAGCACCACAATCGCCGAGCCCAGGATGTGGCCCGCGTCGAGGAACGTGGCCGTGACGCCTGCGCTGGGGGTGAAAGGCCGGTGATAGTTGATGCTGATGAACTGCTTGATGGCCTCGAGCGCGTCATGTTTGGTATAGAGCGGTTCCACCGGCGGCAGCCCATCGCGCACGCGTTTGCGGTTGACGTAGGCGGCGTCCTGCTCCTGGATGTAGCCGCTGTCCTGCAGCATGGCCACGCACAGATCGCGCGTGGCTGGCGTGCTCCAAATCGAGCCGCGAAAGCCTTGCTTGACCAGGTTGGGCAGATTGCCAGAGTGGTCGATGTGCGCGTGGGACAGAATCACAACGTCGATGGAGGCTGGGTCGAAGGGCAAATTGAGGTTGCGTTCGTAGCTCAGGCTGCGCTTGCCCTGGTAGAGTCCGCAGTCCAGCAGGATGCGCTGGCCGTTGACCTCGATGAGATGCATCGATCCGGTCACGGTTTGGGCAGCGCCCCAAAAGGTCAGTTGCATGGTGTGTTCTCCCTGCGTGATTCGAGCTAAACTGGCGTCCTCTGGAAACCGGGAGTTTGTACTGGCAGGATCACGCACGAAACGCGCACGAAAACTCCCGGTTGCTGCGGGTGCTCAGTTCAAGATCGGGCCAGAAGCCGCAGAATCGCCTCGCCGTACTCGCTCAGCTTCCAGGGCCCCATGGCGTTGGTGGCCGCCAGCGCTTCGACGGTGTCCGGCGCCTGGCGCGCAATGGTCATCAGTTGGTCGTTGGTCAGGATCACATCAGGATCGACGCCGCGCTGGCGGGCTCGTTCGGTGCGCCATGAGCGCAGGGCGTCGAAGCGATCGACGGTCTTCGGGTCCGGGCGGCCATAGCCGTTGCCGTTGGTCCGCTTGGGGGGCGCAGGGGCAGGCGCCTTGCGCCCGCGCGTCACGGCCTGCAAGATCGCTGCGCCATAGCGACGCGTCTGGCCGCTGGTCATGCCGCCAACGCGCCGCAGCCCATCCTGGTCGGCCGGCTGCTGGCGGCTAATGCCAACCAGCGTGCGTTGATCGATCACCTTGAAGGGCGGGCGGTCTTCTTTGCGGGCCTGCTGCTCCCGCCAGAGGAAAAGCTGCTGCAAGACGGCCAGGGCCGATGGAGACAGGTCGCGCGCGCCGGGCAAGCTCCAGAAGCCATCGGCGTCGAAGGGCTTCTCGACCCACTCGACCTGGGGCAGGCGGGCGAAACTCTCCTGCGCCTCTTCCCAACGGTTTTTGGCCCGCAGCTCAGCCTCTTGTTGGTCGCGCAGCGGCAGCAGGTAGTGGGTGTCCAACTGGGCATAGGCCAGCAACTCCGGGTCCAGCGGTCGCCGGCCCCAGTCTGCCCGCTGCAGGCTCTTGTTGAGATGAACATCGAATCTGCTGGCCAGGATCGCCGCCAGGCCCGCCTGCGGCCATCCCAGGATGCGGGCCGCCAGCATGGTGTCGAAGATGTTGGCGAAGGCAAACGCGTAGTCGCGCTTGAGGCCGAGGATGTCGTTTTCTGCCGCGTGGAAGATTTTCTCGCGGGTCGGATCGGCAAAGAGCGGGCCCAGCGGCGTCAGGTCCACTGCCAGAGGATCGATCACGTAGTCCTGGTCAGGCAGTGAGATTTGCAGCAAGCACACCCGATGAAAATAGGCAAACAAGCTATTGGACTCGGTGTCGACGCTAATCACCGGAACCTGCCGGGATGCCTGGATCAACGCCTCCAGAGCGTCTGGCGAGTCGACCACAATGGGAGGCTGGGGACGAGAGATCCTCTCACCCGTCCCTTTGAATGCTTGGCTGGAAGTGTTGCTCATGATGAAATCAACTGCTCGCTGCGCGTCGGGACGCGGTCAGCGTTCAGATTATGCCCTTCTTGCGGAAGTAGTACAACATGCTGCCGGCTACCAGTCCCATGAAGCCGATGACGACAAAGAACCCATAGAACGTGTCCGCGGCCGGCAGCCATTCCAGATTCATGCCGTAGACGCCGGTGATCAGCGTCAAGGGCAGCATCACGACAGAAATTACCGTTAGAATCCGCATCACGTCGTTGATGCGGTAGGATGTGACCGAGTCGGAGGTCTCGCTCAGTCCTTCGATCACCTCGCGATAGTCCTCCAGGATGTCCCACGCGCGGGAGAAGCCGTCGGCGATGTCGCCGAAGTAGACATCCAACTCCTCCTGGATGAAGGCGCGTTCTTTGCGTTCCAGATTGCTGACAATCGATATCTGAGGTTTGACCACGCGGCGCAGCGCGATGATGTCGCGGCGAACCAGGGATATCTCCTGGACAATCTGGCGCATGTTCTCGCGGAACATATCCTCCTCAATGCCGCGAATCTTGCCGTCCAGTTTGCGCAGCATGGCGAAGTTGTAGTCCACCATGGCGTCCAGAATCGTATACAACAGGCGGCCTGCGCCGCGTCCCATCTGCTTGCCGCGGGCCATGCCATCGTTTTGGCAGGCGGCGAAGAGGGCATTGAGTGTCTTGAGGCGCCCGTCGTGAATGGTGATCAGAAACCCCGCCCCGATAAAGAAGTCAACTTCGCTGGAGCGCGTGACCTTGCGCTCTTCATCGTACACGGGGAAGTGCATCACGATGAACAGGTAGTCATCGTACTCGTCGATCTTTGGGCGTTCGATCTGACTGAGGACGTCTTCCAGGTCCAGAGGGTGGAAGGGATAATGTTTGCGCAGATAGGCCACATCCTCTGGCGTGGGGTTTTCGATATTGACCCAGGTCAGACGTAGGTGGGTAATGGCTGCAACACTCATAGGGGTCTTTCCGTGTGTTCATTGACGAAGGGGCGCCGAGGCTGATTTCACGGCGTGCTGCGCTGCTCTGCCTGACAACGGTCTGCCTGGTTGATTACGTCCTTGATGGCGAAAACCATTATGCCCGGATTTGGGGTAGATGTCAATTGAAGACCGATTGTTTGACTTCTACCGGTCATCACGCTATAATCTGCAAGCCGTGGCTGTGTCGTCAGATCGCTTGAAATAGCACTGTTGGCCGCTGCCAAAGCGCCCGAAGGACCTGGTGTGTTCGTCCACGCACCAGCCCTGGTTGTCCCCTCCATCTTTGTCGTCTGCTGCGCAATGCGTCCAACTGCACAGGCGACCCGCGTCAGGACAAGCACCGTTGAACACTCGGCTGTTTCGTCCACAACTCATTTCCACACTTGCAGGGAGGTAATATTTCGCCATGTCCGAAATGGGACTCACCTCGTTTGAGACCATCGCTGTCTGGATGGTGCTCGCCGTCGCCATCATAGGCCTCCTCTACGCCATGTTTTTGCGCCGCCAGGTTCTGGCGAATCCCAAAGGCACGGCTATGATGATCGAGGTCTGGGATGCTATCCGCATCGGGGCTGACGCGTATCTCTCTCGCCAGCTCAAGACTATTCTCCCCTTCATCGCAGTGCTTACGGTGCTGATGTTTTTCAGCGTCTACATTGTGGATCCTACTCCAGAGGCCATCGAGCGTTTCGCCGCCATGTCGGAGGACCAGTTGCAGGTGGTCATCGGTCTGGGCCGCGCCGGCGCCTTCATCATGGGCGCTTTGTTCAGCCTGATCGTGGGCCAGGTCGGCATGCGCATGGCTGTGCAGGCCAACGTGCGCGTGGCGGAGGCATCCCGCAGCAGTTTCAACGGCGCGCTGCGCATCGCCTACCGGGCGGGCACCGTCACCGGAATGCTGACCGACGGCCTGGGCCTTTTCGGCGGCACCATCATCTTCATCATCTTCGGCTTGGCTGCCCCTGATGCCTTGCTGGGTTTCGGTTTCGGCGGCACCTTGCTGGCGCTCTTTATGCGTGTGGGCGGCGGCATCTACACCAAGGCAGCCGACGTGGGCGCGGATCTGGTGGGCAAGGTTGAGCAGGACATGCCCGAGGACGATCCGCGCAACGCTGCTGTGATCGCCGACCTGGTGGGCGACAACGTGGGCGACTGCGCCGGTATGGCAGCAGACATCTTCGAGAGCTACGAGGTCACTATCGTTTCGGCGCTGATCCTGGCCCTGGCTCTGCGCCAAATCACCGGCAACAATGAGTGGCTGATCTACCCCTTGCTGGTGCGCGGCATCGGCGTGCTTTCCTCGATTTTTGGCACCTACCTGGTCAAGACCGAGCCTGGCCTCTCCGGCGATGCCATGAAAGCGATCTTCAAAGGCTTTTTGACATCAGCAGCGATCTCGGTCGTCTTGTTCTTCTTCGTAGCTTTGTTCTACATGCGCGATGTGCCGGGCGGCTGGTGGCGGCCTTTCGTGGCCACCGCTTCAGGCGTGTTGCTGGCCATCATCATCGACCGACTGACGGATTACTTCACCGGCACCCACAACGCGCCCGTGCTGGAGATCAAGAAAGGCCACGACACCGGCCCGGCAACGACGATCCTGTCAGGTCTGAGTGTGGGTATGGAGTCGGCTGTCTGGGCGACGCTGGTCATCGCCGGCACGATATTGGTTTCTATCTTCGTCTTCCAGGGTGTCAGCGCCGTCCCGCAAGAGCAGTTCGTCTACATTTTATACGGTGTGGCTCTGGCCGGCATCGGCATGTTGACCCTCACCGGCAACAACGTGGCCATGGACTCCTTTGGCCCCATCTCCGACAACGCCAATGGCATCGGCGAGATGGCCGGCCTGGAGGACAGCGCCCGCCAGATTATGGCCGACCTGGACGCAGTGGGCAACACCACTAAGGCCATCACCAAGGGCATCGCTATCGGCTCGGCTGTGATCGCAGCGGTAGCGCTCTTTGGCTCCTTCATTACCGACGTGGCCAGAATCGACCCTGTAGTCTTGGCGGGCGGTATCCGCATCTCGTGGCCCATAGTCTTCGTGGGCTTCCTGATCGGCGGCACCATCCCGTGGATGTTCTCCAGCCTGGCCATCAAGGCGGTGTCCCGCACAGCAGCCGACATCGTGCAGGAGGTGCGCCGCCAGTTCCGTGTGCCCGGCGTGATGGAAGGCACTGTCAAGCCTGACTACGCCCGTCCCGTGGCCATCACTACCCTCGCCGCACAGAAGGAACTGGTCAATCTGGCCTGGCTGGCTGTGGCAGCGCCCATCGCCGTGGGCCTGGCGTTGCAAGTCGAGGCGCTGGGCGGCTTCCTGGCCGGCGTGATCCTCTCCGGCCAACTGCTGGCGGTGTTCATGTCCAACGCCGGCGGCGCCTGGGACAACGCCAAGAAGATCGTCGAGGACGAGCCGCGCGACCTGGAGCACAACCTGGGCAAAGGCTCGGAGCGCCATAAGGCCAGCGTGGTCGGCGACACCGTGGGCGATCCGCTGAAGGACACAGCCGGCCCGGCCCTCAACCCGATGATCAAGGTGATCAACCTGATCAGCTTGATCATGGCTCCGATCATCGTGACCTACAAGGACGACGTGCTGATCAGCATCGTCGTCTCCCTGCTGCTGCTGGCCTCCATGGGCTTTGTCATCCGCCGCAGCAAGCGGGCGCCGGCATCCATGATCTAGCGCTCTGCATACTCACGCTGGAAGCTGGGAGAGCGCTTGCGTTCTCCCAGCTTTTGGTGTGGCTCGGGTGGAAATGCTTACGACGAACGGTGGAAAGTCCTCCGGTTCCTCTGAATTCCCCCGCATTCCCATGACTACCACGTACTGCTACGATCC
>JAAEKA010000645.1 GCA_014155705.1 Anaerolineae bacterium clx_CAG2 | reverse complement strand
GTGGGTGCAACTGTGGGCACGCGCGTGGGCGGCAGGCCGACCGGCAGCGCCATGATGTCGGCATCGGTACTCACCAGCCGTGCGGCTACCCAGCCGGGCTTTTCATCCACGCAACACACCACCAGCCAGTCGCCAGCCTCGTTACGGCCCAACAACGCCAACTGTCCACCTGCACCGATCTGGCCGACAATGGGGAAGTCGGTGCCAGGTCCCAGCCGCACGTTGAGGCTGTCGGTCTGGGCCTGGACAAAGGGGGTCGGCGCGGACTCGCTCACCAGCGTGGGTGTTGCGGTAGGTTGAAGCTGTTGCAGAGCGTTGCGGGCCTGGGAGGAGTCTTGCACGGCCAGCGCCAGCGCGTTCTGATAGGCAAGAAAGGCGGCCGCCTCGTCGCCGGCTGCAAGCGCTGTATCGGCCTGGCGCAGCAGCAAACGATAGTACAGTTCCGCCGCCTGGCCGTCCGCATAGGCAGGCTGCTCGACCAACAGATCTGCGAGCGTCATGCCAGCCTGCGTCAACTCCTCGCGATCGAGAGCCGTGCGCACGCTGAGGAAACGATTGGCCAGTTGCCGCTCCTCGGCCGCCTCCACGTTGCGCGGGCGCAGCGCCAGCGCCTTGCCGAAACGAGCCAGAGCCTGGCGAATGTCGTTGGCGTCAGCGTCGGGTGTAGCCAGCAGCGCCCGACCATCGCGCAGATAGAGCACGAAGAGCAGCTCGCGCACGGCGTCCCGCTGATAGGTCGCGTCCAACTCGATCAGCCGCTCCAGTTGCTCAATGGCCAGACTGAAGTTCCCCTCGTCGTAGGCCGCCACGCTGGCGCGAAAAAGGGCCGAGGTCTCACGCTGGCGCAGGACGTAGTCCAGTCGCTCACTGACATCGGCGTAGACCGGGTCCACCGCCAGGATCGAGCGCAGCCGCGCTTCGGCCGTGTCCCAGTCTTCAGCGAGAATAGCGCTATTGGCTTCCTCGTAGGCCAGGGCCACCTGCTCCAGCCGAGCAGCCCGCTCCAGTCCCTCCTGAGCCAATGCTATGAAACGCTCTGGGGCCAGCCGCGCCAGGCTGCTGAAAGCTTCCTTGGCCCCCTGGTAATCGCCTACAGCCAGACTGGACTGCCCGCGGTTATAAAGCGCCTCGTACTCCAGGCGGTCACCGACGCTGGGCAGCCATCCCTGCCACCAGGCCAACACTGCCAGAGCAGCGCCCACCAGAGCCAACACCCCCACCCAACGCAACGCTGCGGCTGGCCGGCGCTTACGCTCGGCGCCCTCTTCCTCGACTGCCTGGCCTGTGCGTGCATCGACCTGTTCAAGCTGCAACAGCCAGCTTGCCTCGTCGATCAACGGGTCCAGTCCAGGCCAGTTGGGTTCGATGGCTTTCAGGCGTCGAAAATGGTCCAGGGCATGGCGCCACTCACGGCGCTGGTAGTGGGCCATGCCTTGCTCATAAAGCGGTTCAGCGCGCAGCGCGTCGGCGGCCACGCCAGGACGGGCCGCGCCAGACAGGCGGGGCGGCGGCTGAGGGCTCTCATCGGGCAGGGTCATCGCGAGCTCTCCTCAGCAGGTATCTGGTGCAGCGGCGTGTGGAGGCCTGGGGCCGTTGCAGAGGAATCGGCGTCCGGTAGAGGCAGGCTGCCCCTGTTGGGCCAACAAACGACCGGCTCCTCGACCTCTGGCTGCGTGTTGATGGGCGCCACAGGCAGGAAGACCTTGTGCAGTTCGCCCCGCACGCGCATACCGTAGACGTCGGTCCAGGTGTTGAAGCGGCTGTCCAACCGGTTATGCGATGACAACTGCAAGGTGATCGTCTGGCCGGCATAGGCGCTGAGGTCGATCTCCGCCTGTTTCCACTTCAGATCGCGGAACTCAATTGGCTCAGGGAACTGGGCCTTGCTGTTGCCGTCGCGCAGCAGGACGTCGGGCTCAGCAACGCCGTCAGCTTGCACGGACACATCGAACGAGTCGACCCAGCGGAAGGGCGGCCGCGGATCGATAGGGCAGCGAATGTCCCAGATGGTCGATGTCGTGGTGATCTGATCGTAGGTTTGCAGCCGATACCAGAACTCCAATGTGGGCTGTGGTACGTCCTCAAGGCTGGGCACGACGATCTGCTGGCTGATGCCAGACCAGGAGTCGCCGCATTCCAACGTGGGGATGTTGCCAGGGTCAGCGCAGGCTTGCCAGATGGGACTGCCCAGGCGAGCGGCTGGCACGATCTCGCCAGGGTACAGGTCTTGCTCCTGGATCAGCGCCAGGCCCAGCGCAACGGTGGTGTCCCAGCCGGTAAAGTTCTGCGTACTGAATGCGCCGTTGTCAATGGCATCGACCAGGACGGTATTGCGGCCGCCGGCCGTGGCCCAAGGGGAGACGTTGCCGGCGGTATCAATGGCGCGCACGCGGAAGCTATACAGTTGACTGCGCTGGCCGTCATAGACTCCACTGGTGTTGCTGGTAGCGGTCAGCCACGGTTGCCATTCGCCGGACGCACCTTGGCGCACCTGCACGTCAAAGCCCGCCAGGCCGGAGCCGGCCTCACCATCGTTGCCGGTCCACTGAACCGGGATCTGTGCATTGGGATAGTAGGTGGGCAGAGGGAGAAGCTCAGCCTGCGGCGTCAGGGTGTCGATGCGCAGTTGATGGGCCTCCTGACTGAGATTGCCGGCCCAGTCCACGCTGCGCACCAACAGGTTGCGAATGCCTTCCTCGCTGACCAGGAAAGACGCGCTGGTCTCTGGCGCCTGGTCGTCCAACTCCCAGGTGAGGCCGGCCACGCCCGCCAGACTGTCCGCTGCGGCAATCGTGACCAGCACCGGGCTGCGGATCCAGCCGGCCGCGTTGGGGAGCGGCTGGATCTCCACGGTCAGTTCAGGCGGCGTGGCGTCGTAACGGATCGAGCCAGGCAGCGCTGCCACCTGGTCGAGGCTGACGTTGCCCGCCACATCCTCCAACCAAAGATACAGATCGTACACGCCCTCAGCCGGGGCTTGCAGGGTCACGGTCTGCGCGGCAGCGGGCAACGTCTGGCCAGCCTGCGGGCTGGCTGGCGGCTGCCAACTCCAGTGGGCCAGGGCCACGCCCGAGGCATCCAGAGGGTTGCGCCAACTCAGCATCCACTGGTTGGTGTTGCTCCATGTCGTCGGCGTGATGGCAACGGCGATGGGCGCAACCGGCGGGTCCGGGTCGATGCGCAGGATGGCCATGTAAGGTCCAGCCAGGAAGCCGGCCCGATCCTGGCCGTAGTAGTCGAGCACGTGCCGGCCTGGTTGGCTGATCTGCTCAGTTGCCGTGCTGGAGGTCTGTTGCCAGGGGGCGCCGTTCAGCCGGTAGCGCAGCAGATCCGGCCCACTGCCGTCGTCAGTGATGGACAACGCTACCTGGACAGGACCGGTGAACCAACCGCTATTGCCTGTCGGGCCGCTGGGCTGGGCTTGCACGTTGGGCGGCGTGGCGTCATAGCGCAGCTTGCCGGCGTTGACGACGGCCCCGCGGTTGCCAGCCCGATCGCGCAGCGCCATCCACACCGGCCATTCCCCCTCACCCGGCGCAGTCAGTCCATCGATGCGCGTAGTCTGGGGGTAGAAGACAGCGTCGTTGGGGTTCACGTTATCTGAGCCGATCCAGACGTAGGCGCCGGCGATGCCGCTGGTGTCAGGCGGGCTTTGCCAGCTCAGACTAAAGGAGTTGCTGGCCGACCAGCCAGCCGGTTCGATAGCCGGTGCAATGGGAGCGGCCGGCGGTTCCAGGTCAATCGAGATCACCTGTGTGCGGCTGATCTCTACGTTGCCCGCCGTGTCGAAGCTGTAGTAGCTGACCCGGTAAATGTTTGAGACAGTGAAGGACTGCGGCAGCGCCATCTGCCAGGGGCCGTTGTTGATGCGCATACGCGTACCCGCTACGCCAGAGCCGGCGATGGGCGGTGTTGTGGGCAGAATGTCGCTGGCTTGAAAGACCAGGGCCACCGGCCGGGTGTAGAAGCCAGACGGCTGCGGCTGGGGCGGGGTCGTCACCAAGGTCGTGACCGGCGGGTGGCTGTCCAGGGGCAGGCTCAGGCTGGCCGCAGGTGAGCGATTGCCTGCCACATCCTGACCCCGGGCAGCCAGAGTGTATGGGCCATCCTGGGCGATGACGACCGTGTTGCCGGTGGCCGGTGGACCGTTATTCAGGCGCCATGTGACGCCAGCCGGCCCTGACACCAGATCTGTCAGGACGAAGGAGACGGTGACAGGCCCTGTGTACCAGCCACTACTGCCCGGCGCTGGCGTGAGGCTATAGGCTAGCTGGGGGATCTCCGGGTCGATAGCGATCGAGCGCGTGATGGGCGTCATGACGTTGCCGGCGCGGTCGGCGGCGGTCACCAGCAGGACATGTGGGCCTGCAGCGCTGATCTCGGCGGCGAGGGCTGTACTGGGCGCCCCGCCGTTCAGCCGCCATCCCCAGGCGAGCACGCCGCTGGCAGCGTCGGCCGGAGCAAAGTCTATCCGCACGGTGCCGGTGTACCAGCCGTTCTGGCCCAGCGGCCCCTGACTGGCAACGCCCACGGTGGGCGGGGTGGCGTCAAAGCGAAAGGCGTTGAGGTGAACCCTGTAATTCAGGTGGTCCACATTGCCCGCGCCATCCACCAACCAGACCAGAATAGCGTGAGAGCCTTCGCCGGGCGCCTGGATACCGTCGATAAAGTTGGTTGTAGTGACAAAAGTTCCGTCTGTGGGGAAGACCGGCTCCGAGTTCAGGCGATAATAGGCGCCGGCGATTCCTGAGGTGTCTGACGGGTTCGTCCAGGACTCGCGGAAACTGTTGACCTGGGTCCAGCCGCTGGGCGTGCTGACCATCGCTGTGGGCGGCCCGGGCGCAACGGTATCGACGCGCACCATGTAGGCGTTGCTCTGCTCCACCTGTCCCTCACCCGTGGTAACCCGAAACTGGATGCTATTCTGGAGCTGACTGTCGGGCAGGGTCACGCCGTTGACTGCGATTTGCAGCGTGCTGGGATCAGGCAGACTGGTATTGAGGCCCGTACTGCCCCACTCTGTCCACGAGACGCCGCCATTGCTGGATGTGCGGAACTGGGCGCTGCCCGCCATGAAGCCGCTGGGGCTGTTAACTGTGATGCCCGCGCTCAGCGGCAGAGCGGTGACCCAGCCTTGAGGGTAGAAATCGATCCAGGTCAGCAGCTTGCTGTCGGCGGCCACGCGTGAATCCGACCACGCGGGCCATGGCGTGCGCGCACTGACGTCGCTCACGGCAAGCGACAGTCCGCTCAGCAGCGCAAGCGCGCAGGCCAGCGCAAGACCCAGCGACCCAAGCCGGCTGCCATGGCGGCCGGCTAACTGTGTGTCTCTGCTGCCGGAATCAGTTCGTTTGTTGGGTTGTACTCGTTCTTGCATTATTCTGCCATGAACTTGTACCCCAGCCCTCGCACAGTCTGCACGTACTTTGGATCGTCAGGGTCAGCTTCGATTTTCACACGCAGACGACGCACATAGACGGCGATCTGATTGGCGTAGCCGTCGTAGTCATATCCCCACACGTGGCTGATGATCTGATCGTGGGTCAGGGTGCGTCCTGGGTTGCGCATCAGGCAATGGAGTAGTCTGAACTCAAGCGGTGTCAGTTCAATCTTGGCGCCGTCGGACAGGTGGACCATGTTGGTAATGGGATCGATCAGCAGGCCGCTGACCGCCAGTGACGCCTGCGGCTCGCTTAAGGAGAAGGCGTCGGAGCGGCGCAGCACCGAGCGCACCCGCGCCAGCAACTCGGCCGGTTCAAAAGGCTTGGCCAGGTAGTCATCGGCGCCTACGTCCAGCCCATGGACGCGATCTACCGTCTCGCCTTTGGCCGACAGAATGATGATCGGCACGCTCATGTTGCGGCGAATGCGCTGCGTGACCTGTAGTCCGTCCAGTCCGGGCATCATCACGTCCAGGATCACCAGATCGGGCGCCTGCTGCTCCACCAGGCGCAGCGCGTCCAGCCCGTTGTCGGCGGTCGCGACTTCATAGCCCTCCTCGGCCAGCAGGAAGGCTGTCATTTTCAAGCTGGGCGGATCATCGTCGACGATCAGCACGCGCATGGGCTGGCGCATTGCCTCCATAGCTGTAGTCTCTCTGGCCGGTGCCAGTCGCTTTCATTATACCATTTGGCACAGGCAACCGCAAACCCCCTGCGGGCGGGCGGTTGAACAATCATCGCCTCGCTTCTGTGCTATGGAACAGCAGGGGCAAGTAATGATGCAGCATCGTGGGACGGGGCGTGATGGTTGGGGTGACAGTCGGTGTGGGCGTGGCGGTGACAGCCAAAGGGCACCACACATTGAACTGGAAGGAACCGGCCGCGCCGTCGAAACCATCCACCACCAGGTAGTAGGTCCCGGCCGTCAGCGCGCGTGCACTGATGGCATTGTCCCCAAAGGCGATACAGGAGGCAGGGCTGGACCCGGTCAGCAGGAACAGGTCCAGGTCGCTGTTCAGGTCTCCCAACAGCGCGTCCATATCGCTGCTGGTCTGCAAGCTGAGAGAAAATACCCGCTCCGGTCCGGTCTCGGGCAACCAGGGCGCGCAGCCATAGACGCTGACGTTGTTGGCGGCGCCGCTGGTCGTGCCCGCAATGGCTTGCCCGCAAGCGATGGGCGTTGCATTGCCGATGTCGATAGCTGGCGCAGGAGTCGCTGTGGCCGTTTGGGTGGCAGTAGGCGTCAACTCCGGCTGGGAGACTGGCGCGGCCAGGCTGCCGCCAAGCGGCAGCGCTGCCAGGGCCAGCAGCGCCATCGCTGCCAGACTCCACAGAATGATCGTTCGTCTTGTGCCTGCCATGGCCTAACCTCGATAACTTGACGCTGCCTGCTGCGTCCAGGCTTCTGACAGCGCCTCCAACCGGGCTCGGTCAGGAGACCGGCCCGAGCAAGGGACGGTACTCCTAGAATGAACGCATTATACCGCTCTGTAGTTCCGCCAACGAAACTCGCAGCTCATCCCATCAGCAGCGGCGGCAGTTGCCGATGTGGCGTCAAGGCTTTGCCGGGTTTGGCAGATGCGAGCCTCGCGCTCAGACCCCGCTGAAGCCTTGACGCCGGCCTGAAAATACTCACATCTGGATTGGCTATCAATGCACCACCTGGCGCTTTGCAGGCCGGCGGTAAGATGCTACAATCGGCCCATTATGCGCAAAACCTGGTACTGGCTGACCTGGATCGCCATCGCTGCGGCCGCTCTGCTATGGCTGGCTCGCGCTTATGTGGGCAGCATCGCGCTGGACGATGCTTACATCACATATCGCTACGCACGCCATCTGGCCGAGGCGGGAACGCTGCTCTATAACCTGGCGCAGCCAGAAAACGCCTTTGCGACCACCGCGCCGGCCTATGCCGTGGCGCTGGCTGGGCTGCACCGCCTGGGCGCTGACATCCCCTGGAGCGCCGCGCTGGGGGGCGTGCTGGGCATCCTGTTGGCTGCCTGGGCGTTGGGCGATGCGCTGGAGCGGGCTGCGCGCTCCAGCGGCTTCCCCTGGCCCGCAGCGACCGGTCTGACGGCC
>JAAEKA010000644.1 GCA_014155705.1 Anaerolineae bacterium clx_CAG2 | reverse complement strand
CTGGCGCTGAAGAACTCGTCGGCCGCTTCGGCCACCACGGCGTCGGCGATGGCGCCGCTCTTTTGCCCCAGGCGCGTGGCTGCCACGCCGCCGCCATGCCGGCCCTGCACCGGGAACTCGCTCATGGGGGTGCGCTTGAAGACGCCGGCCGAGGTGGCGATCACCAGGTCGGCGTTGGGCCGCGCCATGGCCAGCGCTACCACTTCGTCGCCGCTGCTGAGCTTGACGCCCCAAACGCCCGCGGCCGGCAGCCCCATGGGCCGCACGTCGGACTCGACAAAGCGGATAGCCTGGGCCAGCTTGCTGACCAGCACGATCTCGCCGCTGCCGTCGCTGAGCGCTGCGCCCACCAACTCGTCGCCATCGTCCACGTTCATGGCGGAGGTTACCCCTACAGCGCTGCGCGCCTCGGCCAGCGCCACCCGCTTGACGCGCCCCTGGCGCGTGGCCAGCACCAGGTACTGTTCCAGCGCCTCCTCTTCCTCGTCAGGCTTGCCCAGCAGCAGCAAACTGACCAGCCGGTCGTTGCGCTGAAAGACGCCCAGATCGGCCGGATGGATGGGGTTGCCGTCGGGCAGGCGATGTACAGGCACACGCGCCATGCGGCCATCGGCCGAGAAAAGCAGCACCTCGTCATGCGTGCGCCCGGCCGCCAGGCGGATCGGCGCGGCGTCGTCTACCTTGCTGGGCAGCTTGCCGCGCCGCCGATCGACTGTGCTCTCGCGCAACAGCACGCTGTTGGCCGCCAGCGCCACCAGCACCGGCTCGTCGGCCATCATGTCCTGCACGGTCAGGCTTGCGCGCGACACGCCCAACTCCACGATCTGGGTGCGACGCGGGTCGTTGTACTGCTGCTTGAGGGCCAGCAGCTCCTCCTTGATCACGCCCAGCACCTTGTCGGGATGGGCCAGCAGGTCCTCCAGGTAGGCGATGCGCTTGAGCAGCTCGGCGTATTCGTCTTGCAGCTTCTTGCGTTCCAGCGCGGCCAGGCGTTTGAGCGGCATGTCCAGAATGGCCTGGGCCTGGATTTCGCTGAAGCTGTAGCGCTTGATCAGGTTGGCGCGGGCGGTGTCGGTGGTCTGCGAGCGGCGGATGGTCTGGATCACCTCGTCCATGATGTCCAGCGCCTTGAGCAGCCCCTCCAGGATGTGGGCGCGCTCCCTGGCCCGGCGCAGGTCGTACTCGCTGCGCCGGCGGATGATCTCGCGGCGGTGTTCGATGTAGTGCTGCAGGGCCCGTCGCAGGCTCAACATGCGCGGCTCGCCGTCCACCAGGGCCAGCATGGTCATGCCGAAGGTCTGCTGCATGGGGGTGTATTTGTACAGATCGGCCAGCACGTTGCGCGCGTCGCCGGTGCGCGAGACCTCGATCACGATGCGCATGCCCGTGCGGTCAGACTCGTCGCGCAGGTCGCTGATCCCCTCCAGCTTGCCATCCCTGGCCAGCTCGGCGATGCGCTCCAGCAGGTTGGTCTTGTTGACCTGGTAGGGCAGCTCGGTGACGACGATGCGGCTGCGGCTGCGGCTCATCTCCTCGATATGGGCGAGGGCCTGGACGCGGAAATGGCCGCGGCCGGAGGCGTAGGCCGGCGCGATCACGTCCTCGTCGCCGCTGAAGCGATAGAGGATGCCGCCGGTAGGAAAGTCAGGCCCCTTGATGAAGCGCATCAACTCTTCGACCGTCACCTCGTCCACCTGGTGGTAGCGGTCGATCAAGTAGACCAGCGCATCGCACACCTCGCCCAGGTTGTGGGGTGGGATATTAGTAGTCATGCCTACGGCGATGCCGCTGGCGCCGTTGACCAGCAGGTTGGGCAGCGCGGCCGGCAGCACGGCCGGCTCTTGCAGCGTCTCATCGAAGTTGGCCGTCCAATCGACCGTTTCCTTGTCGATATCGGCCAGCATCTCCTGCGCGATGCGCGAGAGGCGGGCCTCGGTGTAGCGCATGGCAGCCGGGTTGTCGCCATCCACCGAGCCGAAGTTGCCCTGGCCCTCCACCAGCATGTAACGCAGGCTGAAGTCCTGCGCCATGCGTACCATGGAGTCGTAGACGGCTGTGTCGCCGTGGGGATGGTATTTGCCCAGCACCTCGCCGACGATGCGCGCCGACTTCTTGTAGGGCTTGTCGTGGGTCAGCCCCATGTCGTGCATGGCGTAGAGGATGCGGCGATGGACCGGCTTGAGGCCATCGCGCGCGTCGGGCAGGGCCCGCGCGACGATGACGCTCATGGCGTAGTCCAGGTACGCTACCTGCATCTCACGTTGAATATCGACTTGTTTGACCTTACCGATTTCCACCAGTTACACCTCGAGCGAGCGAAGGAAAGCCGCGCTGTCTTCGGGCAGCGCAGTGTTGATGTACATCCCGCTGCCCAGCTCAAAGCCAGCCGTCTGGCTGACGCGCGGGATCAGGGAAACATACCAATGGAGATAATCCGCGTACCAGGCCTTGACCGGCGCCGTGCGAATGACGATGTTGTAATCCGGGTCGTTCAGTCCATAGTACATGCGGCGTAGCACGTCGCCCGTGATTCCGGCCAGCCGCTGTAAGGAGATGGGCGACACCATCAGAAAACTGGAGTGGTGCTCGCGCGGCACAATCCAGACGTGGAACGGAGAAAGCGCCGCGTAGGGCAGGAAGGCCACGTAGTCCTCGTTCTCCACGATCACCCGTCGTTGGTCGCGCAGCTCATCGTCCAACATGGCGCAGTAGACGCAACTGCCGGTGTCGTCGAAATAGCGCCGCGCCTCCTCGTCCCTGGCCCGTACATCATAGGGCACCACAGGCAGGGCGATAATCTGGCTGTGCGGGTGAAGCAACGAGGTGCCGGCCCGCACGCCGTGATTCTTGAAGTAGATCACATGCTCGACGCGGTCGTCCAGTGACATGACCACGCCGCGCATCTGAAAGGCCATCAGCACCTGGCTCAGCTCGTCTGCGCTGATCAGGGCCGGCGTGGTGTTGTGCTGCGGCGCTTCGATCACGACCTCGTGATAGCCCACGCCGGAGATCGAGCGATGCACGCCGTCGAACGTACGCAGCCGGTCGCCCTCCTGGCTGAGGGCCGGAAACCTGTTCTTGACCACCCGCACCTGCCACTGCTCACTGCCCTGGGGCAAGCGCAACGTCTCCATCTCAGGTCCTTCCTCGTTGCCCACGCAGAAGGGACAATGCGGATCATAGGGCGGCAGAGCCTCGTTGACCGGCCGCTGCGACCAATCGATGAACTCCTCAGGCCGTCGGGCGCGCTCGGTGGCAATGATCACCCACTGTTTGGTTGCCATGTTCTGGCGCAACTCAGACATACCTATCCTCTTGATTGTTAGCCTGGCCGGCAGTTCAGAAAATCGCTCAGGCCGGTCTCCTGACCGAGCCTGCTGTTTTCATCAACGGTTGTACGCCCGGCGCATGTTGGTCCGTTCAGAAACCGGGGCTCTCCCATACACAGGCAGCTTGCCGTGGCATGCAAAACCCGATTTTCTAAGGTATCAACGCGGCCAGCGCCGCGGCTGACGAGTAGACGATCAGCATCTGGCCGACGGTGTAGGTCGTCCAGATCACATCGCCGATAGCGGGGAAATGAGTGCGGCGCATCAGCTCACTGCCCAGAATCAGGTCAGACACGATGAAGAGCAGGCCGCCCACGGCCAGCGGGATAAACGCCGCGTCTTGCAGCGCCAGCGCCGTGGCCGCGCCGCCCATGGCCGTCAGCAGCAGCGAATAGCCCAGCGTGCCGTAGTTCAGCACGGGGCCGCGGCCCGGCTCCCGGATCAGCAACAGCCAGAGCAACACGGCCGCGGCCAGGGCGATGACCAGGCTCCACAGCCACACCTGCCCAGAGTCCAGCCCCAACACGCCGGCCGCCTGCCAGAAGGCCAGGATGTAGAAGATGTGGCCGCCGCCGAAGGCCAGGATGCCAAAGATCACATTTCGGGGCTTGGGCACGATCAGGCCGGCCATGAAAAGGTCGCCCAGCAGGCCAAAGGCCATGCCGGCGGCGATCCACAGGCCAAATAGGACCAGCGGCGTGCCGGCCGTGCCGGCCTGCCACCAGACCAGGGCCGCAGCCAGCAGCGTCACCGAGAGCGCCATGCGCACCGGCCGCGGCAGGCGGTTACGCCGCTCCGCATCCGGCTTGCCCAGCAGCAGCCCACCGGCCAGCAGCCCAGCCCACAGGACAAGCAGCGCATAAAGCAGCCAGCGGGCTGCGCCGTCTACAGGAAAATCTAACATCATTTTTCTCGTCACGCCATGGCCGGTCTGTGCGAAGCCACCGTGCCACAGCACAGGATGCAGTTATTCGCCATGCACCTCAAACAGGTGATAGCCATAGCCAGGCAGATCGATGTACAGGCCCGTGCTGACCATCTCGTCCCCGCGACGCATGTAGGAGACGTCGTTGAGCACGTCGTACAGCCGCCAGGTGCCGCCGGCCAGCGTCATAATGTCCACAGGCGCCAGCGCCTGTGACCGGTCAGGTGAGAGATTGACCAGCACCAGCCGATGCTCGCCGTTCAACGACCACCGATGGGCCACAATATTGCGATAGGTGGGGTTGCCTGCCCACTCCTCGGTCGGCTTGAGCGGCTGCCACTCCCCGTCGTGGAAGATGGGATGGCGCAGGGCCGCGGTCAGGCGCCGATAGAAGACATCGACCTGGGGCACCGTGCCCTCGACCGGCCGGCGTCCCAACTGCACGGGCAACTTCACGCGCCAGCCGTCAAGCTGGCCCTCGTGGAACAGCCTCAGGCCGGGCAGGGTATAGGTCAGAGCGGCTGCGGCCAGGCTATGCTGCACGCCGAAGGCCGCAGCCGCGCGCTGCTCGTCGTGGTTCTCGGTGAAGCGGGCCAGATGATGCTGATAGTCCAGAGCGGCCGTCAGGTGCAGCCGCGCATCCATGGCGTCGTGCTCCAGCAGCCGGTCGTAGAGCCGCTTATCGTAGGTATAGTCGAAACCTTGCTGCTGCAGTTCCCACTCCAGATCCCAGTAGACCTCGGCCAGCAGCAGAAATCCCGGATGATGTGCGCGCAGGTCGGTGGCCACGGCCGGCCAGAACTCGGCCAGCGGCGGCTCGAAGGCACCGCTCCAGGTGCGCAGGAAGATGTCGCGCGTGACCAGCATGGCCATGTCGCAGCGCGCGCCGTCGCAGCGTTCAGCAATCGACAGCAGGATGTCAGCCATTGCGCGCCGGGTGGCTGCCTTGCGGTAGTCGATCTGCACCGTGTCGGTCCAGCCGTCCAGGTAGGGATCGCGGCCGTGGGCGAAGACCCGCCATTGGCCGTCGACCGTTACATCGAAGTAGTTGACCGGCTCGCGGGCCAGGCTGTCTGGTCCCCCCTGCACCAACCGCTCTGGATGCTGGCTGATCCAGGCGTGGTCGCAGGCGAAATGGTTGGGCACGAAGTCCAGCATCAGGCGCATGCCCAGGTCGGCCAGCCGCTGGCGCAGGGCGGCCAGCTCGACGTCTCCGCCCAGAGCGGAGTCGACGCGGTAGTCCGGGATGCTGTACGGCGAGCCGACCACATCTGCGTCGCTGTAGTCAGGCAGGGCCTTGCGATAGTCGCTTTGCAGGCCGGGGTGCTCACGAGCCACGCGTCGACCATCCCCGCTGCGCTGCCAGACACCCATCAGCCAGACGCCATCAAAGCCGTAGGTCGCAATGCGCTCCAGTTCGGCCTGGGGTACGCTGCCTAGCGTGACGGCCTGCCCGGCCTGCCGGCTCAACTGCTCCAGCCAGGCCCAGGCGTTGATTTCGTAGAGGATAGGATTTTTCGGCCACTTGTTCAAAGCTTGTCTCCTGACAGTGTAAAAGATCTCACCAGTCAATTCTGACTTCTTGCTGTGCATAGAGCCGCCACACCCATAGTGCTCCATGCGACACATGCACGACTGTTCCCATACGGCTACCCGCTGTGTCGAACAGGGAGTGATGCAAAAAGCGACGAATAAACAGTGCTACCTCGACCTGCAGCACATCAAGCCACACCAGTGCATAGCGAACATGGCAAAGTCTGGGCCTGTAGAAGTCCTGGTCCAGGGTGAAAAATGTCGGTCGACTCAAGGACAGCAATAGTGGCACGATTTCGTCATCTTGCATGCCGCTACGTCCAATTTCGTAGCCAATTTGACGCGTGGGCATACGCCTGGTCTTGAGATAGCGCCATTGTAATCGCGGCACATTCTCATCAAGTACGTTCATGCGGTTACCATTTCCAGCGCGTGTTCATGCGCATGCAACAAGAATGAACGGTTGGCAAGATGAACGGCCTCAGCAATTGCATCCTTAGTGACCTTGTCATCCCACTGCTCCACGATCGACTCCCACGCCATGCCAGACGCCACCATCTCTAGAACTTGCCACACCATGATGCGGGTATTGCGAAAAGTTGGTTTACCATGACAAACTTTGGGATCTGTGACAATCCAACGGCCCAAGTCCTGGACCTGAGTCGGGACCATTTCATAGTCCATGACTTCCTCCTGATCGGACGCTCCAACAGAGAACGGCTGAACAGTCTCTGCCTTAACTCGATAAATGATCTCGCCAGCATCGTGAAGCGCTGGCAGCACATCGATATGCTCGTCTGAAAGGAGCTGCAACTCTTCTTGCACTATCTGACGGATCAGCCTCTCCAGTTTGTCTGACTGTATTTGATCAAGTTCGGGCACTTCGCGGGCACTCATAATTATCTCCTGCCGTCCATCACTCAGACGACAACGATGGGTCTGCCGCCAAATTTGGCTGCCTCGTGCGACTAAGCAGCCGCGCGCGCAATCTCGTACACTAACTCATCCTCGTCCAGCACATCCTTCTTCCAGGCCGGCAGGTCCGACTCCTCCTGCAGGCTGCGGCGCAACTCGACAATCTGGTCGCGCAGAATAGCGGCCTCCTCGAAGCGCAGATCCTCAGCCGCCTTATGCATCTCCTTCTCAAGGTCGCGAATGATGCGCAAGCGCTCGGCCCGCGGCAGCGCGCTCAACGGCGGCGCCGGCCGGCCATCGTCGCCGCCCGCGTTGTAGGCTATCTTCTCCTCGGCCACCGACAGTTGCAGGCGCTGGGTCAGATCGCGCACGCTCTTGACGATGCTCTGCGGTACGATGCCGTGCTCCTGGTTGTGGCGGCTCTGCTTCTCGCGCCGCCGGTTGGTCTCGTCGATGGCGAAGCGCATGCTGTCGGTGATCTGGTCGGCGTAGAGAATGGCCTTGCCCTCCACATGGCGGGCGGCCCGGCCGATGGACTGGATCAGCGAAGAGCCGGAGCGCAGGAAACCCTCCTTATCCGCGTCCAGGATCGCCACCAGGCTGACCTCGGGCAGGTCCAGCCCCTCACGCAGCAGGTTGATGCCCACCACTACGTCGTAAACACCCAGGCGCAGGTCACGCAGAATCTCGATGCGCTCCAGGGTGTGGATTTCGCTGTGCAGGTAGTGGACTTTGATGCCTAACTCGGCCAGGTAGTCGGACAAGTCCTCGGCCATGCGCTTGGTCAGGGTTGTGACCAGCACACGCTGGCCGTTGCGCAGCCGCTGGCGGATCTCCTTCACCAGGTCGTCCACCTG
>JAAEKA010000643.1 GCA_014155705.1 Anaerolineae bacterium clx_CAG2 | reverse complement strand
GCGGATCACCTCCCAAAAGGCATCGGCGCTCACTCCGGCCTCACACGCCCGCTAACTGCGTGACTTTAGCCAGGTCGGGCACCTGATCCTGGCCGCGCGGCTGGGCGATATAGAGCGATGCAGCAGCGCAGGCGAAGCGGGTGGCGTTGACCAGGTCCAAACCCTGCAATTGGCCGTAGATGGCCGCTGCCTTGAAGACGTCGCCAGCGCCGGTGGTGTCGGTGGCTGTGACGGGGAAGGGCTCGACATAGGAGGGACGCCCGTGCCGATCGACCACGAGCACTGGCTTCTGGCCGTGGGTGATGATGATCGCGCCAGCACCGGCCTTCTGCAAGTCCAGCGCGTGGTCATAGATGTAGACCCCGGGGAAATAGCCCACCAGGAAATCGCGCGAGATGACGATCAGGTCGCTGAGGTGGGCCAGCGAGTAGTTGGTCCAGACCGCGTCGGCCGACACCACCGGCCGGCCTAGCCGCCGAGCGATCCTGGCGGCCTCGTCACGTTCGTCTTTGCCGTAGACGTCCACGCTCAACAGCCGCGCCCGGCGCATGACATCCTCAGTCAACGTACTTTTCGGCGCGTCGTCGAACCAATAGCCCAGGATGCTGCGTTCGCCGTCGGGCGTCACCAGGATGCGGCAGAAGGGGGTGCGTACGTCAGCTCGCTGGACCAGGTAGCGGGTGTCGACGCCTGGCAACGCGTCCAACTGCTGGCGGATATAGCGTCCCCATTTGTCTTCGCCGATGGCGTTGCCGACGATGGCAACCCGTAGGCCCCAGGTGCTGAGCACGCGGGCCACAGTGGCCGCTTCGCCGCCCAGGCGCTGAAAGTCCTGCTGCACCTGGCTGTCGCGCCGCGGCGTCGGCAGATAGGGCACGTAGATCAGGTCATCGGCGCTGATGGTGCCATAACAGAGAACGTCGTACTCAAAGTCACTTGGGGACATGGCTGGTCTCCGCAGCGAATCTACGTCTAGCCGACGCCGGCCGCCAATAGCTCACGGTCGACGCCACGTTCGATTTCCCACGGATAGACGATCCAGGCATCGGTCACGGCCGCGTAGTAGTCGGGCGCAGCGTCGCGAAACATGCTTTCGCTTGGTTTATAGTGCAGCACGCACAGCTCCGGGCTGGCGCTGGCCGCTTCAAGGCGTGATTTGACTGTCATGATGGTACGGCCGCTGCCCCATACGTCGTCCACCACCAGGATATGCCGGCCGCGCAGCAGCGAATCGCCGGGAAACTGCAAGAAGGTCGGCCAGGCCAGCCGCTTTTGCACGCCGGTATGGAATTCTACGGCCGCAGTCAGGATATACTTGATGCCCAACGCCTCGCTGAGGATGCCGCCGGGCACGATGCCGCCGCGCGTGATCATCAACAGGGCATCGTAGGCGCCGCGGAACTGCGGCAATAACTCCTGGATCAACCGGTCGACGTCGTTCCAGGAAAGAACTTCTTTGCGCATGGGGTCTCCTTGGGGGAACTGAGGGAAATGGGGGGAACTCATGGGAACTCCTGGGAACTTGTGTGGTCAGGCGGCGAGTTGGGCCAGGAAGGGATCGGCCAGGGCTGCCAGTACGGCGCGCTGGGCGTCGTCCAGATCGATCAGCGGCGGACGCACGGCGGTCTGGGGCAAGCCCGCAAAGCGAGTCAGCAGGAACTTGGTGGCCGCGTGCATGGAGGGGGAACGCTCCAGCCAACCGCGCACCTCGTTCAGCCGTTCCTGGATCGGCGCCGGGTCTCGTCCAGCCAGCACGGCCTGGCGCACGCCTTGCAGCAGATCGGGGACCAGGTTGCCGCCGGCGGTGATGGTGCCGGCTACGCCCGCTGCGTGGGCCCTGCTGGCCAGTGAGTCGCTGCCGGCAAAGACCCGCAGATCAGGGAAAAGCTTGTTCCAATGGACGATACTATCGAAGTTGCCGCTGGAGTCCTTGACGCCGGCCACACAGCCAGGATGCGATTGGCGCAGCCCGGCCATCACTGCGTCACTGATGGGGACCATGCTCAACTGAGGAAAATGGTAAAGCAGGATTTGCTGGCCCGGCTGCACGGCCGCATCGCACAGCCGTTGGTAGTAGGCAAGCACGCCAGCATGGGAGACATTCTTGAAGAAGAAAGGTGGAATGACCAACACCGAGTCGGCGCCGGCTTGTAAGGCATAGCGGGTCAGTTCCACTGTGTCGGGCAGACTGGCGCAGCCGGTGCCAGGGACGACAGCCAGACCGTCGGCCGCTGCCAGGGCAGAGTCGATCACGGTCTTGCGCTCGGCTACGCTCATGGCCGGCCCCTCGCCGTTGGTGCCCAAGGGAACAATACCATCACAGCCACGCGCTCGCAGGTAGGCCAGGTGGCGCCGCATCCAGCCGTGGTCAATGGCCAGGCTGGCGGGGTCGAAGGGGGTGACATTGGCGGCAAAGACGCCGGCGAGTCGACTCATAGGTGAGATCCTTCCAGAGTGCGCTGGGCCATGCGGCCGCCCAGCAGGCCGCCCAGCACCTGCATCAGGAAACCGGCAATTTCAGGCACGTCCAGCCCGATAGTCAGATAGTTGAGCAGCAGAATGGCCAGCGCCACCAACAGCCCGATCAGCAGCCCGTGTATCAGTGGCTCCCTGCCAGCCCGCGTCGCCACGCGGAAGCTGACCCAGACGACTATCAGGGCGATGGCCAGGGTCAAGGCCGCATTGAACTCGCCCCATTGAGCCAGACCGAAGATCTGGGCGAAGAAAGCCACAGCTAAGGCGAGCGCCAGGACATAGATGGAGTTGAGGGCTACCGCTGGCCAGTTGATCTGGCCCCAATCGATGGATCTCATCGCTTCGCTCCAGGGTTTGTTAGACCTATTAATCGCTGCGGCAACAGAATGTGCATTGTACCACAGGGGTTGGGCGCCAGCAATTTCAAAAATGGGCTTGCCAGCAAATCCGAGCACGACCTGTGAACAGCAGGCGTGGTGTGGTAAAATAGGCGGCGCAGACTGCGCTGCTGCCCGCCCCTAATTTGCCACAGGTGGGGCTGCGGCTATAATTACGGTCAAGTGCGCGCCTGGTGGGCAGAGCCAGTCGGGTGCGTGTCAGCCATGCCAAACCGTTTTTTTGTGAGGACCTTCGCCCATGAACCCTGCGCTTCTGGCCCACTTGCAGGCCGCTCAATCGACCCTGGATCCGCAGTACCAGGCCCTGCACGCTGCCACTGCTGCCCTTAAGCGCGCCAGCACGCTGGCCAGCGACGAGACCCTGGATGCCATTGCCATGCACAAGCACCTGACCAGGCTGGAGGATGCCGCGGCGCGGCTGGACGATCCTACCCTGCATGCAGCCGTGGCCGCGTTTGCCCAGCAGACTCAACACGGCCTGGACGCTTTGGCCTTCGAATTCGCCCGCGATCTGAAGGAGGTTTTCCAGCGCCGCGGCCAATCGGTGGAGGGCCGGCCGCCGACGCTGGTGGTCGACTCGCTGGCCCTGCACATCGACATGGGCGCGCGCAAGGCCCAGTGGTTCTACGGCAAAGAGGCGTTGACCGCGCCCATCGCGCTGTCCCTCAACGCTATCGTCAAGGCCTACGACCAGCAAACCAAGGCCCTCATGCAGCGCAGCGTCGACGTGCCGGCCTTCGTGGCTGAGCTGTACAGGGCCTGGCACGATTCGTTGGCTAAACGGCAGAAGCTCCCGGCCGGCAAGCGCATCAACGTCGTCGAGGTCTACAGTCAGTTGACGCTCAACCGCCAGACGCCGCGCTTCTGGAACAGCCCGTCACGCAGCAACTTCAAAGACTATGAGCGGGCCCATTTCGTGCGTGACTTGGTGCTAGCCCAGGCGGCGCCCACCGTCGAGGCCGATGGCAAGACGCAGCACCTACGCCTGGGCGTGGCCACCAAGAGCCAGGCTGACAGCCCGGCGCGCAGCATCTGGTTGCCGCAGAGCGCTCTGGATGGCGAGTACTATTCGGATCTAACTTTTGCTGCGGAGTGATGCCTCCATGAGACCTCGTCTGCCGTTGGTCATGCTGAGGGCCGCCGAAGCACACTTGCACCGCACTGCAAGTGCAGGTGTCTCGGCGCATGCCAGCAGGAGATGCTTCGTCAAGCCTCAGCATGACACCTAGGACACACGTAGCTCGTACGTAACCACGGAGTAACCCATGCCCCTAACCCCATCCCTGGCCCGTCAGATCGTCGAGGTGCTGGGCAGCAGCGGCACGCCGCCGGTCAAGGGGGTGCAGTTTTTCAACGCCGGCAACCACTCGCTGCTGGACGCGCTGGACCAGTTTTACTTCTCCTCCTACCTGCAAGACGGCGGCGCGGCCTACAAGATGGTTGTCGGCGACTACGGCAGCGGCAAATCGCACTTCCTCTACTGCCTGCGTGACCTGGCCTGGGAGCGTGGCTTCGCCGTCAGCAAAGTCGATCTCAGCCCGGTCGAGACCCCCTACAATGACCAGCGCGCCGTCTACGCAGCCGTGGCGCGCAATCTCATCTGGCATGAGGCCGACGAAAGCGCCAGCGACGAGTACGGCCTGCCGCGTTTCCTGGATGGGACGCTGGAGCGGGTGGTGGGTGGCCCGCTGAACCTGGAAACGGCCAACCATCCCAACTACCGGGCGCTAATCGACACGCTGGAGCTGGCCACGGTCGACAGCCTGGCTTACAAGAACGCGGTGCTGGCCTATTTCGAGGCGCTGATCCGCGACCAGGAGGAACGGCTGGACAGCCTGACCCGCTGGCTGATGGGCGTCTCCACCACCCCGGCCGACACCGCCGTGCTGCGCGAGCTAGGTGTGGCCGGCAAGATCACCAAGCCCAACGCATTCCGTATGTTGCGCTCGCTGGCTCAGGTCATCCGCGCCCTCTCCTACAGTGGCCTGATACTGCTCTTCGACGAGGTGGATCGCATGGCCAGCATCGGCGGCAAGGCTGAGAAGCTGGCCACCGACAACCTGCGCGAGGTCATCGACCGCTGCCGCGACGAGCTGCCGGGCGCAATGTTCGTCTATGCCGTGCCGCCTCAGTTCATCAACGACGTGGTCCCGCGCTACCCGGCCTTGCAGCAGCGCATCCGCACGCCTGGTCGCTTCAGCCGCATCAACCATTTTAGCCCGCAGATCAGCCTGGATCACCTGGATCTGACCGAGAACGACCTGATGCTGGCCATCGGCGAGAAGTTGATCCCGATCTACGAGCTGGCCTTCGGCGCGCAGTTGGATCACAAGGTGCAGTACGCCAACGCGGCGATCCTGGCCAATGTGGCCCGCGACGTCTTTCTGGACATCAGCCACCGCCGGCTGTTCGTCAAGTCCTTCGTCAGCGAGCTGGCCCGCCAGCATGCAGCCGGCGAGCACGTGCTGGCCGAGGAAGAGGCGATTGCCATCATCCGCGGGCAGGTGGATGATTTGAGCGGCGGCGAGACGCCGCCGTACTGACCTCCGCAGACCTTCGGGTTTCTCTGCGCTAGCGGCGACTCGTGATCGACAGCGCGGCTGGATTTGCAGCGATTCGTGCTTGACCCCGGAAACCCGAAGGGTCTGGCGGCCGAAAATGGGTAATGGCGAATGGGTAACGGTTAATGGTTAATGCCAGAATGATCGGCGAGATGGTCGAACATCCCCAATACGGTAAGGGCACAATCACAGCGAGCTATCGCAACGGCAGCGAGTGGCTGGTGCGTTTCGAGAGCGGGCTGCGTTTTCGCCGGCCGCGCCAGGAGTTCGTGGGCGAACAGGCGGTGACTCTGGCGCCGGCCGCGCCGCTGCCTGCACTGGACAGCCAGCCCATGCCGCCCAGCCAGTACGCGGCGCGCCAACTGCTGGAAGCGCTGCGCGTCGGTGTGGCTCCCGTGCAGCACATCAAAGCGTTGACCATCGGGCTGGAGGGCGAGCGGGCCAGCCTGGTGGACGGGTTGACTGTGGCCCATCAGGCGGGTGGCGCGGTGCGGGCAGTGATCGGCGAGTACGGCTTTGGCAAGACCCACCTGGTAGAGCTGACGGCTCAAGAGGCGCTGGAGCGCAACTTCCTGGTCGCTGCGACCAGTCTGGACCTGGGCGAGGTGCCTGCCCATCGCGCCATCGCCATCTACAGCAGCCTGCTGCGCGGCCTGCGCTATCCCGACAGCGACGAGAGCGGGCTGGAGCCGTTGATCGACAAGGCGCTGGCCGTTTCCAACTGGCGCGGCCATCTGTGGTCGGCCACCAGCGAGGCCAACGACCCGCTGGATGTCGGGCTGTACGCCATCGACCAGACCTCGTCGGCGCGGCAGCGCAAGGCATGGCGCGAGTGGTTGAGCGGCGGCCGGCGCGCGCCGGTCATGGCCAAGGGCCAGCCGCGCGGGGTCAAATTCCCCAGCATCTACACCGTGGGCCACAACGGTCGGCAGATCGCCTATCTGCTCAGCGGCGTCAGTGTGCTGGCCCGGCTGGCCGGCTACAGCGGACTGTGCGTGTTGATCGACGAGGCTGAGAGCTATTCACTGCTGGCAGCCTATCAGCGGCCCAAGGCCGACGAGTTCTTCAGCGCACTGATCTACGCCGCCTTGCAGGACCGCCAGACGCGCATCACGCCCGACATGCTGCCCCAGCACCGCTGGCGCCATTATCCGCCCGCCTACACCGACCGCCAGTCGCTGTTCTTCCTGTTCACCGTCACCCGCAGCGAGAACCGTCTGCCGCTGGAAAGCTGGTTGGACGACGGCCAGGTGCTCAACCTCGAACCGCACCACTCGGCCCAGGAGATCGGCCAGTTCATGCAACAGGTGATGGGCTACCACAGGGAGGCCTACGGCTACGAGATCGACGAGCGGCAGCGCCCCGTGCGCCCGGCCCCGGCCGAGCACCTGGCGCTGGGCACGAAGAGCGGCCGCCTCAGCATCCGCGGCGTCGTGCGACTGACGGTGGAGCTGTTCGACCTTTTGTATCTGTACCCTGACTACGAAGTGACGGCGCTGTTGGACGAGCTGCGGCAGCAGATGCGATGAGCGACTCGACTCAAGTCAAGGTCCAACTCTCCCACACCTGGTCCCCCTTCTTTCTCCGCCATAGCAGCATGGGTTTACTCCAGCAAAGATAACAGTCGTAGCCGCAGGCCGGCCGGTGGGCTGACCAGCGTCGCCGTCTGATACAGCGTTTCAAGGCGCGGCAGGTCAATCTGCGCCAGCGCGGCCAGGAAGGCCAGATCGGGCGGCAACAACGAGTGGAAGCGTCCCAATTCCAAATACGGCTGGATCTGCGGCATCAGCCGGCGCGCGGCGTCGTGGACCAGGGCATCGTTCCACGGGGGCAGGTCGAGCAGGCCGGCCGGC
>JAAEKA010000642.1 GCA_014155705.1 Anaerolineae bacterium clx_CAG2 | reverse complement strand
AGGCTGCGCAGCGCGCTGGCCATGGCGCGCGTGTACCAGTCCCAACTCCACTGTTCGATGCTGAGCGTCGCTCGTTGACGGTTGGCAGCCTCACGCCCATACAGCCAACCGGACCAAAGAAAGTGCAGCGCATAGGTTGGAGGATCGAAAGGAGGCGGCTCCGTCAGGATCAAGGCGACGCTGCCAGGGTCGAACTGCTCGGCCAACTCCGGTGTTTGCAGCG
Organism: Anaerolineae bacterium clx_CAG2; assembly: GCA_014155705.1. Lineage (GTDB taxonomy): Bacteria > Chloroflexota > Anaerolineae > JAAEKA01 > JAAEKA01 > JAAEKA01. The sequence continues at coordinate 7,093 of JAAEKA010000642.1, read as the reverse complement.
TCAACGGCAGGGCGCGGCCTTCGCTGTCGGCTGCGAGCAGCCGGGCCATGTCTGGCGCAACGAGCAGTGGTCGGTGCGGCCTGCTGCGTAAGATACGGTGGGCATGTTCGAAGGCCAGCCAGAGGTTTTTTTCCACGAAACGACGTGGCAGCCGGGGCAGCGCCGGTTCCTGGCTGGCGCGCGTCTCGATGTTGGACAGGCCCGACGCCAGCACATGCAGGAGCATGGCGCGGGCCGCACGCAGTTCTTCGCGGTCACTCAGGCGCTGCTCGGCAGCCGTCAGTAGTTCGCTGATCACCAGCAGGGCGCGCGGCGGGTAGAGGTCTTGCAGGCTGCGGGCTTGGGCCGTCAGTGGATCGCCGGGCTTGACCAGCCGGCTAAGCAGCCCCCAATAGGCCGCGCCGCGCACCTCCAGCGCCGCCACCTGAGACACATCTACCATGTCGGCCGGCGCGTCGCCCTGGCTGCCGCACTGCGGGCAGTGGTAGCGCTTCTCCACTGGCTCACCCACGTTGCGGTCCCAAACGAAGCGCTCAGCGATGATCGTTTGGGCGCATTCTGGACAGATAGTCTCGTAAAGCGCGGCCAGGTGGTGGGCCAGGGTGCGACCGCGGCGGGGAGCGTCGGCGATGCGGCTAAAGGCGTGGTCGACGATGGATGTCTGGGGCGGCGCGGCGCTGGCCAGTACGCCCAGCAGCGCCGCAGGGCTGGCGTTGTTCAGCGCCAACCGTCGCCGGCCCGCCGCAGCCGCCTGCACCAGCGCCGCCTGGCCGGCAAAGGGGTCCAACACCCAATCGCCTGCCTGGCTGAACTGGCGCAAATAGTGCGTCACCATCTGGCTGGACCAGGGGTGGCGCTCGCTGGGCCATAGGGCGTCAGCCGGCGGCGGCTCGTCGGGCCAGAAGGGCGCGGGCCAGGTGATCTGAGGATCGGCGGCGGTCATGGCTGGATAGTAGCACAGATAGCAGCATAACTCAAGTTGCGCCGGAGTTTTGGCCTATGTTATAATCGGAACATGCGATTTCTGATCACCGGAGGAGCCGGATTCCTGGGCGTGGCGCTGGCTAATCACCTGGTCGCGACGGGTCATCATGTCCGAGTCTTGGACGACCTGAGCGCAGGGGATCCCAGTCGTCTTGATGGACGCGTGCTTTTCTCGCGCGGCGATGTACGCAACGTGCCTGTGCTGTGGACGCATCTGCAGGACGTGGAGTGTGTCTTCCATTTGGCGGCGCGCGTGGCCGTTTCCGAGTCGATCCTCTATCCCCAGGAGTACAACGATGTCAACGTGGGCGGTACGGTGGCGCTGCTGGCGGCTATGCGCGACGTGGGAGTGCCGCGGGTGGTTCTGGCCTCATCGGCGACGGTCTATGGGGAACAGCCTTCCCAGCCGGTGCACGAGGGGATGCGGCCCAATCCAGGTTCGCCGTATGCTGTCACCAAGATTGCGGCCGAGCACTACCTCTTTACACTGAGCAAGCTATATGGCCTGCAAGCGGTGGCTCTGCGCATCTTCAATGCGTACGGCCCCGGCCAGCGCATCCCACCGGCCCACGCGCCGGTGGTGCCGCTCTTTCTCAAGCGCGCGCTGGGCGGCGGCTCGCTAGTGATCCACGGCAGCGGCCGGCAGAGCCGCGATTTCATCTACATCGACGACGCGGTGCGCGGCATGGCCGCGGCCAGCCTGACTGACGCGGCTGTGGACCAGATTATCAATATCGGTTCGGGGGAGGAAACGACGCTGAAGGATCTGGTACGCCGGGTGACAGCCGTGGCGGGCCGTGAGTTGTCAGTGTTGACCAACGACGCCCAGAATGGCGGCGTGTCACGCCTGGTGGCCGACCTGGTCAAGGCGCGCCAAGTGTTGGGCTTCCAACCACAGATCAACCTGAGCGAGGGACTGAAGCTGTTGCTGGAAAAAGATCCCCAATTCGATCGCAAGCGGGTGGTAATTTAAGGGGCAACTGACTCAATAGAAGTCAGTATAGACGTTGGTCTCCCAAAAAGCCTTGTAGACGTCATCCCGACTGCCTTTGCAGGCGCCGTCCAGCGAGCACTTGCCGAGACAGGTGTAATCCACAGCCTTGATATAGGTGCAGATGTCCATCTTGTGGCAGGTACGCGGGCCGCAGATTGGCTCGTGGTCGTAGAAGCAGCAACTGCGTCCCAGGTGCCAGATCCACTTGTCGAACTCGAAGACGCTAACGCCGCTGTGGGCAATGACGCGGTCGCAGGCGTCAGAGACGGCGCGGCGTACAGTGTGGTTGATTTCGTCGCTGACCAACGCTTTTTGTTTGAGCGCAAGGAGGAGGCCCGGGTCTGTCACCTCGACGATGCCGGTGCGCAGGGCAACGCGCATGGCGTGGTAGTCCATGCACACCTTCAGGTTCTGCGGATCCTCCAGCGGCCAGACACCGGCGGCGTCGAGCTGGCCTACCAGTAGTTGAGCCTTTTTGTCCAGCGGATCGGTATAGGCAGCGATGCGGGCCAGACGTTCAAAAATTCCGTCTTTACCGCGCATGTGGCCCCCGGCCCGGCAGTAGATGTTCATGGCCTGGCCCGCGTATTGATCCAACAGCACGCGGGCTACATCATGCAATTGCCCCAGCCGCTCCTCGACGCGATCCACCGTCGAATGTACGGGGTCGAAATCATCGGAGAGGATCGCGCGCAGCCGGTCAGCGCTGATTTGGGACATGGCCTGCGCCGAGGCGAACTCGTTCAGCGCCCGCCGGCTGGCGCTGATTAGATAGTCCCAGCCGCGGCGCCAACGGCCATCGATAACCCCCTCCAGACTCTTGGTGTGCTGGCAGATAGCGACGGCAAAGATCCAATAGTTGGCCTCAGCCTGCGCGTCCTCCACCGTGGCAGGGACGAACAAGAACTCGTCGGCGCGTACCGTTTGCCCGCGCAGTCGTTCGGCGATGGCCTTGCACTGGAGTTCGTTGATTTCGATCATGGCTGAGTACCGGAGTTGGCAACTCTTTTGCGCCCTAGGCGGTCTCTTTTAGCTCTACGCCCCAGTGTACTGCCCGCTCGCCTCCGGCCAGTAACACCGGCTGGCTGCGGCGCAGGATGGTGTCGGCGTTGACCACGCACTTGGTGACCTCGGGGCGGGAGGGGATCTCGTACATCACGTCCAGCAGCACCGACTCCAGGATGGTGCGCAGGCCGCGCGCGCCGGTTCTGAGCTTGATAGCCTCGTCGGCTGCGGCTTGCAGCGAGTCGGGGGTGAAGATCAGCTCGGTGTTGTCCAGGCTGAAGAGCCGCTGGTATTGCTTAACCAGGGCGTTGCGCGGCTCGGTCAGGATGCGCACCAGCGCGGGTTTGTCCAGGGGATCGACGCTGACACTCACCGGCAGGCGGCCGACGAACTCAGGGATCAGTCCAAACTTCATCAGATCGTCGGATGTGGCCTGCTGTAACAGCTCCGCCCGCATCAACTCCGGGTCCAATCGTTTAATGCCGGCCGCGCCGAAGCCCATGCGCCCAGGTCCCTGCACGCGGCGGGCGATAATCTCGTCCAGCCCGGCGAAAGCGCCGCCGCAGATAAAAAGGATGTTGCTGGTGTCCAGGCGGATGTATTCCTGGGAAGGATGCTTACGGCCGCCCTGTGGGGGCACGTTGATGATGTTGCCTTCGATGATCTTGAGCAGGCCCTGCTGCACCCCTTCGCCGGAGACATCACGGCTGATCGATGGGTTGTCGCCCTGTTTGCGGGCGATCTTGTCGATCTCGTCGATGTAGACGATGCCCATCTGAGCCCGTTCGATGTTCCACTCGGCCGCGTGCAACAGGCCCACCAATACATTTTCCACGTCCTCGCCCACGTAGCCAGCCTCAGTCAGGTTGGTGGCGTCGGCGATGGTGAAGGGCACATCGAGAATGCGGGCCAGAGTCTGGGCAAGCAATGTCTTGCCGGTGCCAGTGGGACCGATCAGGACGATATTACTCTTTTGCAGCTCTACGTCGCCGAAGACCGCGCCCGATGAAACGCGTTTGTAGTGGTTGTAGACGGCCACGGCCAGCACCTTCTTGGCCCGGTCCTGACTGACCACATACTGGTTGAGCCGGTCGACGATCTCTTTAGGCGAGGGCAGATGCTCCAACACGGGCCTGCCTTCGGCGTCAGGCTGCGCCATCTCTTCGCGCAGGATCTCGGCGCATAGATCGACGCAGATGTCGCAGATGTAGATATCGTCCGGCCCCTGGATCAGGCGACTGACTTCTTCCTCGGTGCGGTGACAGAATGAGCAGGTGGGTGCGGGGGGGGTGGATTTGGGCATGGTTATCCAAAGAAGGGCTGCCAGTCCTGGTCTCGCTGCGGAGTAACTTCTACACAGTGTGGGTTACTCTTTGGGTCAAGCAGGACTGGCAGTCCCAGGTCTAGCGCTGCAAGCGCTCGTCTTCCAGCGCTTTGATCACATCGCTGGCGTCGCCCAGCACATCATCGACCAGACCGTAGTCTTTGGCCTCGATGGCGGTCATCCAGCGGTCACGGTCGAAATCCTCTTCGATCGTCTGCGCTGTCTGGCCGGTGTGACGGCCGAGGATGTGGAAGAGCTGCGTCTGGACGCGCTCCAACTCTTTGAACTGGATGCGCACGTCGGGCGTATAGCCCTGCGCGCCGCCGCCGGCCGGGTGCATATGCACCGTGGCATGGGGCAGAGCGTAACGCTTGCCCTTGCGGCCGGCTGCCAGCAGCACCGTGCCCATGCTGGCGGTCACGCCAACAGCCGTGGTGCTCACGGGCGCGTCGATCATCTGCATGGTGTCGTAGATGGCCAGACCAGCGTAGACTGAGCCGCCGGGCGAGTTGATGTACATAAAAATGTCGCGCTCTGGATCCTCGCGGTTGAGGTAGAGCAACTGGGCGACGATCAGGTTGGCGATCTGGTCGTTGATGGGGGTGCCGAGAAAGATGATGCGCTCCCGCAGCAGCAGCGAGTAGATGTCATAGGCGCGCTCGCCGCGTGCGGTGGTCTCGATGACCATAGGCACCAGGGAATGCGGATACTGGTCGAACACGTTTTCCTCCAATATTGTCACAGACTTGTGAATCGGTGAATCAATTCACCGGCTGAAATCGAGAAGCCGCCTGACTTGCCCGGCTCTGCAGGGCAGCGGCTGGGAAACAGGTCCCCAGCGCATTAAGGCGCTTCTCGTGTTCAGGCAGGGATTTCCGATCCCTCAGGCTCTTCAACGGCAACCTCGTCCTGTTGGACTTGGTCCTCGATGGCAGTTGGCTCTACGTCAGCCACAGCCTCGACTGGCGCCGCTGCCAGCTCCGGCGCCGTGCCGTCGCCGATCGCGATCATGCGCTGGATCGCCTTACCTCGCTCGATGTCGTGGGACAGCGCGTGGCGGCCGCTGGGCATTTCCAGGAACTCGCGCAGCCCGCTGGTGTCCTCTGGCGCGTCAGCCAGCAGCGCCTCGACCCGCTCATCGATCTCTGCCTCGATGGCTTGCAGACTCTCTATCTCCACCAGCTTGTCCAGCACCAGATCGGTGCGCAGTCCAGCCTCAGCCCGGCCGCGCAGACGCTGGCGGAAGTCATCTTCGGTCTGACCAGTCAGGCGCAGGAACTCGCTGAGCGGCAAGCCGGAGCGACGCATGTTCTGTTCCTGCTCCTGCATCATGCGCTCTACTGCATCATCCACCAGCACAGGTGGGTAGTCGATGGCAACCGCACCTTCGATCATCTTCTGCAGGACGGCGTTGGCGTACTCTGCGTCTGCTTCTTCCTGGCGTTGGTCCAGTATGCCCTGGCGGATGCTGGCCTTGAGGGCGTCCAGTGTGTCGAAGTCGCCCACCAATGCGGCGAAGTCGTCGTCCAACTCTGGCAGCTCATGGCGCTTGACGCTGATGATTACGGCCTCGAAGTGGGCCTCTGCGCCCGCACGCTCGGAAGGCCACTCGTCGGGATAGGTTACGTCGAAGGCCACGCGATCACCCGCTTTGACGCCCAGGAATTGCTGATCGAAGCCTGGCGGGAAATCCTCGCTCTCTGGCTCCAGGATCAACTCGAAGGCATCGTCCTCGATGATCTCGTCATTGCCGGCCTTGCCGCTGATCTGCATGGTCAGCAGGTCGCCATGGGCGGCGCCGTCCTCTTCCAGCGGCAGCCACTCGGCCTGCTGTTCCTGCATTTTCAACAGCTCGGCTTCAATATCATCGTCGCTTATCTCAATGACAGCATGTTCGACGCGCACCGATCGGTAGTCGCCCAGATCGACCTCGGGCTGCATGGGCAACACCAGACGATAGACCAGCGGGTCGAAGGTCACATCCTCCAGCACACCGGGGGCGATCGGCTGCAAGCCGCTTTCATCCAGCGCCTGTTTGTAGACCTGATCGCTCATATCCTCGGCCGCTTGCTCATAGAGCGCCTCTTTGCCGAAGGCGCGCACAACGGCGGCGTAGGGTGCTTTGCCCTTGCGAAAACCGGGGATGTTGTAATGCTGCGCCACCTTGGTCGCGGCTTTGCGCAGCGCCTGCTCCACCTGCTGCTCGTCCGGCTGGATTGTCAATGCAATCTGGCTGTTGGGCAAACGCTCTGTTGTGATTTTCAACGTTGTAATGCTCTCCTTTCAACCTTCACAGCCCATCGACCGGGGCCTGGGCTTTGTTCTCTGATTGGGGCAGATTATAGCACAGGTCGATAGGTTTAGCGCAAAGTCGGTTTGCCGATGGCTGGAGCGCATGTTACAATCTGGTCGATCTGGCGACCAACGACGAAGACTTCAAGCCCATCCCCCCACCTGCCGCTGTGGACGCCCGACTAGCGTCAGTGGCCTGTTTTAGGGTTCTTAGTGGCGTTACTCATGTATGACGCCAACCGTTCCCAGCCTTGTTGGACCTGAAAACGTTTCAGCCGCCACGTACCCACGATTCCGTAGGGGAGGAACAGGACGATCATGACGTAGACCGCGCCGATGATGAAGCCGGATGTCTCGCCGAACCAGCGCGAAAAGTAGAACTCCATCAGGCGCAGTACAGCCGCGCCGACCATGGCGCCGCTCAGCGTGCCGATGCCGCCGATCAGCAGCATCAGCAGCCCCTGCACGGTGAAGTTCAGACTGGCGATTTCCGG
>JAAEKA010000641.1 GCA_014155705.1 Anaerolineae bacterium clx_CAG2 | reverse complement strand
CCTGCAGTTCCAGCCGGCTGGCCAGGCCAGCGGCAACACAGTTTTTCGCGATGTAACGAGCCATATAGGCGCCGGAGCGGTCGACCTTTGTCGGATCTTTGCCGCTGAACGCGCCGCCGCCGTGGCGGGCCATGCCGCCGTAGGTGTCGACGATGATCTTGCGACCGGTCAGGCCCGCGTCGCCCATGGGGCCGGCGATGACGAAACGGCCGGTAGGATTGACAAAAATCTGGGTCTTATCATCCAGCAGACCATTGGGCACCACGTACTTGATCACCCGTTCGTACAGATCGGCCTTGATCTTGTGCTGCTCCACATCGGGGGAGTGCTGGGTTGAGATGACGATGGCGTCGACTCGCTTGGGCTTGCCGTGGGCATACTCGATCGTCACCTGGCTCTTGCCGTCGGGGCGCAGATAGGGCAGGGTGCCATCCTTGCGCACACTGGTCAGCCGTTTGGTCAGACTATGGGCCAGGGCAATCGGCATGGGCATCAACTCAGGCGTCTCGTCGCAGGCAAAGCCCACCATCATGCCCTGGTCGCCGGCGCCGATGGCCTCGATCTGGTCGTCGGTCATCTGGCCAGTCTTGTGCTCCAGCGCCTCATCCACGCCCAGGGCGATGTCGGCTGACTGCTCCTTGAGCGAGACAATCACGCCGCAGGTGTCGGCGTCGAAGCCGTACTTGCCGCGCGTGTAGCCGATGTCCGTGACTACATCGCGCACCAGCGCGCCAATGTCCACGTAGGTGCTGGTGGTAATCTCGCCCATCACCAGCACCAAGCCGGTGGTCACAGCCGTCTCGCACGCCACACGCGCGTCGGGATCTTCCTTGATGATCGCGTCCAGCACCGCATCGCTGATCTGGTCACACATCTTGTCAGGATGGCCTTCCGTCACCGACTCCGACGTGTAGAACAGCTTGGGGGACGTCATAAACGTGTTGCTCATGGGGTTATGTTCTCCTTGGTTTATAGGAATCGTGGTTGGGGATGGAGAACGTAACGAGTAATGCGTAATGCGTAACCCGGAGTCTCCCGGCGAAAGACGTCGCCAAGGTGCGGAGAGTTGCGCTTCACAGCTTACGCATTACTCGTTACGCATTACTCGTTACGTCCCCTCCGTCCACGAGGCCAGATAAGTTTCCTGTTCGGGGGTCAGCACGTCGATCTCCACGCCCATGGCGGTGAGCTTCATGCGGGCGATTTCCTGGTCCAGGTACTCTGGCACGGAGTATACCTGGTTGGCCAACTCAGCGGCATGCTCGCGCATGTAAACCGCGCTCAGCGCCTGGTTGGCGAAGCTCATGTCCATCACACTGGCGGGATGGCCCTCGGCTGCGGCCAGATTGACCAGCCGGCCCTCGCCGGCCAGGTAGAGGCGGCGGCCGTCGTTGAGCACATACTCGTCCAGTTGATGGCGTACCCGGCGCCATTCCTTGCTCATGCCCTCCAGCGCAGGGATGTTGATCTCGACGTTGAAGTGGCCGGAGTTGGCCAGGATCGCGCCGTCCTTCATCACATCAAAGTGCGGCTGATCGAAGACGTGGATGTCGCCGGTGGCGGTGCAGAAGATGTCGCCAATGCGGGCTGCGTCCACCATCGGCATGACGCGGAAGCCGTCCATCACAGCCTCCAGCGCCTTGAGCGGCTCGATCTCGGTGACGATGACGTTGGCGCCCAGCCCCTTGGCGCGCATGGCGATGCCGCGGCTGCACCAGCCGTAGCCGCCGACGACAAAGTTCTTGCCGGCCAACAAGATGTTGGTGGCGCGGATGATGCCATCCAGCGTACTCTGCCCGGTGCCGTAGCGGTTGTCGAACAGGTGCTTGGTCATGGCGTCGTTGACCGCGATCACCGGATACTTGAGCGCGCCGTCCTTGGCCATAGCCTTGAGGCGGATTACACCCGTGGTGGTCTCTTCGGTGCCGCCGATGACATGCTCCAGCAACTCCGGTCGCTCGCTGTGCAGGGTAGCCAGCAGGTCACAGCCGTCGTCCATGGTCATGTTGGGCTTGAAGTCCAGCGCGGCGTGCAGGTGCTGGTAGTAGGTGTCGTTATCTTCGCCCTTGATGGCGTAGACGGACATTTCGTTATGGGCCACCAGGGCCGCAGCTACGTCGTCCTGAGTGCTCAGCGGGTTGCTGGCAGTCAGCACCACGTCGGCGCCGCCAGCCTGGAGCACGCGCATCAGGTTGCCGGTTTCGGCGGTGACGTGCAGGCAGGCGCTCAGGCGCAGGCCGTCCAGCGGCCGCTCCTTGGCAAAGCGCTCTTCGATCAGGTTGAGCACCGGCATTTCGCGCGCCGCCCACTGCATACGGAAACGGCCCTGCTCTGCCAGGCTGATGTCTTTGATGTCGTAGTTCACGTGTACCTCTGTCGTGTGATAGATCGTCGCTGGATCAAACAGTCGACTTGCGAACACGTAACACGTAACGAGTCATGCGTCACCGGATCAGCCGTTGTCATCTCCGGGTTACGCATTACGCATTACGCATTACGTGCCTGTCCAATTCCTTCCACAAACGGGCAATGCTCACGAAAGCCCAGTTGTCGATACAGATGAATGGCGGTCGGGTTGTCCTGATCGACGTTAAGGACAACGAGCAGACCGCGTTGCAAAAGATCGGCTGCCACGGCGCTGCTGACCAGAGCGCCGTAACCCCGGCCGCGCCAGGCCGGATGAACGTAGACGTTGCCGACCGCGGCCACGCCCCAGGCCGGCGCCACCAAATGCGTGCCGGCCACGGCCAGCAGGGGCGGGGCGTCGCTTCCAGGACTGGCAGTCCTCGGAAGGACTGCCAGTCCTGCGCCGGTCAGTTCAATACCGAAAAACACGCCCTCGGCCACCTGGCTCGGCGTAAACGCATCTGGCGCAAACGGCCCGCCGTGGGCTATCAATGCCTCAATGGACGGCACGTCGGCCGCGTCCAACCGGCGCAACGCAGGGTCGGGATTGTCCCGCCCTTCGGGGACGCCGCGTCCCAGCGCTGGCCGGAATGTCTCTTGAGTCAGCGCCATGCGCAGCATCGGCCGCACCCGGTCAGCCGAGAAGTCATAGCGCGCCAGCAGCAGCGGCAAATGCTCTTGTAGCGCGCTGACGTAGATGCGCCCAGGCAGCGCCATCTGCTGAAGAATTGCCGCGACCGCCGTAGTTTCGCCGGCGGTCAGCAAGATGGGTGGATCCAGCCGGCGGTACAGCAGTACCAGTCCGGCCAGCCGGCCGGTTGTGTCCTCGGCCACATGCCACGTACACCAGTCAAAATGCACGGGGTCCAGGTCGCCGATGGCATAGGCCGCCCAGATTGGGTCGCGCTGCAGGAAGGCGTGCAGCTCGGTCTTATCGGTTGTTAAGCGGATAGCGTAGGACATGACAGACTGGGGGGAACTCGGAGGAACTGCGGGAATGCACCATGCCGCTGAAGTTCCTCTCATATCCTCCAGTTCCTTTCACTCCCTTTGCACCGCGCCCAGCAAGTCGTTGAGTTGCGGCGTATCGCCGAACTCCTGGCGGTAGCGGGCCACGAAGTCGGGCAGGTCATAGCGGTGATTCATGGTGCCGTGCTGCTCGATGACGTAGGTGGCGGCCAGGCTGGCCAGCCGGCAGGTCACCTCCCACGGATAACCGCGCACCAGGCCAGTCAGCAGGCCGGCTCGGTAGGCGTCGCCCACGCCGGTGGGCTCGACCACGTGGGCGGTGCTGGCGGCCGGGATAAGCATTTCAAAGCCGCGGCTGATCACCTTCGATCCCTTGGCGCCCAGGGTGACGACGATGGTATCGACCAGCTCCAGCATGGACGCCTCGTCCAGCCCGCTCTTCTGGCGCACCATTTCGTACTCATATTCGTTGACCGTCAGCACGCGCGCCCCAGCCATCGATTCCAGCAGCATCGGGCCATCCATGCGGGCCAACTGCTGGCTGGGATCGTAAACAAAGGGAATGCCCAGATCGCGGCACTCCTGCGCGTATTTGCGCATGGCCTGCGGGTCGTTGGGCGAGATAATCACCAGGTCGATCTGCTGGCCATCCAACTGGCGCAGCGATAGTTCCCTGGCCCGCGCCATCGCGCCGGTGTGGAAGCTGGCGATCTGATTGTGGTCCAGGTCGGTGATGACGCTGAAGGTGGCGGTGAACTCGTCCTGGAAAATGCCCATGGCCGAGGTGTCTACGCCCTGGGTTTCTAACCACTGCTGGAACTCGCCGAAATCCTTGCCGGCCGCGGCGAACAGCTTGGGCCGGTTGCCCAGCAGCGCCAGGCTGTAGGCGATGTTCGGCCCCGTGCCGCCGCGAAAGCTCTCCTTGCTGTCCACCAGAAAGCTGACGCTCAGCTTGTTGAGATGCTCAGGCAAGATTTGTTCCCGGAAACGGCCGGGGAAGGTCATCAGATAGTCGTAAGCTACGGAACCGGTAACGATGATGGTCATGGTTGGTACCTGGATGGTAGATTGGGAAATTGGTAGATTGGCAGACTGGCGCGCCTGGGCGCGCGCCAGTCTGCCAATCTACCCGTTTAACGACTTACTTGCCGCTACTCTCTTACGCGCCAACGAGCAGTATTCTTCGGACACATCATAACCAACGTAACGCCGGCCAGTTTGTACAGCGGCCACGGCGGTGGCGCCTGCACCCATGAAGGGATCCAACACCAGGTCGCCAGGCTGGGTGTAGAGCATGATCAACCGGCGGGGCAGCTCGACCGGAAACGGCGCGGGATGCTCGACGCCCGATTCGGTGGTCATACGCCAGATGCCTTCGCCCGGCTCGCTGACATACTGCCAGGCTGCACGCGCCAGCGACTCGGCGATCCATTCGTCATCTTTGCCGCGCCGCCGCGCCTCCTTGAGCTTGGCGGCCAGTTTGCGCTGCAACGCTTCCAAGCTACGCCCGGTCGTCTCGATATTGTCCGTTTTCTGATCTTCTGCCTTCTGCGCTTCGGGCTCCTCTGGCCGCCAGATGCTGCGCGTCCAGTCGACGAACTGGCCGCCGCTGATGCCGCTCTTGCCGCCGCCGTCCAGGCGGAACTGCTCCTTGGAGAAGACCATGATGTACTCATGCACATCGCGCAGCACCGGGTCCGTCGAGCTGGCAAAGCTGCCCCAGGCTGTGCTGACGCCTGCGCTGGAGTGCTTATCCCAAATAATCTCGCCGCGCATCTGCCAGCCCAGGCCCTCGTCGCGCGCCGTGCGCAGCAGATCAGCCGTGATGAGCGCGTTGAGCGGTAGATAGGGCTTGCGGTCGGTGTTGGCCACGTTGATGCACAGCCGCCCGCCCGGCAATAACACCCGATAGCACTCGCGCCACACCTGGTTGAGAAAGGCCAGGTATTCGTCCAGCGGCAGGCTGTCGTTATGGGTGGCGTAGGCCTTGCCGACGTTGTAGGGCGGCGAGGTGACGACCAATTGGGCGCTGCCATCGGCTATCTGCTCCATCCGCCGTGCGTCGCCGCAAACAATTACATCGTGGGCCATCGATCTGCTGCTGTTCTCTAGACTTGTCACAATGTGCGCAAGCGTAACCCGTAACCCGGAGGCTGCCAGATAAGACTCGTCTCTCAATCACGCGTTACGAGTTACGCATTACGAATCCTCGCCTCCGCCGCCTCCTTGGCCCGCCGCAGGCTCACGTCAAAGGGCGGATAGCAGATGCCTTCCTCAGTGATGATGCCGGTCAGGTAGCGGTGCGGGGTGACGTCGAAGGCCGGGTTGTAGACCGGCACGCCGTCGGGCGCGATCTGGACGCCGTCGACCACGGCCACCTCCTCCCAGGAACGCTCTTCGATAGGGATGTCGTCGCCTGTGGGGGTGTGAAGATCGACGGTGGAGGCAGGAGCCACGCAGTAGCAGGGGATGCCGTTCTCTTTGGCCAGCACGGCTAATTTATAGGTGCCGATCTTGTTGGCCACATCGCCGTTGGCGGCGACCCGGTCAGCCCCGAAGAGCACCACATCCACCTTGCCCACTCGCATCAAATAGCCTGCCGCGTTGTCGGCGATCAGGTGCATGGGGATGCCGGCTTGCATCAGCTCCCAAGCGGTCAGCCGTGCTCCTTGCAGCCGCGGCCGGGTCTCGTCCACCCAGACATGGATCGGGTTGCCCTGCTCCCAGGCGGCGCGCACCACGCCCAGCGCCGTGCCGTAGTCCACGGCGGCCAGCGAACCGGTGTTGCAATGGTGCAAAATATTAGCGCCTTGCGGCACGACGGCCGCGCCGTTGGCGCCCATGCGCTGGTTGATGACTACGTCCTGGTCGGCCAGACGTTCAGCCTCGGCCAGCAGGGCCGAGCGGATGTCGTCCACGTTGGGCAACACCAGGTTGGCGGCCAGGTCCAGCAGGCGCTGCGTGGCCCAGGTAAGGTTGACTGCTGTGGGCCGTGCGGCGTCCAGTGTTTGCTTCGCCGCGGCCAGGTCAGCCAGCAGACTGTCGCGGTCGCTGGCCGGGCTCTGCTGCGCGGCCAGGGCCATGGCGTATCCGCCGGCTGCGCCGATGGCCGGCGCGCCGCGGATCACCATGCCGGTGATGGCGGCGGCTACAGCCCGGTAGTCGCTGTAGGATGCGATCTCGAACTGCAAGGGCAGAATGCGCTGGTCGATCATCTTGACCTGACCGTCTTGCCACCAAATTGTGCGCATCGTCAACCTTCCTTCAGTAAAAATACAAAAAAAACACGCTCCGAGGAGCGCGCCAGCTATAGGCTTGCCTCTCATCTCTCAGGCCGGCGAAGGACCACCACCTGACGGAATTGGCACCTGGTGGGAAGTATCCAAGTAAACAAGTAGACAAGGACCAAGCAGACAAGGCATTTGCACGGATGAGAAGCCTGTTTACTTGCCTACTTGTTTACTTGTGTACCTATCTACTCTCATCCTGGTTGCCGGGGGGTCAGCGGGCCGTTCCCTCGCCCCCTCTGGATGGGAGAATCCATCTATGCGATTGTATAGGCGGGCCACAATTTAGCATAGGGCGGGCGATTTGTCAAAAGAAGGAGGTAGATCGCGGCAAATTCAGCGCTGCCCTGCGAGTGGCGGGTTTGATCCCGCATCTTTGTGATGCTATAATGTCGCCTGTAATAAACCTTCTGGCCCCTCAGGATGCGCAACCATGAAATATCTATTTGCAGGTGTCATGTTGCTCTTGCTTGCCCTGGCAGCGGCGGCCTGTGTTCCACCCAGCGGTCACTCGGCGCCGATAACGCCTGAGGCGCAGACGGACGGCGCAACG
>JAAEKA010000640.1 GCA_014155705.1 Anaerolineae bacterium clx_CAG2 | reverse complement strand
ATGGATACCTTGCGCAGCGAGCTGGCGCGGGCAACAAAACGGGTCTTCTGGGCACCGGCTATGGACATCGCCCGCGCCTTAGGCAACGACAAGGTGACAAATGTGGTGCTTTTAGGCGCGTTGTCAGCCCTGCTGGACGTACCGCAGCGAGTTTGGCTGAAGGCGGTCGAGAGCCGGGTACCGGCGCGTTTCTTGCAGCTCAACCAGCAGGCGTTCCAGCGCGGACGTGAGGTGTTGGCGTTCAACGGTGTGGCGGTCGCAGGTGTCGGGGCATGGTCGGGAGACCGGCCCGAGTCAAACGGTCGTTGAGGAGGCAAACATGAGCGAGCAGAAGCTTTGGTTGAACTTGAGCGAGGAAGATGTGCAGACGCTGGCAGCGCTGCAGGCAGAGATGGGATTGGGTGGACCTGACGAGGTGATGCATGCCCTGATTCGCCAGGCGCACACCCGCGCGGCTATCTCCTGCCCGGCCTGTGGACATTCGGCGCATTTGACGGCTGAGGATAGCGCGCGTTGTGATGGGTGCATGTCGATCCTGCAACTGAGCGATCAGATCTGGACCATCGTGACAACCAGGCCAACGACGGCGTAGCCTGCAAAATCACGACTGCCCGAGCCCTTCTCTAATCGGAAGGGTTTTTTCGCGTTGACGTGTGTTGTCTGGGCCGCTGATTGCTGGTATAATAGCAAACCTTGCAACGAGCCAGCGGGAAGGATCAGACAGGCGTCGATCCTTAGATCTAACACTGAGAGAGTAAAAAAATGTTTCGCAATCTGTACAAGAAAGCGTTTGGCGATATCAGCAGTAAGACCGTCAAGCAGGCGCAGAAGGTCGTGCAGCAGATCAACGATCTGGAGGGGGAGACGCAGCGGCTGCCCGATGAGGAGTTCAGCCGTCGCACGGCGGCCTTCAAAGCCCAGATTCAGACCGCCACAGAACAAGCCAAGGCTGAGCTGGCTGAGCTGCGCAGCGAATGGGAGCATGAGACCGACACCACCACGCGCGCCCAGATGGCCCAGCAGATCAGCCGCCAGGACAAGGCCATCCGTGAGATCGAAGAAGAGATCATGGAGGAGATTCTGCCCTCGGCCTTCGCTCTGGTGCGGGAGGCCAGCCGGCGCACCACCGGCATGCGCCACTTCGACGTACAACTGATCGGCGGCATGGTGCTGCACCAGGGTATGATTGCTGAGATGAAGACCGGTGAAGGCAAGACCCTGGTAGCGACCCTGCCCCTCTACCTTAACGCGCTGACGGGTCGCGGCGTGCATTTGGTTACGCCCAACGATTACCTGTCCAAGTTTGGCGTGCAGTGGATGGGACCTGTCTATCATCTGCTGGGGCTGAACACGGCGGTGATCCAGTCCAGCGCGGGCGATCCCAACAGCGGGTCGTACCTGTTTGATCCTGCTTATCAGTCCGAGGACGACCGTTTCCAGGGACTGCGGCCGATCACCCGCCGTCAGGCCTACTACGCCGACATCACCTACGGCACAAATAACGAGTATGGCTTCGACTACCTGCGCGACAACATGGTCAGCGACCTCAGCCAGTGCGTGCAGCGCCCGTTGTACTTTGCCATCGTCGACGAGGTGGACAACATTCTGATCGACGAGGCGCGCACGCCGCTGATCATCTCCAGCGCGGCGCAGGAGTCCAGTAACTGGTACAGCCGCTTTGCCGAACTGATGCCGCGTTTGCGGCCGGCAAGCAGCAAGGAAGCCCAGGACGGCGATTACCTGGTAGATGAAAAGGACAGGGTGGTGACTCTTACTGAGCCCGGCATCGAGAAGGTGCAAAGCCTCTTGGGCATCAGCAACCTCTACTCCCCCGAATATTTTGAGCTGTCCCCCTATCTGGACAATGCCCTGCGGGCTTACGTGCTGTACAAGCTCGACCGCGACTACGTCGTGCGCAGTGGGGAGGTAGTGATCGTCGATGAGTTCACTGGCCGTCTGATGGAAGGCCGGCGTTACTCCGAGGGCTTGCACCAGGCTATCGAGGCCAAGGAGGGGCTGAAGGTGCAGCGCGAGTCGCTGACCATGGCCACCATTACCTTCCAGAATTTCTTCCGTATGTACAGCAAGCTGGCAGGCATGACCGGTACTGCCGAGACCGAAGCCGAAGAGTTCGCCAAAATCTATAACCTGGACGTGGTCGCCATCCCGACTCACGTGCCGGTGCAACGCACTGACTATTCCGACGTTGTCTTTCGCAACACCCCGGCCAAGTTCAAGTCGGTGGTACAGGAGATCGAGGATTGCCAACGGCGCCAGCAGCCGGTGCTGGTGGGCACGGTGGCCATCGAGACTAGCGAATACCTGGCCAACCTGCTCAAGCGGCGCGGTATTGTGCACAATGTGCTCAACGCCAAGAATCACGAGCGGGAGGCGCTGGTGATCGCCCAGGCCGGCCGGCCTGGCACTGTGACCATCGCCACCAACATGGCCGGCCGCGGCGTGGACATCCTGTTGGGCGGCAATCCGGAGGGCATTGCACGCGATAACCTACGACGAGCCGGACATGATTTGACCCTGCTGGAGCCAGGCGTGTGGGAGCAAGCGTTGGCTGAGGCCAAGGCGCAGTGCGCGCGCGACCGGGAGATCGTGCTGACGGCCGGTGGACTGCACGTGCTGGGCACTGAGCGCCACGAGGCGCGGCGCATCGACAACCAGTTGCGTGGCCGCGCTGGGCGCCAGGGTGACCCCGGCTCCAGCCGCTTCTACGTGGCGCTGGACGATGACCTGATGCGGCGCTTCGGCGGCGAACGGGTGGCCGGACTGATGGAGCGCCTGGGGGTCGAGGACGACGTGCCCATCGAGCACAGCATGGTCAGCAAATCTTTGGAGAGCGCGCAGACTCGGGTCGAGGGTTATAACTTCGATATCCGCAAGCACGTGCTGGAGTTCGACGATGTTGTCAACAAACAGCGCGAGGTGATCTACGACCAGCGCCGGCGCATTTTGGGCGAGCCGACCCTGCGACCGACCGTGCTGGACATGGTAGGCTCGCAGATCAGCCGGCTGGTGGGTAACTTTGCTCCTGACGGCTACGACGCAACGCGTGACCTGGCGGCTCTGTATGCGGCGCTGAACGCGATCTTGCCCATGCCGGCCGAGATCGACGCCGACGCCTGGCAGCACATGACGGCGGCTGAGATCATAGAGCAGGTCGAGGCCTACGCCGAAGACTACTATGACCAACGCGCCCAGGCCAACGGCCAGGAGATCCTGCGCCAGTTGAGCAGCGAAGGAGTGACACTGGAGACCCTGGGACAGCGCCTTGATCCGTTCAATGCCACGTTGTATGGGCGTGTGCTGGAGTCCCTGGGCGGCGCAGTGGATGACAGCCTGGCCCGCCTGCCCCTGCGCCAGCTCCCGGCCGAAGCTCAGGCAGCGGTGTTGAGTGGCATGGTCGAGGGCGCGGCGCTCTATCGTGACCGGATGGTCATGCTGCGTGCGGTGGATGAGCGCTGGGTGCGCCACCTGACCGACCTGGACGCGCTGCGGGAGGGCATCGGACTGCGGGCCTTTGGCCAGATTCAGCCGATCGTGGCCTACAAAAAAGAGGCCCACGGCATGTATGTCGAGCTGCTGGAGTCTATCGAGAACGACATCGTCCATGCCATCTATAAGGTCGATGTGGTGCGCCAGCAGCAGCCCGCCCGCCGCGTGGTGCAGACTAACCGCAGCGACAACGGCGCCAGTCAGCAGCCGGTCAAGCGCGCCGCCTCTACAGTAGGGCGCAACGACCCTTGCTGGTGCGGCAGCGGCAAGAAATACAAGCATTGCCACATGCGTACGGACCTGGCCGGCGCGCCCGCGCCCCAGCCGGCCGGCGCTGCTCCTGCCAGCCAAAATCAAGCAGCCGCCAAGCGCCGTCGCTCCCGCCGCTGAGACCGCGAGCATGTCTGATAAACACCTATGAGCGAGTTACCCCGCGGTCGTCGCAGCCAGATGGCAACAGGCTTTGCTGAGCTAGAGGCATTTTCTCGCCAGTTGAACAGCTCACTGCAGCTTGATATTGTGTGTGAAGTGCTGGCAGACGGCGTGCAGGACCTGCTTGGCGCAGAGCGGTGCGCCATCTTTCTGCACGACCAGCGAACACAGGTGGTCAGTTGTGTGCTGGCGCGGGGGATCTCGTCCGACTACATCGCGACGATTGAAGCGATCGATCGTCAAACGGCCGGCGAAGAGTTGTACCAGCGGCGCTTTCTGGTTGTCGAAGACGTTCGTACTGACGAGCGGACAGCGCCCTTACACTCGTCAATGGAACATATTGGCTTCATCTCTATGTTGGGCGTGGCCTTGCGTTATCAGGATGTTCATCTGGGCGATTTTGCCGTGTATTATGACACGCCTCAGCGCTTTGATGACTCAATCCAGGCGTTGGCCCAGACCCTGTCCAACCAGGCTGCTATCGCCATTGCCAATGCCCAGTCGTATCAGCAGGCTCAGCGGCATGTGGTTGAGCTCGAAAAGTTGCGCGAGGCGGTCGTGGAGATCAACGGCCAGCCGGACCTTCATGCGACATTGGATGTCGTCACGCGTAGGGCCGCGGATCTGCTGGGGGTGGAGGGGGCCTATGTCTACTTGCATGATGCGGAGCGGGATGAACTGGAGATCAGGGGCGCGTTCAACGCGCCTCAGTCGCATCTGGGCAGACGGATGCCAGTAGGTGATGGCCTGGCCGGGCGCGTCTTTCTTTCTGGCCAGTCGCAGGTCGTAGGCGATTATCGGACATGGGGGCTGGCCTCAGAGGTCTGGAGTGATGTGACAATTGGCACCATTCTGGCCGTGCCGTTGATGCGCCCTGATACACCGATCGGCGTCCTGACATTTGTCGATAGCGCCACGAATCGGGTGTTGGATGACGAGTCCATGCGCATCGCAGGTCTGTTTGCCCATCAAGCGGCCGCTGCTCTCTCCAGCGCACTGCTGCTGGCTGAGAGCCATCGGCGGGCTGACCGTTTGCTGGCGTTGCAGCGTGTCACGGCTTCGGTTACTGCGGTTCTGAACCTGCGCGGACTGTTGCAGTTGGTGGTCGAGGACTTGAACAAGACGTTCGGATATGCTTTGACCAGCATTCATCGGCTTGTGGATGACATCCTCGTTCTTGAAGCCATCGACGGCTTGTTGCTCCAGAATCGGTCTGACCTCAATATCAGTAAATTTATCGGGATTATCGGACGGGCTGCGCTGACTGCACAGTCGCAGTATGTGGTCAATGTGGCCAACGATTCTGCATACAAGTCTGTCATACCGTCAGTGGTTGCGGAGGCTGCCATCCCTATCTTCCAGGGCGGGCGCGTGTGGGGTGTGCTGAATGTGGAGACCGCTGACCGGGCGACTCTCTCTGCGTCAGACATCCCCCTGCTGGAGCTGTTCAGCCAGCAGGTTGCGATTGCTCTGGAGAATGCCCGGCTCTACCAACTGGAGGCTCAACGGCGCGAGCTAGCCGACACTCTGCGTGAGCTGGCCAGCGCTGTCAACTCGATGATGGGGTTTGAGCAGGCAGCGGACATCATTCTGGAGTATCTTGCCAGAGTCGTGGCTTTGGACAGTGCATCTCTTCTGGTCATGGAAGGGGACAGCTTTCGGCTCGCAGCCTTCCTGGCAGGTGAGGGGGTGGAGCGGCCGGATATCACCAGAGCCCGTCGCGAGGATTTGCCATCGTCTGTGCAGGTGTTTGAGACGGGCGAGCCCTTGATGATTCCGGACACCGCCAAGAGCGATATCTGGCGTCACAACTTTGGCCGTCTCGGGATTGGCTCCTGGCTCGGTTTCCCGATTATCTTTCAGGGTGAAAACCTGGGCGTTCTTTGCGTCGATCGCAACCAGCCAGGCCCCTTCTCTGCAGATGATATCCAGATCGTCAAGGCATTTGCCGATCAGGCCGCCACTGGCCTGGCCAACGCGTTGTTGTTTCAGTCTGTGGCGCGACGGGCGCAAGAGAACGAGCGTCTCAAAGAGTTCAACGAGAACCTGATCAGGAGCGTCGAGACTGGTATCTTGTTGGAGGCGGCCGACGATTCCATCCGCTATGTTAACCCTCGACTGTGTGAGATGGTGGGCTATAGCGAAGCTGAGCTGATCGGCCAGCCAACCGACATCCTGCTCTCTCCTGATGGGAGTGTTTTGGTGGATCGCAAGGCAGCCGGCCGGCGCCAGGGCGAGAAGGGTCGCTACGAAGCCTCAATTCTGTGTAAGAATGGGTATGAGATGCCGGTGCTGATCAGCGCCACACCATTGTTTGAAGGTGATGTGTTTACGGGTACGCTGACTGCCTTTACCGACATTGCCCACCGCAAGCGTACTGAGAGGACCTTGCTGGCTCTCAACGCCGCCGCTGCCGCGGTGCGTCAGGCCACAGAGCCGCGTCAGGTCTACCAAACGATCTCCGAGGAGATCCATAAACTCGGTCTCTCGTTGATGGTTTTTAGCTATGATGTTGCTGAACAGACATTATGCCTTGAGTATCATCTGTTTGCCGGGCAGCTAGAGGCGAAGCTGTCGCAAGTCAGGTTAGTGGCCGATGGAACACAAGTTGCCATTGCCTTGAGTTCCGCGCCTGAACTTAGCCATGCCTTGCACACTGGTCAGGTTGAGTTCATTGTCTCGCCCGGTGAAGTTGCCAGTCTGGCGTCAGTGGAACAGTTCGGCGGTATCTCCAGATCTGTTTTGAGGCACTCCTTAGCGCAGCAGCGCTGTGTGTTGGCTCCCCTGGTAAACCAGCAGCAGACCGTCGGCCTGTTTGTGGTGCTGGGCGCGAACCTCAGCGAGGACGATCTGCCAGCCTTTGAGGCCTTCGCCAACCAGGCATCGGCTGCGCTGGATAACGCCCGTCTGTTGGCCGCTGAGCGACGTGAGCGGCAACGCGCCGAGACGCTGAGCAAGGTGGCCAGCATTCTCAGCTCGCCTCTGGAGTTGGATGATGCGCTGCGTCAGGTGATGCAGCAACTGCGCTCAATTTTGTTTTATGACAACAGCGCGCTGTTTCTGTTGCGGGATGGGGCCATGGTGTGCCAGGTTGCCGACGGTGATCATGCCGACTGGTGGATGAGCAGGAGTCTGATCGTTGACAAGTTGCCGCTGCTACAAGAGATGATCGGTGCCAAGCAGACTATTCTGGTGCCCGATACCCGCGACGAGTCGCGCTGGGTCGGCTCAAGTTCAACCAAAGCTTCTGCTCGCTCATGTTTGCCTCCTCAACGACCGTTTGACTCGGGCCGGTCTCCCGACCATGCCCCGACACCTGCGACCGCCACACCGTTGAACGCCAACAC
>JAAEKA010000064.1 GCA_014155705.1 Anaerolineae bacterium clx_CAG2 | reverse complement strand
GGCAGGGGCAGGCAGGTGGACAGCGTTGTAGACCACCGGCACGACTGTGCTCAATCCTACCCGCAGCCGCTGGAGCTCAACCAGCTCCGTAGCACAGGTCGGGCAGCCAGTCATATGCGCCTCGGCGGCTTGCATCTCCGCCGGGCTCAGCTCACCGTCCAGGTAAGCCAGCAGGTCTAGTTCGATGTGATACATAAGGGCGCTGACAAAAACCTGATCTTCACCACTCGGGCCGGTCTTTGCCCAGCACCCCGGAGGTCTGCCGGAGTGGGCCTGACCGAGCCCCTACATTGCTAACAGCAGCAACAAATGCGTCAATGATCGGTGATGCCCCAGGTCGGGCGCTTGCGTTGTCAGAATCTCCTGTAACTTTTTATGTGCATTGAAGAGTCGCGACTTGACGGTGCCGATGTTGATCTCCAGCGTCTCAGCGATCTCTTCGTACGAAAACTCCTGGCCATAGCGCATCAGCACCACGTCGCGATGTACGTCGCTCAACTGGTTGACCGCAGCCCACAGGCGGACTTTGTCCTCCTGGCGCAAGGCCAGGCCTTCAGGGTTGCCGTCCCTATGACCGGTCATGGCGCCGTCCGACACTTCGGCCTCGGCCGGCATACGCTCCAGGCGTTCTTCCAGCTCGTCCCAGTCAGCCGAGGGCAGCCGCTTCTTGCGCAGCCGCGTCTTGCAGCGGTTGACCGTCACCCGGTAGACCCAGGTCTCAAAGCGGGCGGCGCCGTCGACATCGTAGTTCTTGAGACCGCGCAGCACGTCCATGAAGGTTTCCTGCGTGGCCTCTTCGGCGTCGTCGCTGTTGCGCAGCGTCATGTAGGCCACGCGGTACACGTAGTCCTTGTAGCGTTCGAACAGAGCGTCGAAGGCCGCGGGCTGGCCGGCCTGGTGACGCCTGATCAATTCCTCGGTGGACACACCGTAGGTTGGGGTCCTGCTGCGCACAGCCGGGGCTGCGCTGGCAGGGTTCGCTACATCGGAAGGCACGTTGTTTTCCTTGGCGCCTGCGGGTTACATG
Source organism: Anaerolineae bacterium clx_CAG2 (assembly GCA_014155705.1). GTDB lineage: Bacteria > Chloroflexota > Anaerolineae > JAAEKA01 > JAAEKA01 > JAAEKA01. The sequence goes on along the minus strand of JAAEKA010000064.1, from coordinate 4,020 downwards.
CAGGGCGGGTGGGATTTGTTCGCAGGAGGAGACGGACTGCGAAGATGGGATAGTTCCTGTCGTTGGTTTGCAGTGTAGCCGGGGACAATGAAGGTGTCAAGCTGCGGGGAAGGGATTTGAGGAGGAGCAAAAGACGTTGGGCCTGCTCAAGAGTGCACGTGCTCAGGGCTTTCCGTCAGGAACAATTCGAAATCAAGCTCGCCCGGCGAGTGGCCATATCCCGTCAGGATGGCCGCCGCCTCGCTGCGATGCTGAGTACCGCGGTTGACGACTCTGCAAAAACCTCGGTGCGTGTACAGGCTATACCGTGTATCGATCGTTCCAACTGACCGGGAAGGTAAGCCCATTCGCATACACAAAGCGAATCAGTTGACCGTGGTGCTGGACTTCGTGTTCAAGAAGTTCAAACGCCAGGTCAAGCTGCGTATCGCTCAAGGCCGCCAAGTCGATATCGACCAGACGCCTATGCGTCGCTTCCAAGGCGGCAAGCACAGATTGCTTCGCGAGCGGCGCAGTGAGGCTGCACGAGAAACCCTGCCAGCCATCCGTCTCGATCGCCTTGATGTAGCTTTCACGCGCGCCGACGATGCACCAGACCTGACCTGCGATGCGGTTCGACGGCAGGTTTGGCAAATCCAAGTTCAGAGCTTCCTCATCGAGATGGGCTATGAGATCATGTGTGAGTTGGAATGACCGAATCAAGCGAGCCTTTAGCCTCTGATTCATACCCACCTCAGCTCCTCTGCGGCACAATGTCCTCAATATGAGCCGCCCGGCTGGCTATTGACTAGACGTGCTGATCGACCAGGATCGGGTTGCCGTCAGGATCCAGGACGACAAAGCTGGCTGGCCCCGTTGTGCTCTCGTCCGCCTCGCTCTCCAGCGTGACGCCTTGCGCCCTCAACTGGCGCTGGAGATCGCGCACGTCGGTGAAGGAAGCGAGCTGGCGGGCGTTGCTGTCCCAGCCGGGGTTGAAGGTCAGGATGTTCTTCTCGAACATCCCCTGGAACAGGCCGATGATGCAGTCGCCGTTCTTGAGGATCAGCCAGTTGTGCGCGGCGTCACCGCCGAAGACCTCGAAGCCGAGTTTCTGGTAGAAGGCCTGCGACGCCGCGATATCCTTGACCGTCAAACTGACGGAAAACGCGCCGAGTTGCATGGTGTACTCTCCTTTGCCTGGCTAGTCGCTGCTGGCCGGCGAGGCCGCTTCATCGAAATACGCCCAGCTATCCAACTCGGGCGGCTCGATGCCCAGTTGCGTCAGGATTGCCATGACCTGGGCGCGATGCTCCGTGGCGTGGTTGATGGCCTGGGTGAGCAGGATCGTCTTGGGCACGTCGCGCAGCACGCCGTCCCAGTCGATCTCCACCACGTCGTCGGGCTGCACCCGGGGCGCCCACTCGACAAGGCCAGCGCCGCTGGCGCGCGCCCATTCCAGCATCTCGGCCAGGGTCAACGGCGGTGCATCTGCGGGGCGCCGGTACGGCCGGCCGGTGCTGATGCGGGAGAGGTAGGAGCGTTCGGCGCTGACGATATGTTGCAGGGTGTCGCGGATCGAGCCGAACGTGCCCAGCAGGGTAGCGTCCAGTTGTTCGTCGCTCAGCCCGGCGCACAGCTCGAGGATGCGCTCGTTGGCCCAGAGATTGTGGCGATACAGCGTTGTCAGTGTGTCGGTAAGATTCATGGGTCTCCTCGTTGATCAGGGGTAACTATTCAACCAGTCGTTCGGAAACCGGGTTTTTCTTGTGTGGGAAAGGCCCTGTGCTTGCACGCACCGCACTAAGTGCCATGATGGTTGTCTCAGAAACAAAAACCCGGTTTCTTTGGCCTCGCCGTAGTAATTTCGATCAGGGAAGCAATCGCCGCAGTTACGGGTGCGGATAGATGGAATTCCATTGGGGAGCGGTTGGCAAATACAGAACCCACGCGGTTTTCCCTTCCCGCAGTTGTTCTCCAACCGAATTCAATGTGTTGACCGTTCCTTCGTAGCTATGTTGCGGCGGCGCCTTACGAGCCACGCAAAATCTTCTCCATTTTCCTGCCCTTCGCCAACTCATCCACCAACTTATCCAGGTACCTGACCTGCTGCGTCAAAGGATTCTCGATTTCCTCCACACGATACCCACAGATGACGCCAGTGATGAGGTGCGCATTGGGGTTAAGCGAAGCCTGTTGGAAGAATGTTTCAAAAGTTGCATTTTCCTCGATGAGTTCCTGAAGCTTCGGAGTATCGAAGGCTGTTAACCACTCTATGACCTGATGCAATTCTTCTTTGGTTCTGCCTTTCTTCTCCACTTTTTTGAGATACATCGGATAGACTGAGGCAAAGGTCATTTTTGCGATACGTTGGTTGTGTGTGTTGGAATGGTTCATAGTTACGCTGCTATTTCTCTTTTCCATCCAACTTCAAAGCATTCGACTCATCACGATGGACTCCATCGGATCCGACATGTTTGTCCCCGATTTCTGCGCCATTCTTGATAACGTGAACAATTGCCATGGCATGACCACGGCCCAGACCGTAATCTTCTTTAAGCCATGCAACGATGTCCCCTGCTTTTGTCTTCGGGTTGTCAAAGCCTTTTTCTTCTGCCATCGCAATAAAATCATTGGGGGTTTTGCCGGTTTTTTCTTCGATGTTGTCGAGATAGGCTTGAAAAGACATGGCATGGCTCCTTTTATGGGTGAACGACGGATTGACGGCCGTTCAAGATCAGGCTGCAATTCCCCTAGGCGCTCCCGCTCTCCGCGAGCGGCAACCCTTCGCCCATCCATTCCAACAGTGAGCCGTCGTACACGGAGACGTTTTCGTGCCCGGCAATCAGATGCGCAATGGCGTTCACGGTGGCAGCGATCCCGCCTCCGCAATACGTAATGATGCGCTCAAAGCGCGCTCCTTCTTGCAGGCGCGAGGCGAATACATCGTCAGATAAAAGGGTATCCATTCCTTGCATCAAGTCCAGCGCGGAGATAACCGATGAGCCGGGGATATGGGCGCCTCTATACACCTCCAAGGGTAAGGTGTACTCGATGCAGATGCTGGTATCCCCCATCGCTTTCAGCACGTCATCTTTGCTGGCGACCATCTCCGGTCTGGACTGGCCGACGAACTGCGTCTCTTCATACTGGCAGGCCCCTGGCTCCAGACTCCCGCCTGCCTTGGTCCAGGCAGCGAGTCCTCCATTGAGCACGCGCACATGGTTGTGGCCTGCGTAGCGCAGGATCCACCAGGCGCGCGTTGCGGAAGGAAGCCCGGCAGCATACAGAATGACTTCTGTATCCTGCGAAATGCCGAGTTGCCCGATTTGTGTCACAAGTTCGGCCTGAGGCAAGAGCATGTAGTCATAGTCGCTGTGCCTGTCTGAGAACTTCTGGTGGTCGAAGAAGGCCGCGCCGGGGATATGGCCCTGGAGGTACTGCTGATAGGCGCCAGGCGCATCTGCTTCGGTTCTGAAGAACAAGATCGTGGCATCGTAGATGCGAAAGTTTGGGGCCCCCAGTCTGGCAAGCAGTTCATCGGCTTCGATTAGTACGCTATCTCTGTTCATCCTTCAATCTCCTTGGTTAGCCGGGCGCTGCATCCAACCTAGAGTCACGGGGTTGTCTGCTTCCGAGACCCGAACAGCCGCAACGGTTAGGCGGCGATTGTAGCATTGCAGGCCGAATCGGTCAACCACAATCCAAGCTGTCGCCAACAGATCAATCTGCCCGATATGGTGTGCGGTGTGCAGCAGATTACGCAGGATAGCTTTGACCACGCTGTGCGCTTCGCCGCGGATGTGGACGGTTTTGGCAAAGGGTGCAGCGTATGGTTCGGCCGGCCTCATGACTGCGGGTCGAAGGTGTCGGCAGAGCCTTCGGCTACTCTCCCCAACCGAGAAAACGCTTCCCGGTGGTTTGGTAGTCTCCCTTTTGAGTGTAGCCGCAAGATGATGTAAACTAAAGGCAAACCGTTTCAAGGGAGACGACGATATGGAACAGTTTGCCAAGCCAGGTGATTTCTGTCCAAACGAAGCCTGT
>JAAEKA010000639.1 GCA_014155705.1 Anaerolineae bacterium clx_CAG2 | reverse complement strand
ATCCTCGCGCTCGGTCAGGATCACGGCCACGTCGGCCTCCTCTGCGCCGGCCATGAAGTTGGCCAGGCCGGAGTCGCTCTGTTCCACGCCGTTGCAGCGGCCGCGCATGGCCAGCGGGATTGCCGTCCAGATGATGCGCTCTTCCAGATGCAGCGCAGCCAGCGCGTGGCCCCACAGACAGATGGTGTCCACGTTGCGCCGGTCCAGCACTCCCTCGTTGATGGCGTGCAGCGACGCGCCGGCCTCCATCAGCCGCTGCGCCACGCCCAGCAGCGCCGGCGTTACATGGCCGACGCTGAAGCTGCGCGTGTCGGTGACGATGCCGGTCAACAGGCATTGGGCCGCCTCGGGGCCGATGGGCCACCCCAGCGCCTCGGCCAGCCGGTAGACGATTTCAGCCGTACTGCTGGCAGCCGGATCCACCAGGTTGACGGCGCCAAAGCCCAGGTTGGTGACGTGGTGGTCGATGTTGACCAGCGGCGCGCTGGCCAGCGAGGGGCGGTACGTCTTGCCCAGCCGCTGCATGTCGCTGCAGTCCAGCGTGATCACCAGGTCATACCCGTCCGCCTTGCGACTCTGTTTGAATGGGGAGTAGACTATCGACGGCCAGCCGGGTGCGACCTGATCCGAGCGCAGCAAATAGGGCACGCCGTCCTGGTTGGCTGCAACCACGGCGCGGCCCTGCGCCTCCAGCAGCCATTTTAGCCCTAACTGCGAGCCGATGGCGTCGCCGTCGGGTGAGACGTGGCTGATGAGCAGGATGCGTTGGCTGGCGGCCACCAGTGAACGGATGGCTTCGGCGGCGGTGATCAAAGCGAATACCCTCAAGAAGCTGGCAAAAAAAGCTCACGCCAAGGCGCAAGGAGTGCAAAGGGTGAGAGGATGAGTGCGACCACTCGGCGCTTTGCGGTCCTGGCGTCCTGGCGTGAGGCGAAAGCGATCTGGCTAGGAGGGCTCTGCGTCCTGCGCAGCCTCTTCGCCGATCGATTCGGCGCTTGTTTCTTCGCTGGCGATTTCGTCCAGCAGATCGCTCATGCGCTGGCTCTGGATCAGCCCATCGTCGAAGTGGAAGGCCAGCTCCGGTACGTAGCGCAGCGTCGTGCGACTGCCCAACTGGCGGCGTAGAAAACCGCTGGCCTTGCGCAGTGCGGCCATGATCTCGGTCTCGGCCTCTTCGCCGCTCAGGCTGCTGATATACACGTTGGCGTGGCGCAGATCGGGGCTGACCTGAACCCGCGTGACGCTGACAAAGGCCAGCCGCGGGTCGCGCAGGTCGAAGGTAATCATCGTTGCCAGCTCTTGCTGGATCATTTCGGCCACGCGTAGTTGTCGTCTGCTAGACATAACAAAGACCTGCTTACGATCAGAAACCGGGTTTCTGCGCAGAAACCCGGTTTCTTTTGGCATACGCTAGACGCGTACCTTGGTGAAGGCTTCCATAATGTCGCCTTCCTTGATGTCGTCGTAGTTCTCGATGCCGATACCGCACTCGAAACCGGTCTTGACTTCGGTGACGTCTTCCTGAAAGCGTTTGAGCGAGTTGATGCGGCCCTGCATCAGCACAACGCCATTGCGGGTGACCCGCACCTGGGAGTTGCGGTTGAGCTCGCCGTCCAGGACGACGCAGCCGGCAATCTTGCCGCGGCGCGGAATGCGGAACACCGCCCGCACCTCGGCCCGGCCAGTGGTGCGTTCCTCGAAGACCGGTTCCAGCAAGCCCTTGAGCGCCTTGTCGATGTCCGCGATCAACTCGTAGATCACCTTGTAGGTGCGCACGTCCACCTGGTTGGCCAGTTCCGACTTCTGCGCGGTCGCGTTCAAGCTGTTATTGAAGCCGATTACGATCGCTTCGGAGGCGGCCGCCAGCATCAGATCGGAGTCGGTGATATCGCCGGTGCCCGTGTGCAGCAGCTTGATGCGCAGATCGTCGCTGCTCAACTGGTTGAGCGAGTTGATGATCGGCTCCAGTGAGCCGTCCACGTCGGCCTTGAGGATCAGGCGCAACTCTTTGACCTTGCCGGCCTTCATCTGCGCGAAGACGTCGTCCAGGGTGACGCTCTTGCGTACGACTGCCTCGGAGCGCTCGCGCTCCAGCAGCAGGCGGGCTGTGGCTTCCTCGCGGGCCGACCGCTCGTCCTTGTAGACCTGGAAGGTGTCGCCGGCTGTCGGCACTTCCGACAGGCCCAGCACGACTACAGGGGTGGAGGGCGTGGCCGAGTCGATGGCGTTGCCGCTGCTGTCGGTCATGGCGCGGATGCGACCGGAGATATTGCCGGCCAGGATCGCATCGCCCACGTGCAGCGTGCCCTTCTGAACCAGCAGCGTGGCTGTGGAGCCGCGCGCCTTGTCCATGGTGCCTTCGATGACCGTACCGATAGCCGGGCCATCCGGGTCAGCCTTGAAGGCTTCCACGTCGGCCAGCAGCAGCAGATTTTCCAGCAGGTCGTCGATGCCGCGCTTCAGCTTGGCCGCCACCTCGACACAGATCACGTCGCCGCCCCACTCCTCCACCAGCAGCCCTTCGTCAGACAACTGCTGCTTGACGCGGTCAGGGTTGGCGTTGGGTTTGTCGACTTTGTTCAGCGCGATAATGATCGGCACCTCGGCCGCGCGCACGTGGGCAATCGCCTCGCGCGTCTGCGGCATGACGCCGTCGTCGGCCGCCACCACCAGGATCGCGATATCGGTAGCCTGAGCGCCGCGGGCGCGCATGGCCGTGAATGCCTCGTGACCTGGCGTGTCCAGGAAGGTGATCTTGCGGCCGTCGCGCACCACCTGGTAGGCGCCGATGTGCTGGGTGATGCCGCCCGACTCCTGGTCGACCACATTGGTCTTGCGGATGGCGTCCAGCAGCGTGGTCTTGCCGTGGTCCACGTGGCCCAGCACTGTCCCAAATACAAGCAAGCATAAGCACGCCGGCAGTTTGCCGTAACGCAATCCGCTGGATTGCGTCCGAACAATCCGGCAGTTTGCCGTAACGCAATCCGCTGGATTGCGTCCGAACACGCCGGCAGTTCGCCGTAACGCAATCCGCTGGATTGCGTCCGAACAATCCGGCGGATTGTGTTACAAAAACACGGGTCTGCGGGCATTGTCGCGTCCGGAACCCGTTTCCGGGGCGCAGATTGGCCCGACGCAGAGCAGGCGTCGAGTTCAGCCAACCCATAACCCCGTTCGCAAGTTCCTTCTCCAACACTACGCACCGGGAGTCGTTCAAGACCGCACACATGGACATCCGCTGTGCAGTCCCTGCGCGCGAAAAGCGACTGATCACTCGTTTAATAGGGGTGTCAGGATGCGCCGCGCTGCGCTCCTCGCCTATCGCAGCGCCAGTGAAGTCAGTCCAAACAGAGGGCGATCTAGCGGTTGTGTTGAACAGGAGATTTTGTGATGAAACTACACATGGGACTCGCCAAATTTGTGCGGGCAGCAGTTGTCCTCGCACTGTTGCTCAGCATTCTGCCGGTTGGGGCCCTGGCTGCCCCTGTCTCCCTGCCCAATCAGCAGGGCCCCGCCAACGATCTCATCTGGAGTGACGCCAACGCGCTGGCCCTGGCCCGCGCAGGCTCGCCGCAGATCGAGACGACCCAGGCGCGCGTGGTGCAGGCCAACGTGCCACTGCTGCAAAGCCAACTGGCCAGCGCACCCCTGGAGGGCCAGGCCGACGGCATCCGCTTCCCCCTGCCCATGCCGGACGGCAGCAGCCAGTACTTCCAGGTGGTCATCTCCCCGATCATGGAGCCCAAGCTGGCCGCCAGGTACCCGCAGATCTCGACCTACCTGGGCCAAGGCCTGGACGACCCAACCGCCACCGTGCGTCTGGACTGGACGCCGCAGGGCTTCCACGCGATGATCCTCTCGGCCGCGGGCACGGTCTACATCGACCCGTATCGCCGCGGCGACACGTCGCTGTACATCAGCTACCACAAGGACGACTTTGTGCCTGGCCCCCAGCAGCGCATTGTCGAGCTAAACGCCGGCGGGGAGTCGTCGGCAACGCCCCCCATCGGACCTCGCAGCATGCGCGTGCCCAGCGGTAGCCAGCTCCGAACCTACCGCCTGGCCATGGCCGCCACCGGTGAATACACCCAGTTCCACGGAGGAACGGTTCCACTGGCATTGGCCGCCATCGTCACGGCCATGAACCGGGTCAACGGCATCTATGAACGGGAAGTCGCCATCCGCATGGTCTTGGTGGCCAACACCGACGATCTGATCTACACCGACGGGACCACCGATCCCTATACCAACAACGACGGCAGCACGATGTTGGGCGAGAACCAGACCAACGTTGAGGCGGTCATCGGCAGCGGCAACTACGACATCGGCCACGTGTTCAGCACCGGCGGCGGCGGGGTGGCCAACCAGGGCCCCTGCCAGGCCGGGAGCAAGGCCAGGGGAGTCACCGGCCTGGCAGCCCCCATCAACGATCCGTTCTACGTCGACTACGTGTCGCACGAGATGGGCCACCAGTTCGGCGGCAGCCACACATGGAACAGCAATAGCTGCTCCGGCTACCCCGGCCAGTACATAGCCACCGCCGCCTACGAGCCGGGCAGCGCCTCCACCATCATGGGCTACGCCGGCATCTGCGGCATCGACGACCTGCAGCCCAACAGCGACGACTATTTCCACACCTTCAGCTTCGATCAGATCGTCGCCTATTCGACCGTAGGCGCCGGCACGTGCGGAGCGGTTAGCAACACCGGCAACACACCGCCCAACGTCACCTCAGGCAGCGGCGGCTTCACGATCCCCTTCAGCACCCCCTTTGTCATGAGCGGGACAGCCGTCGATCCGGACGGCGACGCCCTGACCTACGGCTGGGAGGAGTTCGACCTGCCGACCGCAGCCGGACCCGCGCCGCCTAACCCAGGCTACGTCGTGCCGCCCTACTTCCGTTCGTTTGATCCGACCACCAGCCCGTCGCGCACCTTCCCGCGCCTGTCGGACATCGTCAACAACACCACGACCCTGGGCGAAATCCTGCCGTCCAGCGCTGCCAGCCTGACCTTCCGCCTGACGGCCAGGGACAACCGGGCCGGCGGCGGCGGCGTCAACTACGCAGCCTACACCATCACAGTCTCCGGGTCGGCCGGCCCCTTCCAGGTGACCGCGCCCAATGCCGCCGGCGTCTGGCCGGTCGCCACCAGCCAGACCGTGACCTGGGACGTGGCCAACACCAGCGCGGCCCCTGTGAGCTGCACGGCGGTCAACGTCAAGCTCTCGACCGACGGCGGCTATACCTATCCGATCACCCTGGTCGCCGGCACAGCCAACGATGGCAGCGTTGGCGTCACCGTGCCCGACAACGAGACCACGCAGGCGCGGGTCAAGGTCGAGTGCGCCAACAATATCTTCTTCGACATCTCCAACAGCAACTTCACCATCGAGCGCCAGGCTGACCTGGCCCTCACGAAGTCAGACAGCCCCGACCCGGTGGCCGCAGGAACCCAGCTCACCTACCAGTTGACCGTGGACAACAACGGACCGTCCGACTCCAGCGGCTTCCTGGCGACCGACACGCTGCCCGCGGGCGTCTCTTTCGTCTCGGCCTCGGCTGGCTGCAGTGAGCTGCCGGCCGGCTCCGGCCTGGTGGCCTGCTCATCTGGCGGCCTGGCCAGCGGCGCCGACGCCTCCTTCAGCATCGTGGTGGCAGTCGATGCCGACCTGGTTCACAACGCGGGCAGCCCCGTGACTATCGTCAACGATGCAGTGGTCAGCGGCAACGACACGGATCCCAATCCTCTCAACAACACGGCGCAGGAGTCGACTCTGGTCGTGGCTGTGGCCGACCTGGAGATCGTCAGCTTCGAGGCGGTGGATGCGCCGACCGAGATCCTGGTGGGTGAGGACGTGACGTTGAACTTCCGCAAAGTAATCTCCAACCGCGGCCCCTCGGCGCCGATGGATGTGCGCGTCACGATGACGGCCACCCCGCCCTCGGGCGCGACCGTCACCCCGGCCAACGCCAGCCTGCTGGCAGCCGCCGTGGGCCTGAATGAGCTCAGGGTGATCGAGGAAAGCTTTACAGTGCGCTGCCTGGAAGCCAGCCACCATCTCTTCACCTTTGCCAACGCCATTGCGCCCGACCGGCCAGACGACAGCGATCCCAATCTCAGCAACAACGAGGCCGAGATCACGCTGGACATCGAGTGTGTGGTGCCGGTGGCTGTCAACATCAAGCCGCGCAGCTTCCCCAACTCGATCAACGTCAACAACCGCGGCGACATCCCGCTGGCGATTCTGACGACGCTGGCCGGCGAGTACGGACTGCCCCTCGACTTCGACGCCACGACCATCGATCCGCTCAGCGTGCGCTTTGGCCCGCGCGCGGCCGTGTGGCCGGAGAGCGGCGGTGCGTTCGAGTCTCACAACCAGGGGCACATCGAGGACTCCTACGAGCTGGACGAGGTCACCAGAGACGGCGCCCCGGACATGGTGCTGCACTTCCTGACCCGGCAGACGGGCATCGTGCGCGGTGACGTCGAGGCATGCGTCAAGGGCGAATGGACCGACGGCCTGGGCAACGTACACAAGTTCTTCGGCTGCGACTCGGTGCGCACCGTTCCGCGCTGATCCCGGCCGCGCGTTTTGAGATAGGAATGAGTTGCCCGACATGCCTGTGTTGTCGGGCAACTCGTCCCCACCGGCTGAGCTCAGTCCATGGCCCGCAAAACGTCGCCCAGGCGCTGGATCTCCGCCAGCGTGTTGTAATGCACCGCGCCGACGCGCACCATGCCGCCCTGGTCTTCCAGTCCCAGGCGCTCGGTGACGGCCAGCGCATAGAAGTTGCCATCCCAGACGAAGACGCCGGCCCGGCCCAGGGCCTCGGCCACGGCGCGTGGGGCATGGCCCTCCCAGGAGAAAGAAACCGTGGGGACGCGTTCGGCCAGGCGGTTGCGGTCGGTGACGCCATGCACACGCAGGCCGGGGATGCCGTCGAGCTGGTCCAGGATGGCCGCGCTGAGCACGTGGTCGTAGTCGCGCAGCAGGGTCATGGCGCGCTGAAGCTGTGCGCGCCGGGTAGCGCTGCGATCCAACCCGCTCAGACCGGCCAGATATTCCACCGCGGCCAGCGTACCGGCGATGCCCTCATGGTTTTGCGTGCCGGTTTCGAACC
>JAAEKA010000638.1 GCA_014155705.1 Anaerolineae bacterium clx_CAG2 | reverse complement strand
CCGCGTTCATCGAATCGTTCTACAAGGTACGCTGGAACGACGCCACCGCCTTCGATCTGGTGATCAACACAGACAAGGTTGCACCGGAGATGGCGGTCAACTGGGTGGTCCAGGGTGCGCGGGCTTTGGACGAATTGGGTACAGGGCACGGCCCCAACTGCGCCGATATCGAGGTCGACCCAATCCTGGCCAAAGCGGTGTCCAAGGCGCTGGCATGTGCACAGCCTCACCGCTAGATTAAAATACGCCCCAGACCTTCGAGATTTTCTGAAACCTCGAAGGTCTTGCGTAAGATGCGCATCACTTTCGACCACACCATCGATACCACGCTCGGCAGCGAACAACTCTGGGCATTGCTAGAGCAGAGTTTCCGCAACTCCGACGCCAGCCCCATCTGGCCGCACGCGCTGGAGTCGATCCGCTCGGCGCGGGTGGAGACCGGCGCGCTGGCGCGGGCCATCTACAAGGGGCCGGGCGGGATGTCAATTTTAACCTCAAAAAAGGCGAGATCGTCGGTTTTGCCGGGCTGATGGGATCCGGACGCACCGAGCTGGCTCTGAGCCTGTTCGGCAATTCGATCGGCTACCAGGTCAAAGGCGACCTGTATCTCAACGGCCAGAAGCAGCAGTTCAAGCAGCCTGAGGATGCGATTGAGGCCGGCTTGGCCTACGTTACCGAGGATCGCAAAGCCAAGGGACTGATTCTGATCCAGGATGTGAAGCAGAATATCACTCTGGCTAATTTGCCCGAAATCGCCAGGCGGGGTGTGGTCGACAACGAGGCCGAGATCAGGGTCGCCAACGAATACAGGACCAGCCTCAATATCAAGACGCCCAGCATCGAGCAGAAAGTCCGGAACCTGAGCGGAGGCAACCAGCAGAAGGTGTCGTTGGGCAAGTGGCTGTTCGTCAAGCCCAATGTGCTGATTCTGGATGAGCCCACGCGCGGCATCGACGTGGGCGCTAAGTTCGAGATCTACACGCTGATGAACGGCCTGGTGGAGCAAGGCATGAGCATCATCATGATCTCATCCGAGCTGCCTGAGGTGCTGGGCATGAGCGACCGCGTCTACGTCGTTGCTTCTGGCAGGATCACCGGTGAGCTGCCCATCGAAGAAGCGACCCAAGAGAAGATCATGCAGCTGGCTACCAGCTGAGGAGACCCACCATGACTTTCTTCCAAGACTTGCAGAAAGTCCTCCGCCAGAATGTGCGCGAGTACGGCATGTACATCGCCTTGTTCGTGATCATGGCGATCTTCACAGTGCTGACTGACGGACTGTTTCTGTCGCCGCGTAACATCAGCAACCTGATCAACCAGATGGGCTACATCGCGGTCTTGGCGGTTGGCATGACGCTGGTCATCGTCATTCGCCATATCGACCTGTCGGTCGGTTTTCTGGCAGGCTTCCTCGGTGCGATCGCGGCGATCTTGATGGTGCAGCAGGGGTTGCCTGCTGTGGCAGTCGTGCCGCTGGTTCTGGTGCTCGGCGTTATCGCCGGATTGATCACCGCCTTCCTGATCGTCTATTTCGGCATCCCCGCCTTTGTGGCCACTCTCGCCGGATGGTTGATCTATCGAGGTCTGCTCCTGCAGGCCACCATGGGCACCGGCACGATCATCATTCCCAACGCCGATTTCAACGCGATCGGCAATGGCTTCATTCCCGACATCCCGGGGCTTGATTTCATACCGGGCCACGCGCTGACGCTGCTGCTCGGGATTGTCGCCATCGTCTTCTTTGTTTTAGGCCAGATCAATGACCGCAAGCGGAAGAAGACCTACGGCTTTGAGGTGCTGCCAGGGGCAATCTTCGCCCTCAAACTGGTTTTCATCTCGGCCATCGTCGGTTTGGTTGCCTGGGTGATGGCGAGCTACAACGGCATCTCATGGACGGCGGTCATCGTCTTGCTGGTGGTTGGCGTCTATCACTTTATTACGACCCGAACCGTGCTGGGTCGGCACATCTATGCCGTGGGCGGCAACCCGGAGGCCGCTGACCTGAGCGGCGTCAGCGTCAAGAAGATCACCTATGTCGTGTTCGCCTCTATGGGCTTCCTGACCGCTTTGTCCGGCATCCTGTTCACCTCTCGCTTGCAGTCGGCCACGACGACGGCCGGCACCCTGTTCGAGTTGGACGCCATCGCCGCGGCCTACGTCGGCGGCGTGTCGGCGGCCGGCGGCGTAGGCAGCATCATCGGCTCGCTGATCGGCGCGTTGGTGATGGCTTCCTTGTCCAACGGCATGAACCTGATGGGGATCGACATCTCCATCCAGTATATCGCCCGTGGCGCTGTGCTGGCGCTGGCCGTTATTTTCGACGCTGCTAACCGCCGCCGCGGCGCATGAGCACAGGGACTGAATCCCTGGCTGAAAGCACAAAGCGCCCTTATCTACCCGGCTCTGCAGGACAGGCGCTGGGAATTCACTCCGCGAGACCGGTCTGCCCCAGTTGCAGGCCGGTCTCGTTTTTGCACGCGCTGCCGCTAACTTGGCAATCCTTCTGATATCCGTACAATCCAGTCACCCAGTCACCCAGTCACCCAGTCACCCAGTCACCCAGTCACCCAGTTTACCAATTCCCCAACCTACCAACCATGACCCAACAAGAATCCATCGCCTTGGTGCGCCAACTGCTGGGCGCCAAGGACGACGACGAACTGACTCAGATCATCGGCCTTAACTTGGGCCGCATTGATGGCACCTTCTTTGGCGTGCTCAACGCCTCGGTCCGCCAACTGGAGCGCGAGGGCAAGCCCAGCATTGCCGAAGCCCTGCAGTCTGTCGGCGACCGCATGTTGCGGATGAAAACGCTCATCTAACGCCTAATGCGTAACTCGTAACCCGGAGTCGGCCATCTTGGCTGCGCTTCTCGCAGGTTCTGCTTACGCGTTACTCGTTATGCATTACGCCCCAACACGAATTTCTGATGTCCACACATGCATCCCATGCACCCACCACTCTCCTGCTCTGCCGCCACGGCCAGAGCGAGTGGAACCAGCAAGGACTCATTCAGGGCCAGTCGCCGGAGGCTGGCGGACTGACTGAGCGAGGCCGCTGGCAGGCGCAACAGTTAGGACTCCGGCTCAAGTCGCTGGACGTGGTCGCCCTTTACGCCAGCGACCTGCTGCGCGCGCAGGAGACCGCTCAGATTATCAGCGCCGCCCTGGACCTGCCGGTGCAGCCCGACCCCCGCTGGCGAGAGATCGATCTGGGCGTCTGGCAGGGACTGACTCCTGACGAGGTGGACCAGCGCTGGCCGGGCGACAAGATACGCGCGATGGACCTGCCACGCGGGGAGATCGGCGAGACCTTCGCCGCGTTGAGTCAGCGAACGGTGGCTGCCATGCATGATCTGGCTGCGCGGCATCCCGGCCAGACCATTGCCGTAGTCAGTCACGGCGGCAACGTGCGCGCGGCGTTGCTGGCCACGGATGTTCCGACCGATGGCGGCCCTGATCCGCGGCGCGCGCCGATTGGCAATACATCCCTCACCATCGTACAGGTCAACGGAGCGGGCTTACAGGCGGCGCTGATCGCCGACGCCAGCCATCTGGATGGCCAGACGCCCGATCTGGTCGCAGCCAACGACGATGAACAGCGCTGACACCACTACCCTGCTCTTGCTGCGTCATGGCGAGACCGAGTGGAACCTGAGCGGCCGCTGGCAGGGCCAGGCAGCCGACACGCCGCTGACCGCACTGGGCCGCGAGCAGGCCCGCATCGTCGCCGGCCGGCTGCGCAGCTACCCCATTCGCGCCATCTACAGCAGCGACCTGCTGCGCGCGTTCGAAACTGCCCAAATTGCGGGGCAAACGCTGGAACTGACGCCTATCCCCGATCCGGCGCTGCGCGAGTCGGACATCGGCGCCTGGACCGGGCTGACCTGGGACGAGATCACGGCGCGCTACCCGAACGAGGTGGCGGCCATGTACGCCGGCCAGGAGGTGCGGCGTGGCGGCGGCGAGAGCTACGGCGAGCTGCAAGCGCGGTTGGCTGCGGCCGCCGAGGGCATCGCCGCCCGCCATGCCGGCCAGACTGTGCTGTTGGTCAGCCACGGCGCGGCCCTGCGCAGCCTGGTGGCTCATGTTCTGGATGCCAGCTTGGCCCAGATGCATCGCATTGCTATCGGCGGCAATACAGCTCTCAGCGTCGTCCAGATGCGACATGGCCACCTGCGATTGATCAGCTACAACGACACGGCCCATCTGGACGATGGCGTCTTTCAAGAAGCTAACGCGGAGGGCGCCGGTCTGGGCCAGCCGATGCGCGCAGGGAGAAGCGAATGAGTACCTCCAATCCTGTCCTTCTGATCGCTGCGATCTTCCTGATCCTGGTCGGTCTGACCTACCCTTTTTTTGTTTTGTGGCGGCTCAACCGTCAGCTTAGCGGCAGCGAGGTCCCGGCCAACCGCCAGCTCGCCGTCACCCTCGCCCTGACCGCGCTGGTGCCCATCACCGCCGTGCTGGCAGGCTTCTGGTTGGTCGTCCCCGCCGCCCGCAGTTCAGTCGCCTTCACCGCCATCCTCTTCGGTTCCGGCATTGCCCTCGTCATCACCCTCCTCGCCGCCTACCGCGTCAACCGGCCCCATTAACCAATCCCCAATTCACCGTTAACCATTTCATGCTCCTCCTCGGTCTTACCCTCGGTCTCTCCGCCGGCCTCAGTCCCGGCCCGCTGATGACGCTGGTGATCACCACCACATTGCGCGACGGTTTGTGGCATGGTCTGCGCGTGGCCGCCGCGCCCTTCGTTACCGACCTGCCCATCATCCTGCTCTCTGTTTTTGTGCTGGGCCTGCTGCCGCCGTGGACACTGGCCGTCGTCGGTGTGATCGGCGGCGGCTACGTGGTCTATCTGGGTTGGGAGACAGTGCATTCGGCTCGCCAGGCCAGCGTGCAGATCTTGCAAGGCGCGCCAGATAGCGCTGCGGTCTCCGGCCGGCAGTCCCTGCTGCGCGGCGCCGCGGTCAACGCGCTCAACCCCCATCCCTATCTGTTTTGGGCCACCGTAGGCGGGCCGACGCTGTTGGCAGCCTTCAGCCAGAGTCTGCTGCAAGGCGTACTATTCTTGCTGGGCTTCTATATCACCCTGATCGGCAGCAAAGTGGCCGTCGCTGCGCTGGTCCATAGCCAATCGCGGCGTTTCTCCGTTGCCTGGTACCAGCGCATCCTCGTCCTGCTGGGCCTGTTGTTGATCGGCTTGGGCGTCTGGCTGGGCTGGCAGGCGTTGCAATTAGCCGGTTTCTGATCCCCACATAATCCCCAACCCCTCTCCACAAAATCTCCATACTGATCTGCGATAATCAGCCATAGGATCGAGTGTGACGGCAACCAACCGCCACGCTTCTGGAAAGGAAACACCCTATGGCAAACAACTCACGAACACGATCGCTCTCGCCGGCAACGCGGCTCAACTGGCTGCTGGACGCCGCCGTCTTTCTGGGTGCGGTGGTCGCCGCCCTCTCAGGCGTCTACTTTCTCTATTTTGTCGGCGGCTACCAGGGCGGTCGCAATCCAACCTACGGCATCACCTTGCTGTTCACCAGGGAGACCTGGGATCTGCTCCACACCTGGGCTGGCGTGCTCATGATTGCGGCGGTGGCCCTTCATCTGGCCATCCACCTCAACTGGATCAGCATGATGGGGCGTAAGGTGGTGGCGACGCTGCGCGGTAAGAGTGGCATGTCCAAGGGCGCTCGGGTCAACGTCCTGGTGGACCTGGTGATCGCCCTCAGCTTCCTGCTGGCGGCTGTCAGCGGCGTCTACTTCCTCTTCGACGTGCGCAGCGGCTGGCAGGTGACTGACAGCGCTCCGCTCTTCCTGTGGAGCCGCACCACCTGGGATCTGCTCCACACCTGGTCTGGCGTGACCCTGATTGTAGCTGCTATGGTCCACCTGGCCATTCACTGGGGCTGGGTGACCAAAGTAACGGCCAAGATGTGGCGCAGCGTGTGGCAAAGGAGTGACAGCCCTGAGTCCCGCCAACAGCAGATCTCACAGTCCTAACGCAACGTTCGACACAACGCAGGACTCTCAGTCCTGACTCGACACACGATGGAGGTTTTGAAAATGGCTAAGAAGATTATTATGGGCGTGCTCTTTCTGGGCTTAGTTGGAGCATTAGCGGTCGGCGCCGTCAATCGCACGGTCGCCAAGAGTGCAGATACCAACAGCACCGAGCAGCGCGGTGCAGGCTGGGCCAGGTCGCAGGAGGATGGAACGGTCCTCGCTGCCAACCCCGAAAGTCGCGGCGGCCGCAATCAGGCGGTCGCTGACGAGACATACGTAGCCGGTCAGGGCGGCCAGGGCCAGCGCGAGCCGCTCAACACGCAGCAAGGCGGGGGGCGCAATAGCCAGACCGCTGGCAGTCAGGGCAACCAGGCCCGCGGCAACAGCAGTCAGGTCAGCGTCCTGCCTGCGCAGACTTTCGAGGGCATCGTGCTCAGCGTCGACGACAGCCAGATGACGCTGCTGACCGAACAGGGCGAGGTAGCTCTGGCCGACCGGGCCTGGCGCTTCGCACTGGAGCAGGGCTTCATGGCCGAGGTGGGCCAGCGCGTGCGGGTTAACGGCTACGACGAGAACGGCGTTTTTGCGCCGGCCCAGATGTTAAACGTTAGCACCCAGCAGCAGATCGATGTGCGTGAGCAGAGCGGCCAACCGCTGTGGTCTGGCGGCAGCGGCGGCCAGGGTCAGGGCGGCAACGGGCAGGGCCAGGCTGGCGTTCCGCAGGGCGAGCCGCAGGTGCTGGCTGCTACCGAAGATCACCAGTGGGTCACCGTTAGCGGTGTCGTCCTCAGCATTGACGACGGGCAGATGACCGTAGAGACCGAAAGCGGCGCTGTCGTGATCGCCGATCGCCCCTGGAGCTACGCTCTGGAGGCCGGCTTCACCGCCCAGGTGGGCGACCAGGTGACGATACAGGGCTTCTACGAGGGTGAGACCTTCGAAGTTGGTCAACTGACCAATGGCGATCTGGTAGTGTCCATCCGTGAAGAGACCGGGCGTCCCTTGTGGGCTGGCGGTCGCGGCGGCGGCCGGGGCCGCACAGGCTGAGCGGGCGCTCTCTGAGAATGGTTGCTGGGCCGGCGCGATGGCCGGTTAGCTTAGGCGCCGGCCCAGCAACCTCTCAGTCTCCTTTCTCCCAGGCGAGGTCG
>JAAEKA010000637.1 GCA_014155705.1 Anaerolineae bacterium clx_CAG2 | reverse complement strand
AGGAGACCTTGAGCCGCTCCGCCACTGCGCCCGAGACGATGGTGGCAGCCGTGGCGGCAAACATCAACTGGTACATGAAGAAGGTCCAGTTGAACGAGCTTTCATCCGTATACGTGAAGTTCCCAAGGCTGAGTTATTGCGATGTCACCAGCATATCAGAATGAAACAGGCAACGATAGTGTCCACAGTCATGTCCCGGTGTGCCTGGCGTCACGTTTTGGGTGAGAACGAGCGCGGCCCAAAAAATGACCCACTTGGGTACTAGACCCGGGGGGTATATGTCACTACACTTAACTACGACAGCCATCGACACAACAGGCGCCTCGCGGCACGCGGGCCGCGCCAAGTCGGGCCTGTGCAAGGTTCTGACAGGAGGTTCTCATGGAAACTATCGAGCTCTTGCTACCCTTGGCGCTGATTTTGATCGGCGCGCGGTTGGTGGGTCGTTTGAGCCAGCGTGTCGGCATGCCGGCCGTGCTGGGTGAGCTGATGGCCGGCCTGATCCTCGGTCCGTCGCTGCTCGGTTGGGTGCACACCAGCGAGGTGCTCAACGCCGTTGCAGGCATCGGCGTCTTGCTGCTGATGTTCATCGCTGGCCTGGAGACCGACGTTTCGGCCTTACAGCAGGTGGGCAAGCCATCCTCGTATGCGGCCCTGGCTGGCGTGATTCTGCCGTTCTTCGGCGGTTTGGCCGTGGGCCTGGCCTTTGGCCTGGACATGGCTACGAGTCTCTTCCTGGGTACGGCGCTGACCGCGACCAGTGTTAGCGTCTCCGTGCAGACCCTGCGTGAACTGGGCCGCTTGCAGAGCAAAGAAGGACTGATCATCCTGGGCGCAGCCATCATCGACGATGTACTGGGAATTCTCGTGCTGAGCGTCGTGCTCGCCGTAGCCGGTCAGGGCGGCAATCCGCTGCTGGCCGTAGGCAGGATCGTCCTCTTCTTCCCTATCGCCCTCCTCGTCGGCCATATCGTGGTCACGCCTATAGTGCGGTGGATCTATCGCCACCACGCCCGCGAGGCCGGCTTCGCCCTGATCCTGGCCTTGGTGCTGGTCTATGCATGGGCAGCAGAGGCGCTAGGCGGACTGGCGGCCATCACCGGCGCCTACCTGGCCGGCGTGTTGGTAGCGCGCATGCCCGAAGCCCGCGAGTGGGTCGTGGACGGCGCTTCGGTGATGGGCTACGGCCTGTTCGTGCCGGTCTT
>JAAEKA010000636.1 GCA_014155705.1 Anaerolineae bacterium clx_CAG2 | reverse complement strand
GGAGAAGCAAGCATTTTGCCGGCAAGAGAATCAGAAAGCTCAAATGGCCCAACCTTGAGTGTCCCTTGGAAACATATCCCGTCGTTTTCGGGTAAAGTTCTTGACTGCGTCAAGTCGAGCTGTCTTCCAGGCCGCCGATAGTCGTCGTGGGTCGCAACGCCGATGCACTGATGGCGCAGGTGCGCGACCGCGCTTGTTACGCTCACCAGGTGCAGCGGCTGGGCACCGGCCATGCGGTTATGCAGGCGCGGCCGCTGCTTCAGAGCCAATCCCAGACGGTGCTGGTATTCTATGGCGACATGCCGCTGGTCACATTGGAGTCGATGCAGCGCTTGCTGGCCCTCCACCAGCACAACCACGCGCAGGGCGGCGTCCTCTCTATGCTGACTTTCGAAAGCGACACGCCGCGCGGCTTTGGTCGCATCGTGCGCAGCAGCGCCACTGGCGCTGTGCTGGCTATCGTTGAAGAGGCCGACTGCACGTCCGAGCAACTGCAGATTACTGAACTCAACCCGGGACTATACTGCTACGACGCCGACTGGCTGTGGCGCAGCCTGGACCAGATCACAGTCAGCCCCAAAGGTGAGTACTATCTCACCGACCTGGTAGCGATTGCGGTCTCCCAGGGACGTCAGGTGCTCGCCCACAAGGTCAGCGATCCGGTCGAAATGTTGGGCATTAACACCCGCGTTCACCTGGCTGAGGCCGAGGCAGTGCTGCGAGCGCGCATCAACCGGCGCTGGTTGGAGGCGGGCGTGACTATCACCGATCCGGCAGTCACTTACATTGACGATACGGTGGAGATTGGCCGCGACACCGTCCTGCTGCCAGGCACACACCTGCGCGGCCAGAGTCGCATCGGCGAAGACTGTCGCATCGGACCCAACACGACCGTCGTTGACACTGTCATCGGCGCTGGCTGCACAGTGCAATATTCAGTCCTGGAGGGTGCGATCCTGGAGCAGCACGTGGACGTCGGGCCATTTGCCCACCTGCGCAAGGGCGCCCACCTGGCGACAGGGGTCCACATGGGCAATTTTGGCGAGGTCAAGAATGCCTACCTGGGGCCTGGCGTCAAGATGGGGCATTTTAGCTACATCGGCGATGCCACCATCGGTCAGGATGTCAACCTGGGCGCCGGCGTCGTCACTTGCAACTACGATGGTAGTCGCAAGCATCACACCACCATTGGCGACCGCGTCTTCA
>JAAEKA010000635.1 GCA_014155705.1 Anaerolineae bacterium clx_CAG2 | reverse complement strand
CGACCCGCCCCGGCAGCGCGGTGCTGTCCAGGCCTGGTCCCAGCAACGCCATCATCGGTGCAAAGTTCTCTTGGCCATCGATCTGTGGGATGGTGATCTCCAACAGGGTGCTGTCGCCCTGCCGCCCATCAAAGGCGAAGTAGTCCACATCGCCCGCAGATTGAAGAGTCGCGTAGACTACGGTGCTGATGGCGGGGTCGTCGATCTGCCAGGGTTTGGACGCGCCGATGTCCTCTTCCTCGAAATAGGGGCGATGCGCAAAGGCGGGCGAGGCTGTCAGCAAGGCTGCGACCAGCGCCAGCGATAGAGCGATGGGCAGATAATGTCGCATGGGCATCCTCCTACCGGGATGATAGTGATGATGTTGGTCGCCACCACGAACAAGATGAGACTAAAGTCGCGACGACCAACGAGTGTCCATCAAATTAAATCCAGCGTGCCTTTGTGTTCCGCGGCATAGGCGGTCAGGATGGCCTGGGCCACGATCTGCGGCGCCATAGCGTTGCCGGGCATCTTGAAGGGCACCTTCTGCCAGAGGGCGGTGTTGACAGCGCCGGGCCTGACTACAGTCACCTTGCGCTTGCGGGCCTCCTTGCGGAAGGCTTCGCCGAAGGCCTCCAGGCCGGCTTTTGCTGCGGCGTAGGCGGCCAGACCGGGCATCTGCATGCGTTGGCTGACCGCGCCCAGGAAGAACAGGTGCGCGTCGGGGGCCAGCAGCGGCAGGCTGTAGTGGGCTGTCAGGAACGCGCCGGTCAGGTTGGCATCCAGGATGCGCTGCCAGACGACCGGGGTCATCTCCTCGACCTTGGACGAAGTGATGTCGCCAGCCGTGTAGATCCACAAATCGATCTGCTCGGCCTCGTAGCCGGCTAACTGCACGGCCTGCTGTACATCGTGAGGGCGGGTCACGTCGGCCTCGATCACCAGGGGGGTAAGCTGGTCCAGATCGCCAGCCTGGCGGGCTACAGCGATCACCGTCCAGCCCTGGCCGGCTAATTCGCTCACTAGCGCCCGGCCAATGCCGCCGTTAGCGCCCCAAACCATTGCTGTGCTCATCGGTTTTGCGTCCTTTTTTGTAACTGCTCATGCCTGACATAAGAAACCAGGTTTCTGCCTCACAGACCCCGATCATGGCGAAGGGGTGCAGCCAGGGATGTTGGCAACACAGAAAGCCGGTTTCCAGACTTATGGCTGAGCAGTTACGTTTTGCTTTGGGTATTCAAGACGGGTCGGTGTAGAGGCGGGGAGCCCCCCCGTCCCTACATTACGGCGTAACGGCTGCGTTGGCTGCATCCAGCAGCGTCAGCAGGTCGCTGTTGGCAGGATAGTCACGCATGTTGTCGGCGTAGTGGTTCTCCAGAACCTGGCCGCGCTTGTCGATGACCATGATGGCCGGCATGCGGCCAAACTTCAGCAGCTTGACCTCCTGGCCATAGCGGTCAGCCACGGTGTGATCGGGATCGGGCAGACCCACGAAGGGGAACTGCTCTTTTGTCCAGAAGCTGGCGAAGGTGTTGTGGTCTTCCGGGCCGACGACGATGATCTCGGTGTCGCGGTCTACGAACTCTTGGTAATCTTGACGCAACTGCGCCATATGCCTGCGGCAGTAAGGTCACATGAAGCCCCGGTTGAAAACCAGGACAACGTTTTTTCGGTCCCGGAAATCGGCCAAACTGACTGACTTCCCCTGGAAATCGTCCAGCGTGAAGTCAGGAGCAGTAGTGGTGGTCAAGCGTGACATCGGGCAAGAACTCCTGTTTTTGAAAAGGGCGGGCGGCTGTGTGAGCCGGCCCGCCCTGCTTTGCTTTTTTAGATTGGCGGTTTGCAGCGTGAAGCGTGAAACGCAGGGCGCGTCTCACACTTCACGTCTTATTGGTCTTAGTTGCCGGCAGGCACGAGCACCACATCGATCACGTGGATGATGCCATTGGACGTCTCGATGTCAGCAGTCACTACGTTGGCATCGTTCACCTTGACGCTATCGCTCATGGCGGTGAAAGCCAGGGGGCGTCCAACAGTGTCGTGATGAAACCACGCTCAGATACGTCCTTTGCAGTCAGCTTGCCCTCGGCCACGTGGTAGAGCAGAATGTTGGTCAATGCTTCGGTATCGGCCAGCAGGCTCTCCAGCGTGCCAGCAGGCAGCTTGGCGAAAGCCTCATCGGTGGGGGCGAAGACGGTCAGTGGACCCTCGCCGCGCAACGCCTCTTCCAGCCCGGCAGCCTGTACGGCGGCCAGCAACGTGTTGAAGCTGCCAGCGGCGATGGCTGTGTCCACGATGTCCATGGCGACAGCAGGCTCCTCAGCAGCACCCTCAGCCGGGGGCAGGATCACTGCATCGATCACATGAATTACACCGTTAGAGGTTTCGATGTCAGTGGTGACGATGGTGGCGCCGTTGATCATAGCCTTGCCGTCCATCACCGAGAAAGTGACGGGGGCGCCTTGCAGTGTGTCAACGCTCAGACCATCCGCTACGCTCTCAGCCATCACCTTGCCAGGCAGCACGTGGTACAGCAGGATCTGAGTCAAGGTTTCGATATCGGCCGGTATAGTGACAGCCGCGAACGCTTCGTCGGTGGGAGCGAAAACCGTGAACGGGCCTTCGCCGCGCAGAGCCTCTTCCAGTCCGGCGGCCTGGACAGCAGACACCAACGTGTTGAAACTGCCAGCAGCGATGGCGGTATCAACAATATCCATCGCAGGCTCTTCAGAAGCAGCCTCGGCTGGCGGCAGGATCACCGCGTCGATCACGTGGATCACGCCATTGGAAGCTTCGATGTCAGTGGCGACGATGGTGGCGTCATTAATCATGGCCTTACCATCCATTACCGAGAAGGTGACGGGGGCGCCTTGCAGCGTATCAGCCATCAAGCCATCGGCCACGCTTTCTGCCATAACCTTGCCGGGCAGAACGTGGTACAGCAGGATCTGGCTTAGCGCTTCAGGATCAGCCAGCAGGGCATTGAGGGTGTCGGCCGGAATAGCGGCGAAAGCGTCATCAGTGGGAGCGAATACGGTGAAGGGGCCATCACCCTTCAGGGCATCGACCAGGCCAGCGGCCTGCACGGCGGCGACCAGCGTATTAAAGCTGCCAGCAGCCACAGCCGTATCAACGATGTCCATAGCCGGTGCGGCCGGTTCTGGCGTAGCAGTAGGCTGCGCTTCCTGCGGCGCCGGGGTAGCAGCAGGCTGCTGCTCCGTGGTGACCACGGGGGCGCAGGCGGCCATAACCATTACGACGACCAAAAGCAATGCAATCAAAGATCCGTACTTCATCTTTCGTTCTCCTTTTCTAAACAACACTGGGGATTTATCGACCAAAACTCTACAAAAACTATACTAAACTAGTTCATAACCTATTACAGTATGGCTACTTCCAATCGAACTCTCAATCAGGCAGCCGGGTCAGGAAGTTCTCAACAGCGGTCAGGAAGTCTGCGGGGCACTCCTCCTGCGGCACGTGGCCGCAGTTGGGAAGCACAGCCAGCTCGGCGCCAGGAATTTCACTCGCCAGACGGATGCTCTGCTCGGTGGGCACGATGCGGTCGTCGTCTCCGGTAACAACCAGCACAGGTACGCCCAACTCTTCCAGTCGTTGATCCAGATTGAGCGGCCGGCTGGCCTGAGTCAACTCCCACAAGGCGCGATCCCAGTTCTCGGCCTGCAGGGGCTTGGAATAGTTGGCCCAGATCTCTTCGGTAAACCTGGAAGGATCATGCCAGGCGCTTTGACCGAACTGGTAGCCCCAATCACGGATGTTGCGCACCAGGACCGGACCAATGCGCCGCGCCTGGGGTGTGAGGAGCAACGGCCGTACCCAGCTTGGCGATCCACCGCCGCTGTAGATGGCAGCATCTACCAACACCAGCGCCTTAACCCGTTCAGGATAGCGCAGCGCGGTGTGGGTCGCAATGGTGCCGCCGGCCGAATTGCCCACCAGCACCGCCTGCTCGATACCCAACTCATCCATCAACCTGACGGTCAGATCGGCCTGCGCGTCGGCGGTGTAGGGGTTGACGCCGTTGGGAAAGTCGCCCGGCATGGGCCGCTCGGTGAGGCCGAAGGCGGGCCGGTCGAAGGCCACCACGCGGGCGTCCTCAGCCAGCGGCTGCATCACCTCGCGCCAGGAGTAGGTGCTGGAAGCAAAGCCGTGCAGCAGCAACAGGGCTGTGTCGCCCTGGCCTGCCTCTTTATAATGAACGGTCACGCCGTCGATGTCGATGAACTGGCTGTCAGGGTCAGCCAGTTGCTCCGGCGGCGCGACACCCTCCAGGGCTGGCACCGGCGCCACCAGCGGCCCGATCAGGATCAGCGCCAACAGCACTGCCAACGTGATCAGAACAATTTTGCCAAGCTTTTTCATGATGCTTCTCTGGTACCAAGAACCTTTAGGGCGCCACACCCTCAACCTGTTGCAACAGCGCCAGTGTGGCGGCGATGATCTGCGCCTGCTGTTCCTCTCGGGTGATAGTAGCGATGTCGGCATCTGATTGGGGGCCGTACCAGCCAAACTGAGCATGGTTGCCGCCTTCGATGGGCACCCAGACGGTGGCAGCGGGCAACAGCGGCTGGCCGGCCAACACATCCTCGACAGCCGCTACGCCATCGGCGGTGCCATAGATCGACGTCGCAGCCAGGTCATTGCGCCCCGACAGGTCATCGCCGCTGGCCGGATAGGAGGCCCATAACGCCAGCCCATCCATGGCTTCAGGGTTGTTGTTGATGAAGTTGGCGGCCATCGAGCCGCCCAGCGAGTGGCCTGCAATGGCCCAGCGCTCTACCATCGGGAAGGCAGCGATCACGTCTGCGGCCTTGCCGGCTCCAAAGACAGCCAGGTTGAGCGGCATGGGCACGATTACCACCGGGTAACCTTGCTCGGCAATCGCGTGCGCCGTAGGTGCGTAGGAGCGCGGGTCTACCCTGCCGCCGGGGTAGATGATCAACCCGGTGCTGCTGCTCTCGGCAGTTGGCTGAAAAGTGTACCACGGCTCAGTCGCTACTTGCACCGCGGCATCGGATTCCAACGCCGCCAGCGCTTCAGGCATCGGCCCTAACGGCGTGCTGGCCCAGATAACAAAGGCTGCTGTTGCCAGCAGCACAACGACCACAAAGGCCAGAAGGATTTTTTTCCAGGTGTTCATGGATAATTTTGTCTCCGGTTTCTAAAAGACTCAACATATACTGAACAATCATACTCAATAACTGCGCATTTGTCAAAGTTATGAATAGGTTTCTTGGGCCTGGAACGCATTCGCTGTCCCCCAAGCTGGCGGCGTGATACTTCGCTCTCGTTACGATAAAAGTGTCAGTTGGCGCAGCGCACAGGCAAGGGTACAATATGGCAACCATGAGCAGTGAACCCACCACCGTTGAAAAGTTGCGCGCCCTACCCTGGAGCATCGCCTCCAACGCCGCGTTGGCTGTCTATCTGCAACTGACTTTCTTTGGCTCGGTCTTTGTGCTGTTCCTCAACAGCCTGGGCCTGGACACGGCGCAGATCGGCTTTCTGCTCTCACTGTTGCCCTTCACCGGTATCCTGGCCCTGGTGCTGGCTCCCCCCATCGCCCGCGCAGGCTACAAGCGCACCTGGTTGAGCTTCTTTGGCCTGCGCACCTTTGTCACCGCTTTTCTGTTGCTGACGCCGCTGGTAGTGAACACCTATGGCTCCGAAGCCGCCATGGCCTTCATCACGGGGGTGGTAGCGGTCTATGCCCTGGTGCGTACGGTGGGCGTTACGGCTGGCTTCCCCTGGATCCAGGAATACGTCCCCAACTCCGTGCGCGGCAAGTACACGGCCAGCAACAATTTCTTTTCCACCCTTTTCGGTTTCCTGGCAGTGACGCTGGCCAGCCTGGTGCTGGCGCACACGGTTGGCCTGACCGGCTACATGATCCTGATCGCGGTGGGTGTGATTTTTGGCTTCATCTCAGTGGCCCTGGCGTTTCCCATCCCCGGCGGCGCGCCGATCAAGGCAGACAAGGCAGAGCCGGCCCCGCAGCGCAATATCAAGGACGCCCTGC
The DNA here is from genome assembly GCA_014155705.1 of Anaerolineae bacterium clx_CAG2. GTDB lineage: Bacteria > Chloroflexota > Anaerolineae > JAAEKA01 > JAAEKA01 > JAAEKA01. The sequence continues at coordinate 10,875 of JAAEKA010000635.1, read as the reverse complement.
GGGATAGCCACATGATGCGCTATCTGGTCGGGGTCGGGCTGTTCACGCTGGCTACCGTGCCCCTGGGCTCGTTTTTGCCGCTGTTCATGCAGGACGAGGTGGGCTTGCCCGCCTCGCAAGTCGTACTTTTGCAGACGGGCGTGATGGCCGGCGCGCTGGTCTCCAGCTACTTCTGGGGCTGGGCCGCCGACCGCTACGGCGGCCGGCCGGTGACGCTCTACGGCCTGGCCTTTCGTGCGGCTCTGCCGATCTTCTGGATGATGCTGCCCGGTCTGGGGACTGCCGCCTTGCCGGCAGCCATCGGCATTGCGGCTGTGCAGGGCTTCGCCGACGTAGGCTGGCAGGTGGGCGCAACCCGGCTGCTCTACGTTAGCATCGTGCCCACGGCCAAACGCAGCGACTACCTGGCGGTCTATTGGGCCTGGCTGGGTCTGACCGGCGGTCTCAGCCAGTTGGTCGGCGGCAGGCTACTGACGGTCACCCAGGACCTGTCAGGCACACTGGCCGGCATTCCCATCGACCCCTATACACCCTTGTTCCTGCTGGGTATGGTTCTGCCCATCGTGGCCATCGTCGTCATGCAACACCTGCGAGACGACGCCACCGTGGGCATGGGCGGCTTTGCTGGCATTTTCCTGCGCGGCAACCCCTTCCTGGCGTTGGAGGCGGTGGTGCGCTTCCACCTGGCCAAAGACGAGGACGCCGCTGTGCGCATGACCGAGCGGCTGGGCGCTTCCAAGAGCCCGCTGACCGTGGAGGAGCTATTGGACGCGTTGGAGGACCCGCGCTTCAACGTGCGTATCGAGGCGGTGATCGCGGTGGCGCGCCATGGGCCTGAGCAGCGGCTGATCGATGCCTTGGCCGAGGTGCTGAACGGTCCCGAGCCGGCGCTGAGCACGGTGGCAGCCTGGGCGCTGGGGCGCATGGGGGACGCGCGCGCTTTGGATCCGTTGCGTGAGGCCGCGCATAACTCTAAATATCGTTCGGTGCGAGCCCACAGCATTCGCTCTCTGGGAGTCCTGGGTGACGCCGAAAGCTTGCCGCATTATCTGGAGGGGGTGGCTCAGGAGACTGACGTGGGCATGCAACTGGCCTATGCGTCGGTTCTGGGCCGCATGCAATCCATCGAGGTCACGAGCCGGCTGCTGGCGTTGTTAGCCAGCAGCCCCAGTCGCAGCTCGAGACGTGAGATGGCGCTGGCCCTGGCCCGGCTGGTGGGAGATGAGAACAATTTCGTGTCGCTGCTGCGCCACTGCGACCAGGACGCGGGCACTCCCATGGCGCAAGCGGTGCTGGCGCTGCGTAAACGGTTGGACAAAGGGGAGAATGACACGAACCTGGCCAGCAGCATGCTGGATCTGTGCGCTCAAGCGCTGGCCAGGCAGGAGCTGGAGCAAGGAGTCGGGCAGCTTGCCGAGGCCATCGGCCTGCTGCCGGGAGGCGGTCAGGCGTCGCACGTTCTGGCGATTCTGGATGAAGCGGCGCTGCGCATGGAGCAGTTCGGCGTCCAGCGCATGGAGTATCCGATTTTGGCGCTACACACGCTGACTGTGGCCTGGGAGGCGTGAGGGGCGGGGATTACCCCAGCAACAGGTTCTCCTCCGGATAGCTGATCGGCTGCGGCGGTGATTGGCGGGCTACAGCCAGCACAATGGTTAGCGCGCCCAGCCGGCCCCAAAACATCATGGCCATGATGATCAGGCGGCCAAACCAGTTGAATTCGTTCATCGATGCGGTGCTCAGTCCGGTGGTGGCGAAGGCCGAGACCATGGTGAACAGGGCGTCGTCCAGAGTGACACTTTGGGTCATCAGCAGCAGCCAGGTGGTGGTGGCCACCAGGATGAACGACACAGTTAGCACAGCCAGTGCACGCCGGATCGCTTCCGGCGAGATGCTGCGCATACCCACCTTCGCCTGAGGCAGGCCCCGGGTGTAGCTCCACATGGCCAGCACCAGGATGGCCAACGTGCCTGTGGTGATGCCGCCGCCCATAGACGCCGGCCCGGTGCCAATGAACATCAGACCGGTGATCAGCCACTGGCTGGCAGGGCTAAGCTGAGAAAAATCGGATAAGACAGAGAATCCGGCGGTGCGGGCCGAGACGGACTGAAACACAGCCTGCCCCAGACTGTTGTTCCAGGGCTGGCCATGCATCAGACCATCGATGCGGTGCTCAGCCAGGATGATGCCCACGGCGCCTCCCAGGATCAAGACGACCGATGTGATCAGCGTGACGCGCGTATGCAGGCTCCAACGGCCTCGGCGGAAGAGCAGATCGCCCCAAACAGGGATGCCCAGGCCGCCAGCCACGATCAACGTGCCCAGAATCGCCAGCGTGAACGTGTCAGTGGGGATGCCTGCGAAGCCCGGCGTGCCAGTCCAAAGGTCGAAGCCAGCGTTGCAGAAGGCCGAGACTGCATGGAACACGCCGTACCACAACGCCTTGGGGGCGCCTACCAGGGGCGTCCAGTGTACCCATAACAGCAGCGCGCCGATTCCCTCGATGACCAGGATCCCTTTCACCGTGCGTCCGGCGATTCTTACCACGGCCCGTGGCAGTCCAAGTCCGAGCGAGTCCTGCAGGGCCAACCGGTCGGCCAGCGAGATTCTGCGCCCCAGGGCCAAAAGCGTGAAGACGGCCAGCATCATGAAACCCACGCCGCCCGCCTGGATTAAGAGCATTAGCACGAACTGGCCCAGAAAGGTGAGATCCTGGCTGGGCGTGATGACCGACAGGCCGGTTACGCTGGCGGCAGACACAGCGGTGAAGATGGCTTGATCAAAGTTAAGCCGGTTATCCGTAGCCATGGGGGGCAGCATCAAAGCCAAGGTGCCCAGGATCACCACCAAGGCCAACCCCTCAATCAACCGCAGGGCTGACGGCGCGGCATAGGTCAGCCTAAGCTGGCGCTTGCGCCAGCGCTGGGGCAGGAGCGCGCGGAACATGGCTAGAAGAACTCAGACAGGCTGGCGACCCGCTCGTTGCTGCCCAGCACCGCCAACTTATCGGCCGGCTCGAAGGTGTAGTCGGCCGACGGGGAAATAATCAGCTCGCCATGGTGCTCGATCGCGATCACCGTCACACCATAGCGGTGGCGCAGGTCCAGCTCGCGCAGCGACCGGCCCACAAAGCTCGCTGGCACCTTGAGCTCGGTGATGCTGTAGCGTTCCCCCATGGCGATCTGGTCGATGAACAGCGGCATGGTCAGCGTGTAGGCCAACCGATGGGCGGAATCCTGCTCGGGTAAGATTACCTCGTCGGCGCCGATGGCCAGCAGAGCGACGCGTTGCTTTTGGTTCTGCGCTTTGCAGATGATGCGGCGCACGCCCAGGCTCTTGAGCGCCAGCGTCGTCATCAGGTTGTTCTCCAGGCTGGAGCCGATAGCGACCACAACGATGTCGAAGGCGGCGATGTCAACCGCGCGCAGGGCGTCCTCATCGGTAGTGTCCATGGCCACAACCTGGGTCAGCTCGTCGGCCAGGCTCTGCACCAGTTCCCGGTTGCGGTCGATACCCAACACGGTGTGGCCTCGCTCCACCAGCTTGCGGGACAGATTGGAGCCGAAGCGTCCCAGACCGATGACGGCGAACTCCTGTTTTTGTTTCTTGCGCGGCATGGAGTACCCTCACGAAGATCGATGTCTGACGCTATCCACTGGTCTGCGGTCAATAACTGAGATCGTAATCTCTATTGTACACAGCCCCATCAATGCGGCAACTATGTTAGACACAGATTAGAGATGTCGAATATCTATTGACAAAACATAGACAAAATGTTACGATTGCGTTGATTAAAACCCGAATTGAATGACATAGTGACTGGCTGGCTGATGTCTGAATGATGACAAAAAGAGTGCGAGAAACGAGGTAACAACGATGAAAGCAAGCGTTCGACTGGGACGTATCTGGGAAATTCCGATTGGGTTGAACAACAGTTGGTTTTTGATTTTTGCGTTGGCCACATGGTCACTGGCGCTGGGCTTTTTCCCGGCGGCGATCCCCGGGCTAAACAGTGGTGTCTACTGGCTGCTGGGCGCGCTGACCAGTGTACTTTTCTTCAGCTCAGTGCTGGCCCACGAGTTGGGGCATGCCTTCTTTGCCCTACGCAACAGCGTGCCAGTGCGGGCGATCACGCTCTTCTTCTTCGGCGGTGTGGCGGAGATCACCCGCGAGCCCAAGAGCGCCGGCGCGGAGTTTCGCATCGCCATCGCCGGCCCACTGGTCAGCCTGGTTTTGGCTGCGTTGTTCGGCGCCGTAGCGTTGCTGGCCCAGGGCATGCCGGCCGTCGTGGCGCCGGCCCAATGGCTGGCGCGCGTCAACCTGATCCTGGCGCTATTCAATATGCTGCCCGGCTTTCCGCTGGACGGCGGGCGGGTCCTGCGCGCTGTGATATGGCGGATCAACGACAACGAACTGCGCGCCACCATGCTGGCATCGCGTGTGGGCCAACTGGTGGCCTGGGGCATGGTCGGCTTTGGCGTGCTGTCTGCGTTGAGCGGCAACCTGTTCAACGGCGTGTGGCTGGCCATCCTGGGCCTCTTTCTCAACGGTGCAGCGGCTGCCAGCCGGCAGCAGGCCAGCATACAGCAGGCAGTGCAGGGTGTCACCGCTGGCCAACTCATGGATCGCACGATCCTGCGTGTGCCCAGTTGGGTCACAGCCGGCGACCTGCTGACTCCTGCGACGCTCAGCCAAGGCCATCGGGTCTTCCTGGTGGAGGATTTTGGTCAAGTGCGCGGCGTGCTCTCCCTGGCCAACATCGCTCAGACGACGCAGGGCCAATGGCGCACGGCCAAGGTGGAGCAATTGCTGACGCCCTGGGACCAGATGGTGACGGTGCAACCAGACACAGACATGGCGGCTGTACTGAGCCTGATGGCTGAGCGCAACCTGGCGCAGGTTCTGGTCGTCGAAGCTGGCACGAACCAGGTTTTGGGTCTTATCTCGCACGAGCAGATCCGCAACTACCTGCGCCTGCAAGCTGAGCTAGGTGTGCAGATCGGGCGGGTCAGTTCCCAATCGGCCGCCTGAGAACTCACGCCAGGACGCAAAGGCGCGCAGATCGTTGATAAGAGGCCTGTGGATCGGAAAATCCACAGGCCTCTTTGTGTCGACAGTTTGGCGCGCGGACGTTTTCGTGGCATGATTGGCAGCGCCGCTGGCAGAACACGATCTGCTCACGGATGACACCGATGACACGGATCTGAGAGATAGCCCATGACCACGAACCTCCTTCAATCCGCTCCCCTGGCCGAGACCGTCGCCGCCCTGCGCAGTAGCCAGCTTGATGTACACAGCCACATTGACGCCATCTGTGACCGCATCGACCAGGTCGATTCGCAGGTACAGGCGTTGCTGGCGGAGCCTGGCCGGCGCGACCGCCTGCATGTCGAGGCGGCTAACCTGGCCGCACTCTATCCCGATCCAGCCGACCGGCCGCCGCTCTACGGCGCTCTGCTGGCAGTCAAGGATATCTTCCATGTGGACGGTTTCGTCACGCGTGCCGGCGCCACGGTGCCGCCGGAGCTGTTCGCCGGGCCGGAGGCGGCCTGCGTGACGAAACTGCGCCAGGCCGGCGCTTTGGTGCTGGGCAAGGCCGTCACCACCGAGTTCGCCTATTTCGAGCCGGGGCCGACGCGCAACCCGCATGCCCTGAACTACACCCCCGGCGGCTCCAGCAGCGGATCGGCCGCGGCCGTGGCGGCCGGCCTGGCGCCGCTGGCCTTGGGCACTCAGACCATCGGCTCGGTGATCCGCCCGGCGGCCTTCTGCGGCGTGGTCGGCTTCAAGCCCAGCCTGGGCCGCATCGATCCCAGCGGGCTGGTCTTCTTCAGCCGCACGCTGGATCAGGTGGGGCTGTTCACGCAGGACGTGGCCGGGATGGCGCTGGCCGCTGCGGCGGTCTGTAACGACTGGCCCGGCCTGCCCGCACCCGGCCGGCTGCCGGTGCTGGGTGTACCAACTGGCCCCTACCTGGAGCAGGCTGAGCCGGCCGCGCTGCGCGCTTTCTGGCAGCAGATGGGGCGGCTGGCCGCCGTCGGCGTCATCGTGCGGGAGGTTCCGGCGTTGGTCGGCATCGAGGCCCTCAACAGCCTGCACCGCCGCCTGGTCTTCGCCGAGTTTGCCCAGGAGCACGCCGAGATCTACGCCCGGCACGCCGCGCTCTATCGCCCCCGCACAGCCGAGATCGTCGAGATCGGCAAGAGCATATCCACCGACGAGCTGGCGGCCCTGCGGGGTCACATCACGGCTCTGCGCCGGGAGTTGGAGGGGCAGATGGACGACGCGGGCATCGACCTGTGGGCCTGCCCGGCCGCGCGCGGTCCTGCGCCGGAGGGCCTGCACGCCACCGGCGATCCCAACATGAACCTGCCCTGGACCCACGCCGGGCTGCCGTCGATCACCCTGCCTGCCGGCCGGGCCGGGAATGGACTGCCCCTGGGGTTACAATTGGTGGCCCGCTTCGGGGCTGACGAAGCGCTGCTGGTCTCAGCGCAGCAGATCATGGCGCAGGTCATGTTGATGGCGTGACCTGCGAAAGCTCCTCGCGCTAGGCGGCGACTTCTTCCGGCGAGCCTCCCTCGCTGGATTCGGCCAGATCGTCGCGCACAGCCGTGGCGAAAGGGATGCCAATGCGATAGGCGGCCGAGGAGAGGGCGTGCGACGTGACGGGGCCGGCCAGCAGCAGAAAGATGATCAGCACCAGCCCTTTGCTCCAGCCCAGCGGGGTCCATGCCACCGTGGCCGCCAACAGTAGCACCACACCAAACACGCCCACCTTGCCGGTCGCGTGCAGCCGCGTGTACACATCCGGCAGCCGGATGAAGCCCAATACCCCTAAGGTCGAAAACGCCGTGCCGGCAACTACGGCGATGATGGCGATGAGTTGTAGAATCTCGTCCATGGGACCTCGTGGTGACAGGGTGACAAAGTGATCGGGTGCTCGGGTGACCGACGAAGCGGGCCTGGTTGTGTGGATGTGCTTGACCAACCGGCCTTCCTCTGCTTGTCAACCTGTCACCTTGTCTCTACTAAAACATTTGCTCATCCGCCATGTACTTGGCCAGGGCGATGGTGCCGATGAAGCCCAGGGCGGCCAGGCCCAGAGCTACATCGATGTAAATGCTGTTGCGTGTGATCAGCGCGATCACTGCCAATACGGCCAGGGTGAGGACGGTGACCAGGTCGGCGCTGATCAGCCGGTCGACGATGTTCTCGCCGCGCCAGATGCGCCACAAGGCGACGCCGATCAGCACGACGTGGATCGCCAGTGCTGTGTACAAAGTTGCGTTCAGAATAGTCGCTAACACGATGTCACTCTTCCGGCAGAATCTTTTCCAACAGGTCGCGGCGCAGGCGCTGCATCTCGGCGATGGATTCGTCGGCGTGGGTGGTGTCCAGGGTGTGGGTGTACATCATGCCGTGCTCGCCGATTTCTATCACCATCGCGCCGGGCGACAGAGTGATGGCGTGCGCGCTCAGCGCGGTCGCCCACTCCGACTCGCTGCCCGAGGGAATTGCGATCACACCTGGCTTGACGGGCAGCTTCGGATCCAGCACCAGGCGCGCCACCTGGATGCCGCCCTGGATCACGTCTTTGGCCACGACCACCACGTAGCGCGCCAGAGACCAGGCGGCGCCCGGCGCCTGGCGCACGTCGACGCGCAGGGGATCCGGGTGCAAGAACGCCGTCAGGGTCACAGCGATCAGCAGGCCGACGACCAGGTTGCTTAGCTGCAGGTTGGCCGTCAGGCCCAGGTACATGAGCCACAGGAGCAGGATCATCCAGGTTTGCATGGCGATCATCCACCTAATACAGCGGTGATGTAGGCCGCCGGGTCGCCCAGCCACTGGCTGACAGCCGTGGCCAGGCTGACCAACGGCTCAGCCCACAGGCCCAGCAGCAGCGCGCCGCCGATCAGCAGGGCAGGGGCCAGCAGGCGATCGCCGCCGGGCTTGGCCTTGATCTCGGCGGCGTCGTAGGTGGTCGAGCCGTAGCTAAAGCCCACGACCGGCTGCCACCAGATGCGCATGAATGAGCGCACCACGTAGATCAGCGTGAAAATGCTGGCGAAGCCCAGCACCAGCAGCGACCACCACTGCCCGGCCTGGATACCGCTCTGGAACAGCGTTAGCTTGCTGATGAAGCCGTTGGTGGGCGGGATGCCGGCCAGCGCCAGGCCGCCGGCCAGGAACAGCGCGCCAGCGCCCGGCATATATTTGCCCAGCCCCTGCACCACCTGAAACGACGCGGTCTTGACCGGCGCGCGGCTGGCCACCACGCCGGCCAGCATCAGCATGGCCGATTTGATCAGGCTGTGGTTGACCGTGAAGATCACGGCCGCGGTCAGCGCCAGCGGCGTGCCCCAGCCGATGGCCACCAGGATGAAGCCCACCTGGGCCAGGGTGGAATAGGCCAGCATGCGCTTGGCGTTGTGGGTGCCGATCGCGCCCAGGCCGCCGTAGACCACGCCGGCGATGCCCAACCCCACCAGCAGCGCGCCGATAGCAGGAGCTTGTTCGACGAACAGCAGCGTGGTCATGCGCAGGAAGCCGTAGACGCCCAGCTTGACCACCACCGAGGAGAGCATCGCGCTGACCGGCGTCGTGGCGGCCGCGTGGAAGTCGGGCTGCCAGAAGTGGAAGGGAAAGACCGCGCTCTTGATCATGAACGTGACCAGCAGGAAGGCGATGCCGGCGGCCAGCAGCGGCTGGGTCGGGTCGGCTGCGACGCGCGCAGCCAGGTCGGCCATGTTCAGGGTGCCGTAGGAGACGTAGAGCACGCCGTTGGCCAGCAGCAGCGCGGCCGAGGCCAGCAGGCTCATGTAGAAGTACTTGAGCGCCGCCTCTGTGCCGTAGGGGTCGTCGGAGATCGCGGTCAGGATGGCGCCGGAGAAGACTAGCAGCTCGGCAAAGACGAACAGGTTGAACAGGTCGCCAGTCAGGAACGCGCCGGTCAGGCCGGTCGTCAGCGTCAGGAAGAGCACGTAGAAGGCCGGGTAGCCGATCACCTTGTCCTTGCTGCCCAGGGCATAGACCACACCCATCAGCAGCACGACCTGCGCCATCACCGCCAGCGTGGCCGAGAGCAGGTCGCCCACGAAGGCGATGCCGAACGGCGCCTGCCAGCCCCCCATCTCATAGCCCCCCGGCTGGCCGCTGCGCCACACCTGCGCCAGCAAAAGTGCGCTGGATGCCAGCGCCGTTAGCAGCACGCCCAGCGCCCAGCCGCTCTGCACGCGCGGCCGCCGCGCCAACAGCAGAGCGATCGGCGCGCCAGTCAACGGGATGAGGATGGGGAGCAGAACCAGGGTGTCGTTCATAGTGAGAGGGTGTTGGGTGGCGAGTAATGCGTAACCTGTAACCCGGAATGGACTCCCGTTGGTGCGCACTCCGGGCTACATGTTACGCGTTACGCATCACATCAGTTCTTCAAACCAGTCACCTCGTCCAGGTCGGTGGTCTTGTAGCGCGCCGAGACGATGTAGAGCATGGCAAGGATGAACGCCAGGCCACCCATGCTGATGACGATGGCCGTCAGCACCAACGCCTGGGGCAGGGCGTCGCTGCGCTGGCCGGCCAGGTCGGTGTAGGCCGCAGCCAGGCCGTTGTAAGCGCCGGTGCTGAGCAAGAACAGGTTGATGGCGTTGCCCAGCAGGATGATCCCAATGGCCGAGCGAATCACGTTGCGCCGCAGCATCTGGAAGATGGCGATGCCGAACAGGGCGCCGACGGCTAATGCGGTGAGTAGTTCCATAGGTCGATTGGTTGGTAGGCAAGGAAACAAGTAGATAAGTGGACAAGGGAGCAGGTAGGCAAGATCCGTTGTGCGGGACTGTTCTGTCCCCTTGTTTCCTTGGTCTACCTGTTTCCTTGTCTACTTTTCTCCCGGATGCCCCAGCGTGTCCAACATCAGCGAGGCGCTGCCCAGCACGGCCAGGCAGATGGAGACCTCGAAGAGGAAGGAGGTGCTGAGGGTGAAGCCTTCCGGCAGCGGCAGCCCGATCATGGCGCCGAAGTCCACCGGCGAAAAGAAACTGCCGTTGACCCCGGCCGCAACGGAGGCCTGGGTGATGGCCAGCAACAGCCCAGCGGCGATGAGTTGTCTGGGCTTGAGCCAGGGCAGGCGCTGCTTGGTGTTGTCATAGCCGAACACGACGTACCAGAAGGCGATGCCCAGGCTGATGATCACGCCGGCGGTGAAGCCGTCGCCCGGCTGGTTGTGGCCGTACATCATGTGCGTCACGCCAATGACCATGGCCAGCGGCAGAGTGGCATAGGCCAGCGCATGGACGAAGGCCGAGGTAGGCTGGCCGCCGATGCCCCTGGTGGCAAGAATCCTGACGCGCGCCGGTGGCGGCGTGGACACCGCGTCGCCGGCGGTTTTCGACGCATAGCGCAGCAGGGTGTAGATCCCCAGGCCGGCCAGCGCGAAGACGGTGATCTCGATCAACGTGTCATAGCCGCGGAAGTCGACTACGATGGCGCCGACGATGTCCTTGGCGCCGGTCAGGCTCTTGGCGTTGGCCTCGTAGTAGGGCGTGACCAGGCTGGCGCGCGGGCGGGATACCAGCGCAATCAGCGTCACAGTTGCGACGGCAACGCCGGCGCCCAGGGCCAGCAGGGTGTCGCGCGCCACGCCGCGGCTGCGGCCGCGGCTTAGGGCAAACGTCAACGCGTTAGCACGGTGGCGCTGGATGCGTGGCAGGCGGGTCAGCGCCAGCACCAGGATCACGGTGGACAGGATATCCACCACCACCTGCACCAGAGCCACGTCCGGGGCCGGCTCCAGCACCATGAACAAGGCCATGCCCAGGCCGGTGGCGCTCAAGGCGATGATGGCGGCAAAATCGGATACTCCATGCGCTGGCAGCC
>JAAEKA010000634.1 GCA_014155705.1 Anaerolineae bacterium clx_CAG2 | reverse complement strand
ACTTGACATTGGCGATAGTAGATACGCACTGCTCAACAAGACTAACATGCCCAGAGTTGTTGATGCGGTGCTGCTTGATTGACGGGATGCTCTCCCGACAAGTATCCGCCATTCATTGTCAAAACCTACCAGACTGAACACAAGCAATAATCCGAAGACAAGCGTTACACACAGAAGCAATGTCATTGCGGTTTTTCTGACACCTGCCATGATATCTCGGATCATACTGCCAGTGAACTCTCGAAGGCTCAGGATCGGTCCACACGCTGCGGTCAGGCACCAACCACCGCGATTATGCAAAGTCGCGATGTATGACATAAGTAGTACATCTAGCGGTGTCCGGTTTCCAATTCTGTCGCTGTACAGGCTAAGCTCGCTCAGCACACGCTCTCTGCCTGGGAATGGGGGATCTACGTGTGTACCTTGAGCCAAGGAGATCAATGCTGGCTGAAGTTCACCGAATTCCTCCCATAACTGCCCAATCCACGCCTTTAATGCTTTCGACTCCTCTCGATGAACTAACTTAACCACCCGACAGTCACGATGGTCGAGCGTGTGCAATTGCCCATCCAAGATTGTGTCAGCAGCGTCGACCTCTGCGAGATCGGCTAATGTCGGAAACCGCCATGTCCAGTTTCCCAACCAGCTATCCTTTCTGCAGCGCACCAGATTAGCCAATGTGATGTGCGCGATCCAGAAAACGTACCCACCAGTTGCAGCTATACAAAGCTGTGCCTCCTTATTCAAACCTGTAACATCTGTTTGTTCCAGAGCAATGGAAATGTTTCCGAGTT
>JAAEKA010000633.1 GCA_014155705.1 Anaerolineae bacterium clx_CAG2 | reverse complement strand
TGGCCGAGTTCGACTACGTGGTGGTCAACCGCGACAGTCAACTGGAGGAGGCCGTCCAGCAAGTGCTGGCCATCATGACCGCCGAACGCTGCCGGGTGGACTGGGAACCGGTGGAGTTGTAAGGATAGACATGGAGACAGGCAGATTGGGAACCACCCCGGAGGGACAGAAAGACAAGGATGCACGTATGAACGCAACACATTCCACAGCGGACGGCGAGTTGGTGGGATTTCGTATTCCCATGGCCCGGCCGCGCTGGACCTTCATCCTGCTGGGCATTAACATCGCTGTGTTCCTGGCCATGACCGTCTATGGCGCGCTCAACGGACTGGGATTGAACGGCAGTCAGGACTTTCGCGTGCTGCTGGCCTTCGGCGCGATGCAAAACGAACTGATCGCACAGGGCGACTACCATCGCCTGCTGACCAGCATGTTTCTACACATCGGCCTGATCCACCTGGCCTTCAACAGCTATGCCCTCTTTATCGTGGGCCAGGACGTGGAACGACTCTACGGTTCAGCCCGCTTTCTGCTGATCTACTTCCTGAGCGGCCTGGGCGGCAGTTTGGCTTCCTTCGTTTTTGGCGCGGGCGGCATCTCGGCCGGCGCCAGCGGCGCGATCTTCGGACTGTTCGGCGCCTCTATCGCCTATTTTTATCTGCATCGTGAGACTTTCGGCCCGCACCGCCAACCTGATCAGCCACAGCCAGGGTCGCGACCCCTACCGGCATGTGCGGATCTTGAGAGAGTAGACAAGACGACAAGGTGACAGGGTGACGCAGGATTTAACCCTGTCAC
>JAAEKA010000632.1 GCA_014155705.1 Anaerolineae bacterium clx_CAG2 | reverse complement strand
AACCAGGCGTGCCAAGTGCTGATATCCCTCACAGAGGACCATCTCCCATCCCGGACTAGGATCCGAAGTCGGATTCCCTAGCAACCATGCGACATCATCCCACATGTAATCCCATTCTTCTCTGAGCAGTCCCAGAATCAGGAACTTCACACCATCAACTGGTCCCAAACTCCGAACAACGCCCGCCAATCGGTCTGCCGAAATGGTCTTCCTCTCGACGATAACGGCGGGATCGTCTGTACCACTGCTACCTTTGCGAGCTTCTTGCTGCGGTAGAATTGTCTGGTCATCAAGCGAGGACTCCCGGCCTTGTAGCAGCGCCAGGATTTCGTTAACAGTAGGCTGACGTACTTCACACTTCAGAGATACCTCCTCCGCAAAGGGGATACGACTCAAATCTCGGAGCAGCGCGCTGTATGCCTCCATCACACTGCGATATCGTTTGCGTGCGTCATCCGAAAGCCCTAGCCAGTTGCGCTGTATGTCGATCAAGTGCCACTTGATCCATTTTTGTACCCTCGGCCAAAGACCATAGCCTGAGTCGGGGTCGAAACTCATGACTGCACGGTAGAAGGGAAACCACGACTCCTGAGAGAGATCATCTGCTGCAAGCCCATGATGCTCGAACGAGCGAAACAAGAACCGAATGCGGGTCTTGTAGGAATCGAAGAGCACGACCGCAGCAGACTGGTCGCCACTCTGCGCAAGCAAGATCAAATTCAGTTCTTCGCTGTATGACAGCGTCATTGCTGCTCTTCCTTTGCCCGTCTGATAGAACTACTCGTGAGCTTCGATCTCCATCTCATCGGCGCCATCGGCAATGATATCTGCAAGCACGGACAGCGGGATCGTGACTCGGCCATCGTGACTCTCTGTTTGCCACAGTATC
>JAAEKA010000631.1 GCA_014155705.1 Anaerolineae bacterium clx_CAG2 | reverse complement strand
CTGGTCTCAGCAATAGAAGAAGCGGTGGATATTCTTGTCAAGAGGTTCATAAGAAGGTTTGCTAGGATAGTCAAAGCGAGGTGGGCAGAGCTACAACGTCCACCTCAGGGATGAGCTGAGCTGCAGGGTCGGTGCGCGGGTCGGCGCTGAACAGGCCGGGCTGGTCGGTGAGCAACAGCAGCAGGTCGGCCTCCACCAGGTTGGCCACCAGCGCCGACAGGTTGTCGTTATCGCCCAGCTTGATCTCGTCCGTGGAGATAGCGTCGGTCTCGTTGATGATCGGCACAATGCCCCCGGCCAGCAGCGCCTGCAGGGTGTCGCGCGCGTTGAGGTAGCGGCTGCGGTGGTCCAGGTCGGAGCGGGTCAGCAACACCTGACCCACGACGATGCCGTAGATGTCGAAGAACTGTTCATAGTGGGCCATCAGCCGGCTTTGGCCGACCGCGGCCAGCATCTGTCTGGCGGGTATGGCCTGGGGCAGCGGCCGCCCACCCAGCCGTTCTCGGCCGGCCGTGATCGCGGCCGAGCTGACCACCACCACCTCGACGCCGGCCGCGTTCAGCCGCGCGCACTGGCGCACGATATCCAGCATGCGCGGCCGGTTGAGCTGCGGCGAGCCGGCCGTCAAGACACTGGTGCCGAGCTTGAGGACAAGGCGGCGACAGGTAAATAGGCTCTTGGGAATTGGCATAGCGTTGGTCAGGCGCTGGTGAACAGCGGCAGGTAAGCCCGCGGGTATGGACGAAACGAGCCCGTTCCTCCGCCGGCATCAGGCGCTTGGTTGACTTTAAGCCTCTTTAGTAGTACACTTCACAGACAGGCGAATCCACCCCATGATTTGGACACTGCCACACCCATGCGGAGCTTAGACTGACATTCCGCTTGGATGATTT
>JAAEKA010000630.1 GCA_014155705.1 Anaerolineae bacterium clx_CAG2 | reverse complement strand
TCGACCGGGCCGGCAACGAGACCGTCAGCGAGGCCGTGAGGGTCTTTGTAGCTAAGAAGATACAGGACGAAGATAAAGCAACTGGCAGGCTACCTGATCCACCGGTGGCCATTCCGCCTGTCATACCTCCAAAGGCATGAACCGAGACTCATTCATCATTTTCAAGTCCTTCCGACAGTATCTCAGCTAATCGGCGCTGGGCGATGGCCAGCTCGCGCGGCGGTGTCTTTTGGCTCTGTTTGCGATAAGCGTGTAAGATGACAAAACGCCTGTTAACATAGGCAAAGTAGAAATAGCGATGCGCTCCTGGCCGCAATTCCCACAGCTTGCCCTCGATATGCTTGGCATGCGGCATGCCCAGGAGTGTGCCAAACTCCTTCAGCAGGCGAAATGCCTCGTAGGATGCAGCCTGTTCACTGAAAGGCAATGCGTCGAGGTATTCAGCAATCGGGCTGCGACCCCTATTGCCCTTGTAGAAAACCACACGCCACGGCAATGAGTGCTGTTCCGCCATGGCATGATTATCACATTTTTGTTATGCGGTGTCAGCACCAGCAGCCTGCGGCCAAGCTCCAACGACGCCTTGATGCGGGCGACGATGCCGGGGCCGATGCCGTCCTGATCGCACAACTCTGTCCACGTGGCCTGGGCGATGCCTGGCAGGCCGTCG
>JAAEKA010000063.1 GCA_014155705.1 Anaerolineae bacterium clx_CAG2 | reverse complement strand
CAGCCCTGGACTGCCCAACCGCTCCAGTTGCAGTTGGCTGGGTTATGCTTATAATCGGTCTTCCGATGCCCGTCCTACGGAGGACACCAAAGCATCCCTGGATTGGCAGATTTTAAGGAAGCAAACCGTGAACCAGACCCGTTGGTATACCCTGACCGCTCTGATTGCTGTGCTGGGCCTGGCCGCTATCGCCTGGGGACGCCTGCCGACTGACCGCGAGTCGGCGGCGCTGCCGCCTGCGCCGGCCATCGGCCATCCCGCCCCGCTCTTCACCCTGCCGATGTTGGCCGGCGACGATCTGGCGCTGGCTGATCTGTATGGCCAGCCTGTGGTGCTCAACTTCTGGGCCAGTTGGTGCGGACCATGTCGCGCTGAGATGCCTGAGCTGCAGCGGCTGCATGATCGGTTGGGCGAGGCCGGGGTGGTGGTACTGGGTGTCAACCAGGGCGAGTCGCCAGAGACGGCCGCCGCTTTCTTGCAAGCGTTGAGCCTCAACTTCCCGGTAGCGCTGGACCAACGCACGGGCGTCAGCCAGCAGTACCTGGTCAACTCGCTGCCAACCACCTTCTTCATCGACCGTGATGGTATAATCCGCAGCACCTTCATCGGTCCCATGAGCGATGCCGTGCTGGCGCAGAACCTGCGCTCGATCTACCCGTAGAAGCCTGGAGACGATTCGTGTTCCCGACTATCCCTATCGGCCCCATGCGCCTGCAAACCTATGGTCTGGCCCTGCTGCTGGCCTACATGGCCGGACTGTGGCTGGCAGCCCGACAGGCCCGCCGCCACGGTATCGACAGCGACCATGTCTACAACGTGGGCCTGTACGCATTGCTGGTCGGCATTGTCGCTGCCCGACTGGGTCATGCCATTGCCTACTTCGAGGTTTACCGCGTCGATCCCCTGCAATTACTCTCGCTCAGCCCCGGCGCGTTCCTGCCCCTGGCCGGTCTGATCGGAGCGGCAGCCATGGCGGCCATTTATCTCTATCGCCACCGCCTGTCTGCAGTGCGCATGGCAGATATTTTCGCGCCCGGCGTGCTTCTGGCGCTGGCCATTGCAGCCTTGGGAGCGTTCCTGGCCGGCCGCGACCTGGGTACATTAAGCGAACTACCCTGGGCCGTAGAGTTGTTCGGCGTGCGCCGTCATCCCGTCGCGCTGTATCAGGTCGTGGCGCTCCTTGGCCTGCTGGGGCTGCTGCTGTGGACCGATCACAGATCTGTCCTGCGTCCAGGCCAACTGGCGCTGATGGCGCTGTTCGGCTATGCGGCGATACAGCTTTTCCTGGAGCCGCTGCGGGCCGAGGGGCCGCTGGTAGGAGATGGCTGGCGCATGGTCCAGATTGTGGCTCTGGCGGTAGTACTGGTTAGCGGCTGGCTGTTGGGCCGCATGGCCGGAACCAGTCGTGACTCATCTCCCCCAGTGAAGCCAAACCCTGAATCGTGATCCCTCTCTCCCCCGCCTGACCCCTCACCCCGTCGTCACCACGCGCCGCCCCTGGTCGCTCTGCTGCATCCAGCCCAGGCGGCGCAGGCCCGCCTCCACGGCTTGGGCCACGGTCGCGAAGCGCTCGATCCGGCCCACCACCGGCTGAGCCAAATCCAGGTGACCGATGGCGTCGACTGGCGGCCGGGCGATGACCACGGTGCAGTGCGAAGTGTTGACCTCTTCAGCCGCCCGCTCGACAGCATTCAAATCATGCCGGCCAATCTCGCCGGCCGGGGCCAGGTCTAATACGATCCACCGCGGGGTGTGCAGGCTTTTGAGGTCGGTGAGCTCTTGCCGCAGTTTTTCCGTCTGAACGCCGCCCACCACCCAATTGAAGGGGGTCACCAGCACTCCACGAACCACGGTGATCGGTTGGCCCAGCATGTCGCGGCTGCCCGACTCTGGCCGCAGCGCCCGCGTCATGAACCACGTCAGCAACAGAATGCCGGCCAGGCTGGCCCCCGCCAATACTGCTACAGCCACTGGATCGAAAGTCAAGCCTTGTTCTGCCTGCAATAGCAGAAAGACGCCAAAAGCCAGCACGCCGGCCGTGATGATGGCCATCTGCCAGAGCAAGGAACGGCGGACCAGGACGAAGCCCGCACAGGCCGGAATGAGGGGAAACAACACCCACAGCGCCAGCCCGCGCGCGCCCAGAGCCAACGGCGCCGCAGCTAACAGGCCGGCCGAGATAGCCAGCGTGATGAAAGTCAGCAGGGCCGGGCTGCGCCGGACGTAACGTAGATAGGGAATAAGCAGCACCAGGTCAATGGCCGGCGCCAGCAGCAGTGGCAACGGCGCGCCGCTCAGGTACAGCCCCAGGCCCAACATCAGATCGAACAACACTTTGATGCGGGCCAACAGATGGGCGCGGCCCTCGACGACATAACCGGATAAGGACATAGTTTCAATCCAATTCAGCTCGTGGCTGCACAGCCAACAGGCCGGTCGCTGGTTGAGCACGGGCGCAACGAAACCAACGTCCGGCCTCCTGGCTGTGCAATTGTTTTAGCAGAAGATGTTTGACAAATACAGGACGCCAGTGTACCATAGCCGTCTGCTTGCGGCGAAATCACCGCAGCCCAAAGCTTACCACCGACGAAACACCTTGGGGCCGGTTTCTGTGGATTGTTCTTCCATCCCCTGGCTGCATCCTGCCCCGACCATCCGGCGCCTGAATGGGACTTCACACCTGTTGGACCCACGTTACGTACCACCCACCTATGACCCCGCTATCTACGACCGTCCATCGGTGACGGTCGATGTGGTGCTTTTTGCCTACCGCGGCAACGACCTGCAGGTGCTGCTGATCCGGCGCAAGAAGTGGCCCTATGAGAACTACTGGGCGATTCCCGGCGGTTTCGCTCAGATGGACGAGTCGCTGGAGCAGTCGGCGCTGCGTGAGCTGCATGAGGAAACCGGCGTCGACGACGTCTATCTGGAGCAGCTCTATACCTTCGGCGATCCCGACCGTGATCCACGCACCCGCATCATCAGTGTGGCCTATTTCGCCCTGGTTAGCGGCGACCACGCGCGCCAGGTGCAAGGTGGGGATGACGCAGTTGAGGCGCGCTGGTGCTCGATGTCGGACCTGCCACCGCTGGCCTTCGACCATGACCGCATCCTGCGCTATGCCCATCAACGGCTGCGCTGGAAGTTGGAGTACACCGCGCTGGGCTTTCTGTTGCTGCCCGAAATCTTCACCCTGAGCGAACTGCAGGCGGTCTACGAGGTGGTGCTGCAGGAGCGGCTGGACAAGCGCAACTTCCGCCGCAAGATCCTGACGGCCGGTGTGCTGGAGGAAACAGGTCACTATCGCAACACCGGTCAGCGCCGACCCGCACGACTCTATCGCTTTAGTGCAGCAGCCATCGAAATGGAGCAGGCGCGTCGGCGCTTCCCATGACTCAGCCAGGGATTTCTATCTCCCTGGCTGACAGGACAAAGCGGCTTCAGTCGATGGAGAAGTTGGCTCCCAAGCCCTGCGGGGCCATTGGATGGTCAGTCGGTGAATAGAATTCACCGGATTCGCAGCGTTCAGCGCAGATAACTGGCCAGAAAGGCCGCGGCCTGGCGCTGAGCCCACAGGTGATATCCCAGGGGCCAGCCCTCGACCCAACCCACATGGCCGCCGTGTTCGGTGATGCCAGCAAACAAGGCCGGGTTGTACTCGAACAGGTCGTAGGGAATATCACTGGCGGGGATCAGGGGGTCGTCTTTGGCTCGCAGGATGAGCGTAGGAACCTGAACGCCGGGCAGGTAACGCCGCGAGCTGCTGCGGGCATAGTAGTCGTCGGCGTTGGCAAAACCGTGCAACGGTGCAGTCATGGCCTCATCGATCGCACGCAACGTCTGCGCTGCCAGAGCCTGTTCCAAATCGATAAGTGGGGCAACCAGCGCAGCCTTGGCCTGCAACTTGGCCTTGATGCTTGTCAGGAAATGGGCCACGTAGCGCGGACCGAGGCCCTGCTCCATGTGCTCCCCGCCCAACTTGAGATCAAAGGGGGGTGAGAGAACTGCGGCCGCACGCAGCCGGATCGCCATCTCCCCACCGCGCTCGCCCAGGTATTTGAGCAACATGTTGCCGCCCAGCGAGACGCCTGCCATGCCCTTGGCCACAACTGGAAAGCGCTCATCCAGCCAATCATGGGCCACTGCCACATCGTCGGTCGCGCCTGCGTGATAGGAGCGGGCCGTGCGGTTCATCTCCCCGCTGCACGAGCGGTAGTTCATCCCCACGCTGCGAACGCCATGCTGCGCCAACTGGCGGTACAGATCCAGCGCGTAGGGTCGCCGCGCGTTGCCTTCCAACCCGTGCAGGAAAAGCACCACCGGCGCATCGGGCCGTATACTCGCGCCCGCTATCTGAGGCAGGTCCAGGTCAAGGAAGTCGCCGTCGGGGGTGTCGATGCGCACCCGCTGGAATGTCAGCCCGCGGCCGCGCCACAACTGCGTAGCCAGCAGCGTCTGCGCATGGGCGTTGCTCAGGCCGGCGGCGGGCTTAAAATGCTCAAGCTGGAAACCCTTCGCTCGCAGCGGCTGGCTGGCGCCAATCCGGGGAAAATGATCGTCAGACATATCAGGTGAGTGGGAATCCGGGTGGTATAGCGGAACCACGTGTCCGATAATCGCGTCTGCATCGGCGCACCACCGCCTGCGTTTGATGCCTCAGGCTGATACGCACAAAGCATGTTGCAGCAAACCGGTGCGCAAAGGCGATAGAGTCTGCCCTCACTCCAGCCTGCGCACGATCGCTATCACCTTGCCCTGGATCTCCACCTGATTGGCCGGCGCGAAGATCGGGTCATAGCTTTCATTGGCCGGCTGCAGGCGCACCATGCTGCCCTCACGGAAGAAGTACTTGAGCGTCGTCTCCTCCCGGTCCAGCAGCCAGGCAGCGACCATGTCGCCGTTGTTGGCGGTATTCTGGGCATTGAGAATTACCAGGTCGCCGCTGTCCACCAGCGCGTCGATCATCGAGTCGCCCTGGACGCGCAGCGCGTAGACCCCCTCGCTGCGAGAGACCACATCCACGGCCAGATCGAGGGTATCGGCCGTTTCGACGCTCTCGGGGAAGACGGTGATCGGTTGGCCGGCGGCAATGTGGCCCAGGATCGGGATGCCGCGGCCGGGCAGGATGCGCGCCATGGCGTCCTGCAGACGAATGCCGCGCGACACCTCTTTGTTGCGTTCGATCAGTCCGGCATCAACCAGTTTGTTGAGATTGTAGTTAACCACCGAGGTGGAACTGATGCCTACCGCTTCG
This sequence comes from Anaerolineae bacterium clx_CAG2, assembly GCA_014155705.1. GTDB lineage: Bacteria > Chloroflexota > Anaerolineae > JAAEKA01 > JAAEKA01 > JAAEKA01. The sequence continues at coordinate 37 of JAAEKA010000063.1, read as the reverse complement.
CCGATCTCGCGAATGGTGGGCGGATACTGGTTCTCCT
>JAAEKA010000629.1 GCA_014155705.1 Anaerolineae bacterium clx_CAG2 | reverse complement strand
CTCGATCACCAGCGCGGCCGTTGCCTGTTGATAGGTCCAGTAGCTGTAGACCGAAATGCCCGCCAGGATCGCCAACGTCAGGATCAGCAGCGCGATGACCAAGCGGCGGCGCCATGTTCTTCCACTGAACCTCGCCACTATGCGCCTCCTGTGGCAACCGGCTGCTGCGCGGCTTCGATGCGCGCCGAGACTTCTTGCATGTAGGCCACCGGCGCCTGGCCGAGGGTGAAGATCTGCTCCCATGCAGCCTGGGCCAGCGAGCGCGCGGCTGCCATATTGGCGAAGATCTCGGCGGTGATCGAATAGCCCTGCAACTGGCCTGAGGCAAAGGCCTCCAGATTCATCTCTTTGGTTTGCGCCGGGTACTCCTGGCGGATGGTTTGCGCCCACTCGTCCACCAGCGAGGCGCGGGCCGGCTGTAGCAGGTGGGCCTGGGCCATGGCGCGTCCATAGTCGCGGCTGACCAGGAACTTCAGCAACTCCCAGGCCGCTTCCGGGTATTTGGCGCCGGCGTAAATACCGAAGCCATCAGTCGTCGCCAGTGTCACCTGCCGCTGTGGGCCGGTCGGGAAGGGCGCCACGCCCACACGGAAGGGTGCGTTCTCCAGAATATCCTTCAGCGCCCATGAGCCATCCTCGACCATCGCCAGTTGTCCCTGGATGAATGCCTGGC
>JAAEKA010000628.1 GCA_014155705.1 Anaerolineae bacterium clx_CAG2 | reverse complement strand
TCGCTCTAATGCCTCCATTCCTGCACGTAACCCGCCCCCCGACCCAGCACGCCACAGCGCTCCTCGGCTATGGGCCCGCCGCCGTTCAGAAGCTGTCCAGCGGCGCCTTCGGGGATACACGGCGCCAGACTCGTCCAATGAGCCTGGATACCATCGTCGCCTTCGCATTGGACTGCGGCGGCGCGCCCAGCACGGCGCTGGCCCCTCAGTAAATAGCCCGCCCCGGCTTTGCTCTCGGCCTCCTCGATCAACACACGGGCCACTCTGCCGATCAGCACAGCCGGCCGGAGCTACGCCAACCGGACCCAGCAGCGCTTGCCCCGTTTCTCTCGTCGCCATGATCGGTGAGGGCTGCCTCCGGATTCTCGCCGCGCGGGGTGTGGCTGCGCCACTGCAGAGGGCCTGGCTCGATGAAGGCCAGCACGGCGATGACGACAAAGGCGAGGATCAGAACCACGGCGCAAATCTGCCAAATCAGCACAAAGGTCAGGCCTCCGGAAAAAATGGCAGACACACTATGGCGTAGCGGGGGGGATTGTCAGTAGGCGCAGTCAGGGTGGTGAGTTCTCTGAGAGGGGGCAATTTGCCAGATTGCCGCAGTAAATATGACCAGGATCATGTTACTTACAGCGAATCTGCGGTAAGATAGTAGCCATTGATCTTCAGTGCATTA
>JAAEKA010000627.1 GCA_014155705.1 Anaerolineae bacterium clx_CAG2 | reverse complement strand
TCGGGCATCCATGGTCCCTGATACGCATACCGCCCAGGCCTCAGTTCATTGTTCAGCAAGACCAAGATATCATAACCCGCTGTATTCCATGCCACATATGCAGCTGCTGTTCTTGACCGCCATGAACCACCCGGGCCTTCTTCAAGGTATACCATATTTCCCAACGCCATCGGCAACATCATATACTAGCTCAGTCAACTCCTCGGTTTCCAGATTGAGAAGATACAATCGAGAGTCCCAACGAACATCATTCACAACGTAGCCAACACCTAGCATTAAGCGCTTGTTATCGGGCATCCAAAACGCATCGTTTCCGGGAAGCGTTTTAGGCTTGTCGGGATCGTAATCATGATGGTAGCGCACGCCCAGTAGCTTCGGCTCGGCGGTGGGCGGCGAGGCGACACAGATCGTGCCGACGCCCTGGCAGTCCACTGTCACCAGATATTTCAGATCACGGGATAGATACCCCTCCGGCGCAATCCACTCACTGGTAGCGAACTCATCGGCCGTGCGATACCAGCCATCCACAGCCTCGAAGAATAGCTCATCAGTATCCTCACCAGCACCTGGTGGTATTATTTGAGGCATATCGCAAAAATCGAAGAAATCGATACCGCCGTCATCCGCAGCCGGCGTAGGTGTTGACATTGCTGAAGTCGGCGTGATAAGCGCAGCAG
>JAAEKA010000626.1 GCA_014155705.1 Anaerolineae bacterium clx_CAG2 | reverse complement strand
GTTCCGTCAGAAGCTGGATAACGTTGTCCAGCAGCGCATCCTTCTTTTCGCCCACGCCGCTGCTTCCGCTGCCCACCGGCGTGCCTAATGCCTGGGCGGTGGCGCCTGAGTCACGAGGGCGGCCTGCTGGAGGATCCCTGGAATGAACCGGAAGAGGTCATGTATCAGTGGTCGGTCAGTCCGGAGGCTGCGCCCAATGAGCCAGAGGAGATCACCATCGATTTTCAGGGCGGCATTCCTAACCGCATCACCGGTGTGGCGCGCGGGCCTATCGGGCTGCTGGAGAGCCTCAACGAGTTGGGCGCCAAGCATGGCATCGGCCGCATCGACCTGGTAGAGAACCGGCTGGTAGGCATGAAGTCGCATGGCGTCTACGAAACTCCCGGCGGCACGATCCTTTACGCCGCCCATGATGCGCTGGAAGAACTATGCCTGGACAAGCAGACCTTGCAGTTCAAGCAGCAAGCCGCGTTAAAATACGCCGAGCTGACCTACAACGGCCAGTGGTTCACCCCGCTGCGCAAAGCGCTGGATGCGTTCGTCCAGGCCACCCAGGAGAATATCACTGGCAGCGTGCGCCTCAAGCTCTACAAGGGCAACGTGCTGCTGGTGGGACGGCGCTCGCCGCATTCGCTCTACCGCGAGGACTATGCGACCTTCGGCGAAGAGGACGTCTACGACCAGAAGGACGCCGAGGGCTTCATCAAGATCTTCGGCCTGCCCATGAAGGTCGAGGCCATGCTGGACATCGCCGGCGTCGGCGCCAGCAAGTACCGCA
>JAAEKA010000625.1 GCA_014155705.1 Anaerolineae bacterium clx_CAG2 | reverse complement strand
CGGCGGGCAGAAGACGCGGCTGGGCCTGGCGCGCCTTTTGCTCAGCCAGCCCGACCTGCTGGTGCTGGACGAGCCGACTAACCACCTGGACATCCGCGCGCTGGCCTGGCTGGAGGAGTTCCTGGCCGGCTACCCCGGCGCCGTGCTGCTGGTCTCCCACGACCGCGCTTTCCTGGACCGCACCGTGAGCACCATTCTGGCTCTGGACGACGCCACCCACAGCCTGCGCGAGCATGTGGGCAACTATTCGGACTATGCGCTGGCCCTGGACCGCAGCCTGGAGAAGCAATGGGCAGCCTACCAGGAGCAGCAGGAGCGCGTGCAGCGGCTGACCTCGTCGATCCGCAAGCTGTCGGGCCAGGCGCAAAACATCGAGAACGAGACCATCCACTTCCACTACCGCCGGATCGCCAAGGACCTGGCTCGGCGGGCCGTCATGCAGAAGCGCCGGCTGGAGCGCATGCTGGAGAGCGAGGAGATGGTGGACAAGCCTGGCCTGACCTGGAAGATGAAGCTGGAGTTCCCCGACATGCCCCGCAGCGGCCAGGATGTGTTGAGCATCGAGGACCTCCGCGTAGGCTACAGGGAGCAGGCTGTGCTGGAGGGGGTCAACTTGCACTTGAGCTACGGCGAGCGGGTCGCATTGATCGGCCCCAATGGCGCCGGC
>JAAEKA010000624.1 GCA_014155705.1 Anaerolineae bacterium clx_CAG2 | reverse complement strand
AGCGACTGCCGACGTCTGGCAACTGGATCACATCCAGCATCTCGGCGACGGTTTGTTTGATCTGGCTGGCCGGCTTGCGCGTGACCTTGAGGCCAAAGCCGATGTTGTCGGCCACGTTCATGTTGGGGAAGAGCGCGTAGGACTGGAAGACCATGCCGATGTTGCGCTGGTTGGGTGGCTTGTGCGTGATATCCTGGCCGGCGATGGTGATTGTGCCCGCGCTGGGCAGCTCGAAGCCGGCGATCATGCGCAGGGTGGTCGTCTTGCCGCAGCCGCTGGGACCGAGGAAAGAGACGAACTCGCCTGGTTCGACCGACAGGTTGAAGTCCTCGACGGCCGGGGTGGCGCCGAAGGTTTTGGCGATGTGGGAGAGAGATAAAAAGGACATAGTGAAAACGGGCGGGCACGGTGGCTGCGCACAGACCGGCCCGAGCAAAATGCGAGTCAGCGTGCTCCCATGACCTGGCTCTGGCCGCGCGCGCCGCGGCCCACGAACTGGAGCAGCCCCATGAACAGCCAGGTGAGCGCAAAGCTGATGATCGCCAGGGCTGACGACTCGTAAGTTTTGTTCTGGCCGATCAGCGACATGTAGGGGCCAAAGGCGTTGATGCCCACCAGGAAGCTGGCGATGGTGAACTCGCCGATGACGATGGCCAGGGTGAGGAAG